>CAZLGP010000162.1:0-26647 GCA_964558905.1 uncultured Thermoanaerobaculia bacterium | reverse complement strand
CTCCTCAACATAGTGTCAACTATGCTTTCGTCGCGAAATCGCCGTGCGACTCGCATCCAGGCCACTCTCGGCTGTCTCGCGACGAAAGGCTGTGAGAAATGCGGGCTAGAGTTCCGTGTACGGGACATTGTCGAGCGTCATCCCCTCGGCGCGACTCTTCACGTCGATCACGCCCGGTTGTGCGTACGCGTCAGGGTCGGTCTCGGTCTCCATCCCGCCGTCCAGGCTCATCGGATCGTCCATGATCGGCTCCCAGTCGTCCTGCATCGTGATCGGATCGGGCGGGATCCTGCGAAGGTAATTCGGCACGAGCTCGTTGAGATCCGACGGATAGCGCTGTTTGTCGGCATAGAAGTTGTCGATGGCCTTGCGCATCTCGTGCAGGTTCGACTTCAGCGCGGCCTCGCGTGCTTTGCGCTGGGCCGTGCTGACGTTGACCAGGGCGATGCCCGCGAGGATGCCGATGATCGTCACGACGACGAGCAGCTCGATGAGAGAGAAGCCGCGCTCTCCGGAACGATGAACGCTGAAGGATGAACGATGAACGGCACGGGCCGTTCGATTGTCGTGGATCGGGAGGTCAGGGGCGTTCATCGTTCATCCTTCATCGTTCATCGTTGCCGGCTACCACTCGTTGTAACGCGTCTCGCCGTCGAGCGACAGCGCGGTCGACGTCGAGTGCACTTCGAAGACGTTGTCTCCGTTGCTCATCGACGTATCCGGATCGTCGGTCGTCGACAGAGTGATCCATTCGTTGCGACCGGTCATGGGGTCGATGAGGTCGCGCTCGCGAATGAGCCGGATGGTCTTGCCGTCCGACATCTTCACGCCTTTGAGCAGCTCCTCGAGGTCTTTCGGATATCCGTCCGAGCCAAGGGCCTGCATCTGCGCGGGCCGGACGAGGTTCTGCGCGCCCGGGGGTGCGCCCTGCTGCGGCTGACCGACCTGCCCCATCAGCATCAGGTCGTGATAGCGATCGATCGCGCCGGTGATCTTCCGCAGGCGGTCGCGCAGCTCGATCTCCTTCTGGCGGCGAATGCCGAAGCGCGCCACGGGAAGGGCGATCGCCGCGAGGATGCCGATGATCGCAACCACGGTGATCAGCTCGGCGATCGAAAAGCCGCCGCTCTTCTGTCGGATTCGCTGCAACATCACCGGATTCTCGCCCTCCCTCCCGCCACCGCGGCCACGACGTTCTTGCCGCCCGGCGTGCGGAACTCGGGATCTTTCAACACCAGGAATGCCTCGCCCGGGGCGCCGGAGTGTACGCGGATGGCGAGTACGTCGCCGCCGCCGACGAACTCCAGAGGCTTTCCGTTCGAGCTCTTCACCCGGATCGTCCCCGCCGTCCGATCGACGGTGATCACCGGCGGCGTGGCTGGATCGACCCTCAGTGCCGAACCGACGGAAATGTCGGTGACGTCCATCGCCCGCGGATTGAAGTGCAGCACGAGCTCCGGCGCATTCAGTCCGTCGAGGTCCATGCCGACGATGTTCCAGAGCCGGCTCTCGCCCGGACCGAGCTCGATCGAGGAGGGTTGCGGAGAGATGCGCGGCAAGAGTCGAAGCGCGGCGGTCTCGATCGCGGCGGCTTCGATCGCGTCCGCGCTCGACGCCTCGATCGCCGAGGCGCTCGACTGCGACTGTAGTTGCGACGGCGGATTCTGATCCTGGATCTCCGGCGGATTGTTCGGATTCGGCGCTGGCTGCTGTGGCTGCTGCCGGCGGAACGGATCGTTTGGCATGCCCGATTGCGGCTGGGTCTGCGCGGGTGGCTGCGCCTCCGTTCCCTCGGGAATGATGTAGTTGCCCGGCTCGCCGTCCTCGGCCAGCTGGCGGTTCTCGAACTGCGAGCGCGCCGGCACGAACGGATCCGCGCCGATCTGCGACTCGATGCGCGGCGACACGCCACGGAAGGTGAGGTTGTTGCCCGTACCCACCCACATCGGGGCCACGTCTTCCTCGGTGATGTCCGGGATGCGCACGATGTGCGGAGTCATGGTCAGCACGAGGTCGGTGCGCCTCTCGTCGCGATGCTCGTTCGTGAACAGACGGCCGATCAGCGGGATGTCGCCGAGGATGGGCGTTTTGGTTGCGCTCTTGGTCTTGTTGGTCTGAATGAGACCGGCGAGGAAGTTCGTCTCGCCGTCCTTGAGACGGATCGTCGACTCGATCGTCCGGGTGAGGAACGTCGGTTGGCGCTGCCCCGCGAACTCGACAGCGGTGCCCTGGTCCGAGACCTCGACCGTGAGTTTCAGTGTGACCTCGCGGTTATGGTGCACGCGAGGCTCCATCCCCACCTTGATGCCGACGTCCTGGTACTGGAACGACGTGTAGGGAACGGTCAGGTTCGGATTCTGTCCCGGCTGAGGTGTGCCGGGGTTGTAGCCCGAGATCGTCGTGACGGGGACGGGGATGCGCTGGCCGATGTGCAGCGTCGCCTTCTCTCCCTCGGAGATGCGCAACTCCGGGTTCGCCAGCAGCTCGCTGTTTCCGTACGTCTTGAGCAGCGAGTACGTGGCCTGCGGGATGGTGAAGTTCAGGTTGTTGCGCAGCGAGTTGAGACTGCCTACGACTTCCTGGATCTGCGCAAGCGTGCCGGAGTTGAAGACATTGCCGCCGACGACGGGCGTAGCGTTGGCGGACTCGCTGACGCCGTCCGCGCCGCGGAAGCCGGAGATGGCGAAGCCGAGGTCGCGGATGCGGTTGAGGTTGAGCTCCACCAGCTCCACCTGCACGACGACTTCTGCCTTGGCCTTGTCGTTCGCCTGAATGATCTTCTCGGCGATGCGGACCTTGTCCGCGGTGTCGCGGATGGTGATGGCGTTGAGGGCCTTGAGGGGGAAGACGTTGCGGGCCTCGATCATCGTGCGGACCACGTTCGTGACCTGCTCGGCGTCGCCGTTGGAGAGATAGAACGTACGGATGACGAGGTCTTCGTAGTCTCGGCGGGCCTGGGGGTTGTCGGGGATGACGATGATGGTCTTCTCGTCGAGGACCTTGTAGAAGTGATTGCCGGCCTGCATGACGCGCTCGAGCGCCTGCTGGGCGGTGACGTCGCGGAGCTCGATGCTGATGCGGTCGTCCTTCACGGCCTGATCGAACAGGACGTTGATTCCGAAGGCGTTGCCGAGGGCGCGGTAGATGTCCTTGATCGGCGTGTCGCGCGAGAAGGTGAGCGAGATCGGCTCGTCCGAAGCGGGATTGAGCTGCGGCGGCTGGGCCTTGGTCATCTTCGCCGCCGCGCGTTTCTTGATCTCATCGATCGAGACCGACTCGTTCGCGGCACGCTGCAGGTCCTGCATCATCTGGAAGGCCTTGGAGAGCTCGACGGCGGCGAACTGATTCGTCGGATCGAGCTTGACCACGAGCTGGAGCTCGGTCGCGGCCATCTGCGACAGGCGGTACTGCTCTTCCGCCGTTTTTGCCTGGGCGGCCTCGGCGCGGAAGACCTTGCCTTTTTCGAAGTGCGCGCGGGAAGCCTCGCGGCGGACGCGGGCGAGGGCGAGCTTGTACTCACGGTTGTCGGGATCGATCTCCAGAGCACGCTCGTACTGGGTGACGGCCACGTCCCAGTCCTTCGACTGCTCGGCGACCATGGCCTGTTTGTACGCGTTGTAGCTCGCGCACGAGGACAACAGGAGCGCAATCATGAGTGTCGCGAGAGGCTGTTTGATTCGATTCATTCGTCTTTTGTCCTGGTGCGGAGAATCCTGACGATGTGACGGTCCGAAGAGCGAAACGTCACTCGACGCCGAAACGGTCACTGCCCGAGCGGCACACGCTGCGTGACGTCCGGAGGGAAGCCGACGAAGCCGATCTCGGCCGACTCGATGCCAATGCGCTTCAGAATGAACTTGCCTTCGATCACGTCCCCGACGCGCGCATTCACGATCTCACCGTCGCGGGCGAAGGTGGCGATCGGGCTCTGCGGCCGGCCGAACGTGCCGATGAACTTGTAGGTGAACTGCGGCGGCGTGGGCGGTGGCGGTGGTGGTGGAACCTCGACCTTCGTCTCGCATGCCGTGCCGATGCCGTCTCCATCGATGTCCTGCTGATCGGGGTTCGGAACGGTCGGACAGTTGTCGCGGAAATCGGGCACGCCGTCGCCGTCCTGGTCGGGCGGCGGCGTGGGAGGCGGCGGGGGAGGTGGCGGCGGAGGTGGCGGAGGCTCCTTGTACGCGAAGAGATTCCGCCTGCTCTTGTAGCTGCCGCTCTCGGCGTCCAGCAGGTCGAGCCGCACGGCGTCCAGGCCCGAGGGCGCCGCGGTGCGCGGGCCGTTCGCCTTCCTCGCCGACGCGACGGCGGGCGTGTTGTCGCGCGACGGCGTGTCCGGCGCCGCGAACGTGTAGATCACGAACACGGCGACGAGGATCAGCGCCGCGGCAGTCCAGGTTTTCCAGTTCATCCAGTCCATCACAGCCGGTTTGCCGCGGCGGGCGCCTGCTCGTCGCGGAAGACAGTCTTCAATCGGAGGTTGAGGGTCAGTTGATTCTGGTCGCCGGCGGTCAGCGCGACCCCTTCGATGATCACGAACTGCTGGGAGAGCTCGAGCAGGTTGATCATCCGGCGGACCTGATCGTATGACGCAACGACGGAAAAGGTGATCGAGACCTCATTTGCGCCGACGACGATGTCGCGGCCGCGGAGGCCCTTCGCCGTTGTTTTGGCCTGTTCCACGCTCCCGAACGAATAGGTCTTTGGAATGGCGTTGCTCGCGTCGGCCAGGCGCTTGACCTCGCCGATGAGGCGCGTGAGGCGGCGCTGCCGTGTCGACCAATGCTGATCGAATACCTCGGCGATGTCGCGCTCGACCTTCCTGTACGCCTGCAGCTTCGCCTCGGCGTCGATGCGTGCCTCGCGCGACCTCTCGAGCTGTCCCTCGGCCTGCGCCAGCCGTTCATCCATCTCATCCAGACGCGACTGGTACTGCACGCGATAGGTCATGAAGAAGACGACGTTCCCGAGCAGGAGTGTCGCCAGGATCAGAAGGAGGATCCGCTTCTCGCGCCAGATCATCGGATCACCCCCACCGTGCGCGGCAGGTCGGGCAGGTATTGGGCCGACAGGGTGAACGTGTACGTGCCGTCGTCGAGCCCCGTCTCGCTGCTCGGGAATGCGCCGACGAATTGAGGGTCGGCGTTCATGCGATTGATGGTGGTGATCATGCCGTCGCCGGACTTGGCCTGGAAGTTCATCTCCAGGCGAATCGGCCCCGTTTCCGTGAAATTGGGGAAGACGGAGACGAGGCGGACGTCATCGACGAGGATCGACTCGAGCGAGTCGAGCAGGCGGCTCCAGGAGAACGCGCGCTCGGCCAGCTTGGCGTTGACGAACCGGGTCTGGTGCTCGAGCTTCGACAGGTCGAGACCGGCCACGCGCTGGCGGGCGGTCTCTTCCTTCTGCCTCTCGATCCGCCCCTGCTCCTCAACCTGCGCGATCTTCGCGCGCGTCGACTGCGTTTCGTGGATGTAGCGGTAGTAGGTCTCGATGTTGTTCAGCATCAGGAATGCCGTCAACAGGGAGAGGACGACCACCACGGCGTACACCGGACGGTAGTCGCGATACGGACGTGCCGCGAGATTGAGATGGATCGGCTTCACCCGGTGAACACTCCTGTGCAGGCGGTCAGCTCGGCGTCGAGGCCGAACGTTCCGGAGGGAACGTTTTCCGCGTAATCCTTCAGCGCGACGGAGCGCACCTGCGTATTGAACTCCTCGGCAAGGACGGCGTGGATGTCCGCGCCGCGCTCCCCCGCCACCCAGCAGCTCGCGAACGTCTCGACCTGCAGCGAGTCGCGCAGGTAGCTGGCCGAGAGACGGATCTCCTGGTCGATGGAGCGCTCCCCGCTGAGGTTGCGCGAGCGGATGAACAGCGGCTGCGGACCGCGGAAGACGGCGGTCGTGAAATCGGTCTCCCGGAGATGAATGAGGAGCCGATCGCCCACCGTCGTGTCGTCGGTCTGCCGAACCGCGATCGCGTTCCAGATGTTGAGCCCCATCGGCTCGATGAGCACGACCTCGAATCCGGACGCGGCGAATCCCCGCTCGATCGCCGCGAGCGTCGCCTCCAGCGCGCTGAGCACCAGCACCTTCGCCCCGCGGTTCACGCGGGAGAGAACGCTGTACGTCATGCGGAGCTGTTCGGGCGGGATCGGAAGCGTCTTCTTGAGACTCCAGAGGACGACTTCCTTCGCGTCTGCCTCACGGTCGGGGAGCGAGGGCAGGTCGACGATGTTGGTGCGGAACCAGGAGTCGGGAAGAAGGACCGAGACCTTCTCCCATTTGCCCGTCTCCGCGCGCAGGCGGCGGAGCGTCTCCGCGAGCGCAGCCTCGCTCGCGAGGTTCGGCGTCACCGGCGCGGCCGTGAACGTCTCGGGCGCAAGGCGATGGCTCTTCGCCGTCACGATGCGCGGATTCGCCTTGCCGCGGCCGAAGCGCGCATGCACCAGAGAATCGCTGTCGAGAACGACGACGTCAGGGGGGAAGGATCTAGTCATGGTCTTTTCTGGAGGGCTGAGCGCAGAGCGCAGAGCGCAGAAGTTTGAATCTCCGTTGTGTCATCTTCTGCCCTCTGCCTCGGATCACTCGACGAACGTCACCTTGTTGATCTCGCGCAACGTCGTCTGTCCGGCCATCACTTTGAGTAGCGCCGAGTCGCGAAGGAAAGACATTCCCTCCTCGTGCGCGGCCTTCTTGATCTCCGAGGCGGGGCGGCGGTCGAGGATCATGGTTCGAATACGATCCGAGAGGTCCAGAAGTTCCGAAATCGCGGCCCGGCCGTGGAACCCGGTTCCGTTGCATTCCAGACAGCCGGCACCCTCGTAGAACGTCGTGCCGCGATAGTCCGCCGGATCGAGGCCGGACTCGACGAGCAGCTGTTCGCTGTACGCCGCCTCGCGCTTGCAGTGGTCGCAGATCTTGCGCACGAGACGCTGCGCGAGGACGCAGTTGAGGGCCGACACGAAGTTGTACAGATCGACCTTCATGTTGAGGAAGCGGCCCAGGACGTCGACGACGTTGTTCGCGTGGACAGTGGTGAACACGAGGTGGCCCGTGAGCGCCGACTGCACGGCGATCTGCGCGGTCTCCTCGTCGCGGATCTCACCGACCATGATCTTGTCGGGGTCATGGCGCAGGATCGAGCGCAGGCCGCGCGCGAACGTGAGGCCCTTCTTCTCGTTGACCGGAATTTGGGTGATTCCGCGAAGCTGGTATTCCACCGGGTCTTCGATCGTGATGATCTTGTCCTCGGACGACTGGATCTCCGAGAGGGCCGCGTAGAGCGTCGTGGTCTTGCCCGAGCCGGTGGGACCGGTGACGAGGACCATCCCGTACGGTTCCTTGATGAACTTCCGGAAGCGGGTCAGCATCGCGTCGTCGAAGCCGAGGATGTCCAGGCGGAGGTTCTTGAACTCCGACGACATCGACTCCTTGTCCAGGATTCGGATGACCGAGTCCTCTCCGTGAGCGGTCGGCACGATTGAGACGCGGAAGTCGATGGTCCGGCCGGTGATGCGGAGCTTGAAGCGGCCGTCCTGGGGCACGCGCTTCTCGGCGATGTCGAGCTCCGACATGATCTTGATCCGGCTGATGATCGTGGAGTGATGGCGCTTGTCGATCGGATCGAGAGCCTCGTAGAGAACGCCGTCGATGCGGTACTTGACCACGACCTCGTTGTCGCGCGTCTCGATGTGGATGTCCGACGCGCGGCGCTGGATGGCGTTGAAGACGATCGAGTCGACGAGCTTGATGATCGGCGACGAGTCTTGCGCCGTGATCGAGTCGATGGTCAGCGTCTCTTCGCCTTCCTCGTTCTCCGCCACGAGCTGCATGCGGAAGCCTTCCGTGGCCTCATCGAGGACGCGCTGCGTCGACTCGGACTTCTGCAGCTTGTCGCGGATGGCGGCCGGCGAGGCGACCTTGACCTTCAGCGGCGAGCCCAGGAGGAGCTCGAGCTCGTCGAGCTTGAGCACGTCCGTCGGATCGCCCACGACCACCACCACGTGGCCGTTCTCCCTGTGCTCGGGGAGGAACTGGTAGCGGATCATCAGCTCGAGCGGGATCTCCCGGAAGAGCTGGTGATCGCCCTGGAAGTGGTCCAGGTCGAGATACGGGAAGCCATACTGCTCCGCCAGACGGCGGGCGCGGGAGGCCTCACCGGTCGGGTCGGCGTTCTTGTAGAGCGTGCGGTTCGGATCAGCGACCATTGTCGTTCAGATGAAAAAGGCTACATCCCGGCCTGCGAGAGCCGGAAGAGCGGGAGATAGAAGGCATAAAGGAGAACGGCGATGACGCCGCCCATGAACACGAGAATCAGGGGCTCGATCGCCGCGACCATCCGCGTGAGCCGGGATTCGATTTCCTCGTCGTAGAACTCGCTCACATTGGCCAGCATTTCCGTGAGCGCGCCGGTCGACTCGCCCACTTTGATCATCTCGACCGCCAGGTCGCTCACGACCCTGGTGTTGTCGAGCGAGCGCCACAGCGGCTCCCCCTCCCGTACGTTCTGCACGATGCCGGAGATTTTCGTGGAGACGAGCGCGTTGGTGACCGACTGGGAGGCGATCTCGATGGCCGGGACCATCGGCGTGCCGCCGGCGAGCAGTGTGCCGAGGGACTGCGTGAACTGCATGATCGCGAAGCGGTGCAGGATTCCTCCCACCAGGGGAATGCGCAGCTTGAGACGGTCCCAGACCAGGCGTCCGGCCGTTTTCACCCAGCGGTTGACGAGGACCGCCGCGAGGGCCACACCGATGATCACCAGGAGCACGTTCTGGCGCATGAACGTGGCGACGGTGATCATGACCTGCGTGAACCAGGGCAGCTCCTGGCCGAAGCCCTCGAAGAACTCGGCGAACTTCGGGATGACGAAGGTCATCATGACGAAGACCATCGCCGTCGAGAGCAGGACGAGGATGGCCGGGTAGACCATCGCGCCAACGACGCGCTTGCGCAAGGTGACGATGAGCTTCTGGTAACGGAGGAAGCGCTTGATCACGCCCTCGAGATCGCCGGACCGCTCGCCCGCGCGCAGCGATGTCGAATAGATGGGCGGGAAGAGGTCGCCATACGCGGCGAACGCGTCGGAGAGGGCCACGCCCGAGGTGAGCTTCTCGCGGATCTCGGTGAGCAGCTCGCGGAAGCGCGGGTTCTTTTGGCGATCGAGCAGGATGTCGAAGGATTGCACGATCGGCAGGCCGGCCCGGACGAGGGCGAGCAGTTCCTGATTGAAGAGGAGGAACTGCTCGGTGCTGACGGCACGTCCGAAGCGCGGCAGGAGGTCGCGCACTCGAAAGGAGCCGCGGCGCGCGCCGAACACGTGCAGACCCTGGCGCCGCGCCTCGTCCTGCGCGGCGCGCAGGGACGCCGCGACCACCGGCCGCTCGACGACGTCGCCTTCCGGCGTTCCCACTCTGAGGATGAATTCGGGCATGCGAAGCGTTTTCCTTGCCTCGACTTGGACGGGCCGTTCACAGGAACGTTACGGTCGAGGCGGCGGGGATAACGGAAGCCCGCCGGAGGGGATTCCGCGGCCTCGGCGGTTCACTCCTCGCCGGGTCAATGGCCCAGGGCTTCAGCCGGCGTGCCGCGAACGTTGACGCTCTCGCCGCGGGCGAGCTCGAGCGCGGTGCCGGCCCCGCGCCCGGAGTCGAGCTCCTGAGCCTGGACGATGTCAAACGCGCGCAACGCGCCGCGGGAGCACAGCGCATCGCGGAGCGCCGCATCCTGCCGGCCGCTACGCCGGCTTCCAGCCGGCCCGGGTGGCTACCTCAGGTCACGCCAGCTCAGAATCCGGAATTCACCGGCGCGCGGTGTCTTCACAGTCGCACCTGGTGAGGTCGCGAAGCAGTCGCCAATCCACGCACTCGTCGAGGAGGACCCTCATTCGCCGAACGCCAGAACGCGGGCTTTGGTCTCCTCGAGGAAGGCGATGACCTGCTCCCGGGTGACGGACGGGAATCCTTCCAGGAAGTCATCGATCGAATCGCCTGCTTCGAGGTACTCGATCAACGTCTGGGCAAGAACGCGCGTACCTTTGAAGACGGGCGCGCCGCTCATGACCTCAGGGTCGGAGGCGATCACGGCACTCTGCTGTGCATGAAGGCGCGCCGCGAGCTCCATCCGCTCATGCTCGGGGAGTCGGAGCGCATCGTGCAGCAGCGTCGTCGCGTCGCGGGTCATGCTTCGGTCAGTTTAGCGCACGCGCTCCATTCGTCCACAGACTCGCCCATCTCGACATGCGTTAGGCAGCACAGGCCGGGTGCTACACTTTTCTTACCAATGAAGCTCGTCACGCGCCAGAGAGGCGGTAGTGGCGGGTGCGGGTTCTCGTTGATCACCCCTCCATCTCCGCGAAGTTCACGCTCACGAGCCGCGAGCAGCCCGCCTCCTCCATTGTCACGCCGTAGAGGACGTCTGCCGCTTCCATCGTCCGGCGGGAGTGCGTGATGACGATGAACTGTGTGTCGCGCGAGAAGTCGCGCACGAGGCGCACGAAACGCTCCGTGTTGACTTCGTCGAGCGGGGCGTCGACCTCGTCGAGGATGCAGAAGGGGGACGGCTTGTATTTGAAGATCGCGAACAGCAGGGCGATCGCGGTCAGTGCGCGCTCGCCGCCGGAGAGCAGCACGATGGACTGGTTCTTCTTGCCGGGAGGCTGGGCCACGAGCTCGATCCCAGACTCGAGGACGTCTTCCTCGTCGAGGAGCTGCATGCGCGCGGTGCCGCCGCCGAAGAGGGACGCGAAGATCTCACCGAAGGACTGGTTCACGGCACCGAACGCCTCGCGGAAGAGCTCGCGCGACGTGAGGTTGATCTTGCGGATGGTCTGGCGGAGTGACTCGATCGATTGCACGAGATCGTCGCGCTGGGTGCGCAGGAACGACTCGCGGGTCTCGAGCTCCTGATGCTCCTCGATGGCCAGCACGTTCACGGGACCGATCTTCTCGAGCTGATCGGTCAGCTTCGCGACGTCGGCCTCGAGCGTTGCCCGGGCCTCGTCGTCGGCGGGCGGCTCGACGTCGGCGAGGGCGTCGACGCCGGCGTGCAGGTCGAGCGAGATCTGCTCGCGCAGCAGCGCGAAGGCCGACTGCGCGCGGTCGACGCGGCGCTCGGCCTCGAACAGCGCATCTTTCGCGGTGTTCCATGTCTCGCGTGAGCTGACCGCACGCGACGACAGCTCCTGCACTTTGGCGTCGAGGTCCGCGACCTCGGCTTCGAGAGCCACGCGCATCTCCGACAGCTCGTGCAGTTTCGCGAGCGATGCCTCGAGCTGACCGCGCGCCTGCTCGACTGCGACGTCCGTCTCCTGCTGGCGACGGACGAGGGTCTCGATCTCCTGCTGGAGCTGCGTGGCGCGGGCGCCGAGGGAAACGACGATGCGGGTGAGGTTCTCGTGCTCGCGTTGGATGGCGTTGACGTTGCCGGTCGCGCTCTCGACGTCGACGCGCGCCTTCGACGCGACTTCAGTGACCGCCTCGAATGCCGCGCGCGCTTCGGAGATGTGCTCCTCGTGGGCGCGGATCTGCTCGTGCAGCTCCGCCTCACGGGCCTGCAGGGACTCGACCTCGGAGATCGCGGTGTCCTTGCGTGCGACGAGCTGGTCCTTCTCTTCGACGTACAGCGTCTGCTCCTCGGACGCGACGGCGAGGTCTTTCTCGAAGCGCTGCAGTTCCGCGCCGGCGCGCTCTCGCTGGCTGTTGCGCTCGCGCAGCTCCTGCTCCGCGGTGCGCGCCCGCTCGTCGGCGATGATCCGTGCGTCGTCGGCGGCGCGCAGCTCCTCCTCGAGCGTCTGCAGTTCCGCGGCGATGCCGCTCGCGCGCGACTCCTCGCTGCCGAGGAGCGCTTCGAGATCGTCGATCTCGCGCTTGATGGAGAAGACGCCGGGCGTCGCGCCCTCGGTCTTGCCGCCGATGACCAGCGGGCCGCGGACCACGTCGCCTTCGAGCGTGACAAAGGTCGCGTTCGGGCGCTCCTGCGCACGGTCGAATGCCTCGGACAGCGATCCGACGATGTAGGCCTCCGGGATTGCGTGGCGGACGGCGTTGGCGACCGCACCTTCCCCGAGGACCGAGTGCGCCGCGTCGCCGCGACGGGAGCCTTCGCCGCGCGGGGAGAAGTCGAGGGTGATGAATGCGCCGCGTCCCGCGCCGCGCTCCCGCAGCCGACGAATCGCCTCGTGCGCGGTGGCGCTGGAGTCGACGACCACGGCTTTCGAGACCTCGCGCAGGAGCGTGTCGAGCGCCGCTTCGAAGCCTTGTGCCGCGCGGACGCCTTCCGCGGCGGGAACGGCGTTCGGGATCAGCTCCATGACGGCGCGGCGGACGTCCTCGTCCTGCGCCTCTAGCGAGACCAGCAGCGCCCGAAGGGAGTCCACCTTGTAGGTCGTCTGCGAGATCGTGTCGCGCGCGGCTCCGAGAGACTCGCGGGTGGCCTCGCGCTTCGCGGTGAGCTCGTCGCGGCGCGCAATCGCGTCGCGCAGCGTCTGCTGCGTGGCGACGAGATTCTGCTCGGCGTCGCGCACCGACTGCTCCCACTCGTACATCTGCGACAGCGCGCCGTCGCGGCTTTCGGCCGCCTTGCGCGCGCTCTCGGTGAGCTTCGTCAGGTAGAACTCGCACTTCTCGACGGCGATCTCGATCTGGTGCACCTGATTGCGCGCCTCGGAGATCTTGGCGATGGTGCGCATGAGCGCCTCGCGCGATTCGGCGAGCGCTTTCTCGTTCTGACGGACGGCGTCGCCTTTTTCCTGGCGGTCGCGCTCGACCTGGTCGGCGATCTCGCGGAAGCGGTTGCGCTCCGCGCGGGCGGCCTCGAACTGCTGGGTCTTCTCGTCGAGGGCGGCTTGCTGATCCATCGCTTCCGATTCGAACGTCGCGATCTGCGCGCGACCGCTCTCGATGCGCTGCAGGAGATCGCCGAGGTTGGTCTCCGACTGCTGGAGGAATGAGCGGAGGCGCTCCACCTCTCCCGACAGGCCGGCGATCTCTTCGCGGACCTTCGAGGCGCGATGGGAGCGGTCGGTGTGGACGGTGCGCGTCTCCGCGAGCTCGGCCTCGTCGGTGCCGAGCTGCGCGGCGAGCTCGCTCTCCCGGTTCTGCGCCTCGACGATCCCGGCGTTCGCGGCTTCTTCTTCGATTTGCGCGACGAGGATGCGGCCCTTGTAGAGGGCTCTTTTTGCGAGCGATAGCTGGTCGGCGAGCTCTTTGTGCCGCCGCGCCTTCGACGCCTGGCGCTTGAGCGAGTTCAGATTGCGCGTGACCTCGGAGAGTGTGTCGTCGATGCGCAGGAGGTTCTGCTGGGTCTCCTCGAGCTTGAGCTCCGCGGCGCGGCGCTTGGTCTTGTACTTCGTGATGCCGGCCGCTTCCTCGATGAGCTTGCGGCGGTCCTGCGGCTTGTTGGAGAGGATCAGGTCGATCTTCCCCTGTTCCATCACCGAGTAGTTCCGGATGCCGAGGCCTGTGTCCATGAGGATGTCCGAGATGTCTTTCATCCGGACGCGCTTTCCGTTGAGGCGGAACTCCGACTGGCCGTCGCGGAAGACGCGGCGATTGATCGTGATCTTGCCATCGTCGGCGTGCGGGTGGCTGCTGTCGCCGTTGAACGTGCCGAGGGTGAGGGTGACCTCGCCCATGGAGAGCGCGCGGCGACGGGCGGAGCCCTGGAAGATGACGTCTTCCATCGTTTCGCCGCGGATGTGGGAGGCGCGGTTCTCGCCGAGGACCCAGATGAGAGCGTCACAGATGTTCGACTTCCCGCAGCCGTTGGGCCCGACCACGGCGGTCAGGGCCGAGGGGAAGGTCAGTTTGGCGGGGTCGTAAAAGGACTTGAATCCGTGAATTTCGAGCTGTTCGAGTCGAAACATTTTTTCCTGTTCGTCGCGATTTGGGGCGGGATCGTACCCCGGACCTCCCGCGCGATGGCAGCGATTCGTGTGCAGCCGGTTGGCAGTTGACGGTTGACGGTTGGCAGGAGGACCGCCCGCACCCCGAAGGGGTGGGCGGCTCCTGTCGACTGAGTACTGCATACTGCAAACTGTGTTGGATTCATTCCTCCGGCGCGAGATCGACGTAGGTTCGTTCCCCAGTGCGAGTTACGCCATCGGCTCTCTTGACGGGATCGTCCGCGAGAATGCCCTCGGTCACGCCGTCGCGGTGCCGTTCCGGATCACGGCGACGCCGGACACGATTTTCGACTGCGCGTCGATCACCAAGCCGCTGATCACGGGGACCCTGGTCCTGCAGGCGGTGGCCGAGGGGAGGATCGCGCTGGACGACGAGTACCGCGGCTACACGTTCCGCCAGCTCCTTACGCACACCTCGGGGCTGAGGACGTGGCTCCCGACGTTCGCCTACCCGTCCGTGCTGGAGGCGATCGAGAGGGACGGGCCGGCGGCTCCGAGGGGGACCCGGGTCACGTACTCGGACCTCAATTTCTTTCTGCTCTACTTCGCGTTGGGCGAGATCTTCGGCGACTACCGCACTGCCGCACGCGAGCGGATCTTCGCGCCTCTCGGACTGAAGGACTCATCGTTCGATCCACCGCCGGCGCTGCTGCCGCGCATCGCGGCGACGGAGTGGGGGCAGCGTTTCGAGCCGCGGACGTTCTCGGTCGCCTTCGCCGGCTTCCGGCAGGGTCTGATGTGGGGCGAGCCGAACGACGGCAACTCGTTCCACGCGGGAGGCACGCTGGGGAACGCGGGGTTGTTCGCCACGGCCCGGGACGTGTTCCGCATCGCGCAGGGTTTCGCGCGAGGAGAGCTCGTGCCGCGGGAAGTGGTCGAAGAGGCGACGCGCGCACACGCGGAAGATCGCGGGCTCGCGTGGCAGATCGGAGGCCCCGGCCTCTCGCCGCGGTCCTTCGGGCACACGGGCTTCACGGGGACCTCCGTGTGGCTGGACGAAGAGCAAATTTTCGTGCTGCTGACGAACCGCGTACACCCTTGCGCGGCGCCGATCGCCATGCAAGGGATCCGCGGCCGGTTTCACGAGTTGAGCAGGTCCGTTAAGGACGGATAGGACGTATAGGACGGATAGGACGGATAGGTGGAACGTACTCCCTATTCGTCCTATCCGTCCTATTCGTCCTATTCGTCCTATACGTCTTATCCGTCCTATCCGTCCTTGACTACCCCTACTTAACTCCGCCAGCCCCACTGCTCGGCCTGCCGCCGCAGCGAGTCCGCCCGCGCCTCCTCGCCGTTCGCCGCGGCGAGCTCACTGAAGAGGAAGAGCGTCTCGGCAAGGAGTGGATCGGGATCGGTGTAGTCGTCGTGGAAGCGGGTCTCGAGGAGCTCGACGTTGTCGTGGTAGAGCCGCAGAGCGCCTTCGCGATCGCCGCTGCGCAGGAGGACGTACGCGAGCGCGAGCGACTGGAACTCCTGGATCTGGGGATGCTGCGCGATCTGCGTCTCCATCAACGATCGTGCGCGATCGAGCTCGCGGCCGAGGTGGGCGAGGCAGAGCGCGATGCCCTCGGGCGCGGAGGGATCGTCGGACTGCTGATAGGCAGCGATCGCCTCCTCGAACCGTCCGAGGAGCTTGAGCGCCTCGGCCCGGTGCAGGGGATCGTTTGCGCGATCAGCTTCGAGCACCGCATCGTGAAATCGTTTCTGGGCGATGAGCTGCTGGACGTTCGTCACCGGCTTCTGCGCGATCATGTAGGCGAGGAGCCAGCCGATCAGCGCGATGGCGATCAGGATGGCCCAGAACCAGATACTCATCGTGCGGGCGGTTGCTGCGGGGTCCGCGGTTGCTGCTGCGCGGGCGGTGCGGCGGGCGTGGCTGGCGCGGGAGCGACGGCGCCGCTCTCGACGATGAACGTACGCATCGCCTGCGGCTTGCCCTCGTACGGGAAGTCGAGCTCCGGCATCGGCACGGGCGTGACTTCGCTCTTCTGATTCGCGATGTCGGTGATCTCGGTCAGCGGCACGGCGGAAGCGTCGGTCTCGACGCTCGCATTGCGCATGGTCACGAACTGGTGCAAACCGGCGAGGACGAGGAACGCGACGGCAATGCTGACGGCGACCACGATGCCCTGGCGCTGCCGCGCGAACTCCATCACGCTCTCCGAGGTCGAGAGCTCTTTCGCGTGAAACACCTCCTGCAGGATGGCCTGCGTGTCGACGCGCTCCGCGGTGACGGGATCGGCCCCGCAGTACGGACAGAGTTTCGCGGCCGCGTCGATCGAGCGGCCACAGGCTGCACAGACTCCGCTACTCACGGTCGAATGATATTGCAACACTGTATGGCGCCGCGACCGGCTCTCCGTTCTCCGTGGCTGGTTTGAATCGCCACGTTCGGACTGCGCTGATGAGTGCGGCGTTGTTCCCCCCTCGGAGCATCTGCTCGACGTTCACGTCCTTTACCCGTCCGTCCGTTCCGATGACCAGCGTGAGCCGCGCCGTCCCGTTGCCACTCAATCGCGGAAGCGGCTGGTGCTGCGCCACGGGACGCGTACGTATGGGGCGCGCCGCCCTACGTACCGCTGGCGTCCGGGCTTCCTGGCCGGATGCTCGTGACACTCCGTCCTGACCGGATGCTCGTGACACTCCCCGCGTGTTGGGCGGGGTCGCCTGCGCGTAGGCGGGTCCGGTGAGCGACCGCGGATCGACGAGCGTGGTCATGTTCTTTTTCTTCTCGGCCTGCGCACGTTTGGCCATCCGCGCATATTCCTCGGCGGAGACGGCCGTGGCGTCGCTGCGGTGGTATTCGTCGGGAACCTGTCCGGGGGCCGCCAAAGCGGGGGCGCTGGTGATCGGTTCGTTCTCGATGCCTCCCTGTCCCGCCGGAACGAGCGGCGTGTCGGCGCGCTTCGGTTTGAGATTTTCGGTGTTGTGCTCGGCGGCCTGTTCCTCGAGCGGGTCGGGGGCTCGCTTCGGAGCGCCGTCGCGGTTGATCACCATTCCGATCAGGAATGCCAGGACCAGGCTGAGCACCGCTCCGGTGGCGATGGCGATCATCCTCCGTACGTTCATCTCCTCGGGCGGCTTGTACTGCGTGGCCAGTGCGCGCGGAGCGACGGCGTCGGGCGAAGGCGGAAGCTCGGCCTGGTTCCAGTTGCAGAACGGGCAGATGCCGGCCCACGCGTCGATCGCGCGCTCGCATCGGATACAGGGTTTGCGATCTGTCATTGCAGGCGCTTTTCTGCAACCGACGTACCGTTCCACCACGCCACGCCGTTCCCGGTCAGCGCGAAGGCGTGCGGCGCCACGCCCCGGGCCAGAACCGTGCTCTGCCGGCGCGTGAAGTGGTAAAGAGTACGGCTGCTGGAGTCGTACGCGATCCAGTTCTTCCCGCGCGTTTCCACGCGGTCGACCCCCGTGGGGAACTGCGAGGAGCGCGCCCCGAAGAGGCCGAGCCCGAGAAGACCGCGGAGAAACCCCCGCGCAACGGCCGTGGCCATCGACTGAGTCGATTCCGCGAGCCAGACCCTTTTCGCGGAGGGGTCCGCGACGGCCAGGATGCGTGCGGTCAGCGCGGTCCCTCCGCCGGCGAAGGCGAGGTCGACAGGAACGGCGCCGACGGACAGCTCGGTGACGGGAAGAGTGGGACGAATGGGACCCATGGGACCCATGGGACGAATGGGACCCATGCGGATTTTTCCTTCTCGGGGGTAGACGAGATAGAAGTTCTCTCCGGAGATCTCGAAATCCGAGGCGAACGGCGGCACCTCGTAGCGTGCACCGCCGATTTCGCGCAGGACGCCGGCCGCGCGTGAGTACACGAAGATGCGGCCGTCGGATTGAGCGACGTGTGAGGGATCCGTATCGAGTGGGATGTCCCTTCCGCCAACGTGATGAAGCACGCGCGCGTCTCGCGCGAGGATGTACAGCTCGCGCTTCACAAAGATCGCGGCGATGGGCGTCTCCGCCGTGCGGATGCGCCGCGTCGTACCGCTCGCGAGATCGACGATCGCGGCCTCGTTGCTCAATGCGTCGAGCACGACGGCGCGATCATCGTCGGCTCCGATGAAGGTCGCATTCTCGACGCCGGCGACGTTCCAGCCGCTCACGAGCTCGATGCGGTTGTCGTGCGCGACGACCACCCCGCGAGGCGTGTCGATGAGAACCTGCGCGGTCGCCGGCAGGGACAGGAACACGATGAAGAGAAGCCGCCTCATCGCAGAGCTTCCAGTCCGACGGGCTCGAGCAGGAGCGCGTCGTTCGCGCTCGGGCCGAGGATGCGGTAGGTGAGGCGCGCCGTCGCGTCGAATGTGCCGTTGAAGATCGTCGGCTTGGCGAAGAGGAACGGGACGCCCGCGACTCGTCCGGATGCGAACGTGTTCCCCGGCTGTCCATCGAACGTCACGACGCTCCGGAACGTCGCCTGATCGAGCGCGGCGCGTTGTTCGGGCGTGAGCCGCTCGAAGGCGTTCATGAGCGCTCGAAGCTCTTGCGCGGTGGGCGTCGGCGATGGCAGCGCGATCGCGTTGCTCGCTTCCGCCTCGCGGCGCAAAGCGCGCAGCGTTTCGTTGGCGGGGAACGTCGCGAGGAGATCGTCGAGGATCGCGCGCGCGGCCCGGAGCTCGCCGCGCTCCAGGTGGAGCAGGGCGCGTTGCATGTCCGTGCCGGGCCGGCTCGGATTGCGGCGATACTCGCGGATGAGCGGGGAGGAGAACGGATTCGCCTCGAATGCCTCGGCGTACAAACGCTCGCGCTCCGCATCGCTCGGCGCGAGACGCGCCAGCGCGGCCAGCGCGGTCACGTCGTCGCTCCGCCCTCCGAGGACGCGGCGGTACTGCACGCGCGCGGCCTCGACGGCGCCCCGCGCTTCGTACAGAGCGCCGAGGCGGAGTTGTGCGCGGTTGAGGAGTGACACGTAGGCGGCCACGTCGCCGCGGGCGGAGCTGTAGACCTCGAACGCCTCGCGCCGCGCGGCCTCCTCTCGCAGCTTCGCGAACCTCGATGAGCGCAGGGTCTCGGTGACGGTCACGAGCAGGCGCTCTGCTTCCCCCGTTTCGCCGGACTCGATGAGCGCCGTCGCGAGCGCGTGCTGGTAGACGGCGAGATCGAGGGGCTTCTCCGCGACCGCAACGGCGTTGCGCGCGGCGCTGACAGCCTTGCGCGGATGTCCGAGAGTGCGCATGGCCGAGGCGTAGAGATTCCAGGTCTCGGCGTCGCCGCTGACGTAGCGGGCCGCTTCTTCGAGCAATTCGAATGCGAGCGCGTCCCGGCCGAGCTTCGCCTGCGCGAGCGCGGCGTACGACGTCGCGTTCGCGTAGCCGGTGAGGCTCGAGTCGCGCCGCGCATCGAGCCGCTCACGTTCCGCGAGATCGAAAGCGCGCGCGTATTCGGCCCGCGCGAGCGTGAGCTCGCTGCGCGCCGCGCGCACGTCGCCGAGGTTCAGGCGTCCGGAGAGCTGGGCTTCGAAGTTGCGCGACTGCGAGAGCTGCTTTTCCATCTGCGCGATCTCGAAATCGGACGCGAGGCGTTGCTGCGCGGCGAGAGGAAGCGCCAGCAACATGAGCAGCGCAAACCGTCGGACCGCCGCCGTCGCGGCGGCTGACGTGCCGGCGTCCCGCCGGCACGCGCGCGGGCGGGACGCCCGCTTGTCAGCCGGCGAGACGCCGGCGGTCCGAAAGCGGCTCATTCTGCGAAGTACCCCTTCCGCGCGCCGACGATCTCGTAGCGAGACCGCACGTCGATCGTCCTCCAGCCGCGTTTCGTCCCGTGGCTCTGGTAGACGAGCAGATAGCGGCTGTTGATGTCGGCGAGGACGGTGCCCAACTCGCGCCCGACCGTTTCCTTCGTCGCCGCCGCGACGCTGCCGCCGGTGTTGGCCGCGACGCGGTCGAGGAAGCGTGTGTGCGATTTGCCCATGACGATCGCGCTGACGATCGTCTTCGTGCCGCTGATCATCCGCAGCGCCTGTTCATCGGGAAGGACGCTGTTGCGATCGCCGCCGTCGGTGATGACGATCGCATACGTCCGCTGCTTCGATGCAATCGACGCGAGCGCATCGCGCAGAGAGGTCCCGCCCGAGGGCGTGACGTCGATCGGTTCGTCGACGGCGCGCGGTTTCGCCACGTGATGGTTGAAGAGCACGAGCGAGGACGTGTCGCCGGGGCGGAGTTGCTTCTGGGCGCCGCGAACTGCTCGCAGCGCGGCGTCGAGCTTGCCGCCGCCCATGCTCAGCGAGCGGTCGACGATGAACGCGAAATGCGCCGGCGGGCGTTCCGGCTTCACGTCGCGAACGGTTTGCGTGACGCCGTTCTCGCGCACCCGCAGATCGGAGGGTTTGAGCGTGCGGGATGTGCGCACGCGCAGGGCGACCTCGACGAGGTCGACGTCGAGGGTGTCGTTTGCGGTGAACGAAGCCGTGGCGACGGACGCGGTCTCGCTGCTGCTGAAGCCGTTCGACCACACTTTCGCGGTG
Organism: uncultured Thermoanaerobaculia bacterium; assembly: GCA_964558905.1. GTDB lineage: Bacteria > Acidobacteriota > Thermoanaerobaculia > Gp7-AA8 > Gp7-AA8 > QHVT01. The sequence goes on along the minus strand of CAZLGP010000162.1, from coordinate 6,270 downwards.
ACCGTTCGCGCGGCGAGCGACGTACCGAAGTCGTACACGATCCGGAACGGGGCCTCACGCGCGACGCCGGCGAGCACCCCATCCACGGAGAAGTCGACGCGGTCGACCGCGTCGACGTCGGTCGTGATCTCGATCGCCCGCGGGCCGATCGCCTGCGCGCCGTCGAGCGGCGATACGAACGTGACGCCCGCCCGCGCCGCGCCGGCCATCAGCAGGGCCGCGAGAATGAAGATCCTGCGCATGCATCCCGAAACGGATGCGTGGCCGTAAGCTATTTCGCTTCTGTGATTTGCCCTCAGGAGGGGACGTTTTCGTCCGCGGTATCGGACGGCGGCCGCGCCGATAATGAATCATTACACCGAACCGGAATGCCCGCTACGGGATCGAGATCTGCGACCACTGCCACGAGCTCGTTTTCTGCGTGTGTTTGCTCGCCCGGCGCGTAGACGCGGGATTCGGTTCCGACGAGGAGTGCTCCCCCCCAAGCGACATGAAACCCTCCGTGTCTCTCTGCCTCCGTGGTGAAGATTCCGGATCGTGCCTGACGAAGGCCCGCGCACGCTGGCAGAGTGATTCGGGATCGCAATTAGCCCTTCAGCCAGATCAAAGCTGCCGCCGGATCGACCACCGGGAGCGGTGCGTCCGGATAACCGGCTGGATCGCGGGTCACGATCGCTTCGCAGCCGCTCGCTTCCGCAGCAGCAGCGCAGACGGCGTCTTCGAAATCCGGCCATGCGAAGGCCAGCGCGCGCCGCACCACATCCTCATTCACGGGCGCGACACCGAACACGCTGATCAGGCGTTCGACGCCCTTCCGAGCAAACGCTCCTCCACGGGCCTTGGCGATCAAATAGAAAATCGTCGTGATCCCATGAGCCGGAATCAACCCGCGTCCCTGACCGTCTTCGATCGCAGCCCAGAGCGCGGCGGCGGTTTCAGCACCAGGGCGCCGGTCCAGGATCACGTCCAGGATCACGTTCAGATCGAGAAGCAGCGATTTCACTTGTACTTCCGGGAAAGATGCTGGCGGTGCGCTTCGGCGGACTCGCCGCGGGCAGCGCCGCGAAGAAGCTTCAGCACGGGCGGCTGTTTTTCGGCATCCGCCGGCTTCGAGAGCAAGGCCAGGTACCGTTCGACGAGTTGGGATACCGACGTGCTCCGTGCCGCGGCGTACCGTTTGGCCCCGCGAACCACCTTCTCATCGACGCTCAAAGTCAGCTTTGGCATGTACGTATCATAACACCCGTTTTATACGTATGATTTCAGAGCGTGAGGAGGCTGTTCCTCCGCCCTCAGTGACTGTTGCTTAGACCTCCGGCCTCTCACGCCGGAGGTCGCGGGTTCGAGCCCCGGCGCCCTTTTCGTGTTTGTCGATACAATCCCGCCCCCTGATGATCGATCCGATCGCCTTCGCCTGCCGGCTCATCGACGTGCCGTCGCCGAGTGACAGCGAGCTTGCCGTCGCCGAGCTCCTCGAGAACGAGCTCACCCGGCTCGGCTTCGCGACGACGCGTCATCATGTCAGCGAGACCCGCTTCAACCTCCTCGCCCGCGCCGGTGGCGTGCCGCGGGTCGTCCTCAACTCGCACATCGACACGGTCCCGCCGTGGTTCGCGTCGTCGCAGGACGACGAGCTCATTTACGGACGCGGCGCATGCGACACGAAAGGGATCATCGCGGCGATGATCGCCGCCGGCGAGCGCCTGCGCGCCCGCGGCATCGAGGACTTCGCGTTCCTCTTCGTGGTCGGCGAGGAGACGGACTCGATCGGCGCGAAGACCGCCAACACCGCCTTCGCCAATCTCGGCTCGGAGTATGTCGTCGTCGGCGAGCCGACGGAGTCCCTCTTCGCGCGCGCGTCGAAGGGCGCGCTCACCTGCACGGTGCGCTTCGACGGCGTCGCCGCCCACTCCGCGTATCCGCACCTCGGCGAGTCGGCGATCAGTCGCATGGTCGCGGCGATCGCGGAGATCAACGCCGCGGACTGGGGACGTCACGAGATCCTCGGCGACGCGACCGTGAACGTCGGCGTGGTGCGCGGCGGACAGAAGCCGAACATCGTGCCGGCGGAGGCGGAGTGCGAGATGATCTTCCGCCTCGTGACGACCCCCGAGGACGTGCAGGCGAGGCTTGCGGAGCTCGTGACGCGCCATCACGGCCGCGTGACGTCCGCACGCGGCAACCCGCCGCAATTCATGGTCGTGCCGGAAGGGAAGGAGTCGCTCGTGGTCTCCTTCAACACCGACGTGCCCTGGCTGACGAACCTCGGCAAACCGCTGCTCTTCGGACCCGGCTCCATCCTCGACGCCCACGGGAAGAACGAGAAGATCGCCAAGCGCGACCTGCTGGCGGCGGTGACGACGTACGAGGAGATGGTGATTTCCCTGCTCGAGGGGAGGGTCGCGTAGCTGCCTTCGCGTCGCGAGCCGGTCTCGTCTCGGACGTCTCGAAGTCTGTCTCAAAGTCTCAAAGCCTCAAAGCCTCAAAGCCTCGAAGCCTCGAAAGTCGCAGAGTCGCAGAGTCGTAAAGTCGCGCGAAGCGGAGAGCTCGAGGCCGTCCTCTCTTTGAGACTTTGAGACTCTGAGACTTTGAGACTCCGAGACGAGACGGACTCCAAAACGGGCGCTGCGAGTCCGCTCGACGCTCGGGAGGACACGTGTTGTAATCCAGGGCGGATGATCTTCACCGACTCTCACTGCCATCTGACGATGTCCAACGCCGAGGCGAACCTGCGCGCGGCGCGGGAAGCGGGCGTCCGGGGATTCGTCGTTCCGGGGACGAACCTGAAGGACGCGCCGCAGGCGGTGCAGATCGCGCGCGAGAATGCCGACGTCTGGTGCGCGGTCGGCTTCCATCCTCATGACGCGAAGCACTGCGACGACGCGGCATTCGCGGAGATCGAGAGGCTCGCGGGTGAGGAACGTGTTGTGGCCATCGGCGAGGTCGGGCTCGACTACCACTACATGCACTCGGAGCGGAACACGCAGCGTGAGGTGTTCGAGCGGCACATCGAGCTGGCGAAACGGCTCGACAAGCCGATCATCGTACACAACCGCGAGTCGACCGAGGACATGGTCGAGGTGCTGACCCGCAGTGGTGCGCGGGGGATCCTCCACTCGTACACCGAGTCGCTCGACGTGGCGAAGAAGCTCGTCGACGTCGGATTCGTGATCTCGTTTTCAGGAATCGTGACGTTCCGCAATGCCGAGGCCCTGCGCGCCGTCGCCCGCGCGCTGCCGCACGATTCGGTGATGATCGAGACCGACACGCCGTACCTCGCGCCCGTGCCGTACCGCGGGCGCGACAACGAGCCGGCATACGTGGTGAAAATCGCCGAAGTGCTGGCGAAGTTGTGGGAGGTGTCGGTGGAGCGGGCCGCGGAGGTGACGACTTCGAATTTTGAGCGGACGTTTTCCGTCAGCTTATCCCGCGCGTAGACGCTGGATCTCCGGTTCCACCGCGGCGCGATTCCACTGGCGATGGCACGCGCGAGCGCCGGTAGATCAGGTCGGTCGCGGCATAACCGGAGATCCGGCGTCTACGCGCGGGATAAACTCTGGAAGCCAAAGATGACTGACCTCTCCGTCGTTTTCCCCGTCTACAACGAGGAAGAAAACATCCCGCACCTGCTCCGCGAGATCAAGGCCGCGCTCAGCACTTCGGAGAGCGACGGGAGGTGGACGTACGAGATCGTGGCCGTGGACGACGGGTCGACCGACCGCAGCCTCGCCGTGCTGCGCGAGAGCCGCGCGGACTATCCCATGCTGCGCGTGCTGACGCTCGAGAAGAACACGGGCCAAACCGCGGCGCTCGATGCGGCGTGGCGTGCGGCGCGCGGCAGGTTCGTCGTCTCGCTCGACGCCGATCTGCAGAACGATCCGGCCGACATTCCGGCCATGATGCGCAAACTCGAGGAAACGCGGTCGGACATGGTCATCGGTGTTCGCGTGAACCGTGCCGACACGTGGAGCCGCAAAGTGCAGTCGAGGATCGGGAACGCCGTGCGCAACTGGATCACCGGGGATCGCATCACCGACACCGGCTGCTCGCTGAAGCTCGCCAGACGCGAGGCCATCGATCGCGTGCGTCTTTTCACGGGCATGCATCGCTTCCTCCCGACTCTCGTCCGCTACGCGGGATATAAGGTGGTGGAGATGCCGGTGAATCATCGTGCGCGGCAGTTCGGGCAGTCGAAGTACGGCGCGATGAACCGCGCCTTCCGCGGCCTCGCGGACTGCTTCGCGGTGCGTTGGATGGGGAAGCGGATGCTCAACTACGACGTGAGCGAGGACCGGCAGCCGTGACGCTCGATCCGCGCTCGTGGGATTTCTGGGTCGCCTTCGGCCTGGCAGGACAGCTCCTCTTCGGCTCTCGCTTCATCGTCCAGTGGATCGTCTCGGAGCGGAAGAAGGCCAGTCACATCCCGATCGTGTTCTGGTATCTCTCGCTCTCCGGCGGCATCGTCACGACGCTCTACGCAATTCACCGCCGGGACCCCGTGTTTCTCATCGGGCAGAGTGCGGGCCTGATCGTCTACGTTCGCAACCTCATGCTGATCTACAGAGACCGTGCTCGAGCTCGCTCATCGGACCCAGCTCCTGTCGATCGCCCGGACCTCGATTGAGTCCGTGCTCGACGGCGTGCGTCTGAACGTGGACGAGTCCTCTCTCGACCCCATGCTGACCCGCCCCCGCGGCGCGTTCGTTTCGCTGCACACGCACGAAGGCGACCTGCGAGGCTGCATCGGCTCGATCCATCCGGTCGCGCCCCTTTGCCACGCGGTCGCGTCCAACGCCGTTCATGCCGCTTTTCAGGACCCGCGTTTCAACCCTCTCGAGCGGGAGGAACTTGCGCGGATCCACATCGAGATTTCGGTGATGAGCCCCCTCGAGGTCGTCACCGATCTCGAGACGATCGAGGTCGGCCGCGATGGACTGATCATCACGCACGACGGCCGCGCGGGACTCCTCCTGCCGCAGGTTGCGACAGAGTACGGATGGGATCGCGAGACGTTCCTCGCTCAGACCTGCGCGAAGGCAGGCGTCCCGCCCGACTCGTGGAGGCGTCCCGACTGTCGGATCGAGCGATTTTCTGCAGAAGTTTTCGGCGAGCAAATCGCTGAGTGAGCAGCACTTAGCTGCCGTGTTCGCCTGCCGGCGCAATATTCCGCCGAGACCTGGGCGTTTTCAGACGCGTTCCGGTAGTACACACCAAATAACAGGAGCGTGAATGCCCAGGAAAGCCCCCATCACGGAGACCCTCTCCGTCCGATTCGCGCGACTGCGAAAGTCTGCAGAGCGCCATCGCCTCGTCCGGTTGAGCACCCGTCTCCTTGGCGGCCGCGGCGCCGCCGCTCTCCTCCTCGGTACGGCCCTTTCGCTCGGTGGTCTCGCCGAGACGATGGGCAGCACGCAGTTCCTCGTGCAGAAGGATCTCGACACCGTCCGAGTGCTGCGCCTGAAGGGAAACGAGGGGAGGGTCGTCGCGGACCTGAAGGGCAACTTCACCGGCAACACCGTCTTCAAGCTCGCACAGGTCCTTCCGGACCGCTACGTCTCCCGCGAGCTCGCGCTGTTCGATCAGAAGTGGATCGCCACCGAAAGGTGGGTCTCCGATGGGGCGTCTGGGGAAAAGCGCGACGTCTTCTTCGAAGAGATGAGCCGCATCAGCGACGCGATCCGCGCGGAGTTCTTCAGCGAGGAGATCCCGTACGGCGCACTGATTTACGAGAAATCGAAAAAGTACGACGTCGATCCGGCTCTCGTGGCCGCGGTGATCGAGCAGGAGTCGCACTTCCGGCCCCGCGCGCGGTCGCACGTCGGCGCCCGCGGCCTGATGCAGCTCATGCCCCGCACGGGCCGTTGGATGGGTGCACGCGACCTCTATGATCCCGAGCAGAATGTCGATGCGGGTGTGAAGTACATCAAGTACCTCGACAAGCGATTCAAGGGCGACCTCAAGAAGACCATCGCCGCGTACAACGGTGGCGAGGGGAACGTCATGCGCTACCGCGGCATCCCGCCATTCCGGGAGACGCGCCAGTACGTGAAGAAGGTCATGAAGAATTACGACAAGCGCACCAAGCAGCTCGAGAAGTACCACAAGGAGCAGCTCGAAGGCGGGTCGATCCCCGAGGCGGATGGGACACTGACGCTTCGCTAATCGGTTGGCGGTTGGGGGGGGGGGGGGTGGGGGTGGGGGGGGGGGGGGGGTGGGGGGCCCGCCCCGGAGACGCGGCGGTGGGGTTTTGACAGGGGGGTTGTGGGGTTT
>CAZLGP010000161.1:0-17704 GCA_964558905.1 uncultured Thermoanaerobaculia bacterium | reverse complement strand
AGGCGAGAAACGTCGTGCGATCGACATCGTCGTGGAAGATGGGCCTTCGTTCATTGCCGCGGGAGGTGACGTGATGGAGAGCGTCAGCAAACTCGATGCGAAGAGGACGTGCCATAGCATCAAGAAGATTCCCTCGGTCCTTGCAAGCCGCCGAGGGTTCTCCAACAGGGAGAGGGATCGACGGCGGGATCTCCTCGGAATGGAAGATCAGCCGGGGCAATGTCTACGCGGAGTAGGTTGGTGACGAAGCCGGGTAAGGAAGGCCTGACCCCAGGTCGCCACTGACCCCAGGTCGCCACGTCGCGCCACGTCACGCCCCCGTTGATGACAATCAGGAAGCGAGGGTTTGCACCCGCGACCCTTCGGAAGAAAGGAAGGCCTGACCCCACCACCCGCCCCATGACCCCACCACCCGCCCCACCACCCGCCACCACACCCGCCCCTGCGCCATCACCACCCGCCACCACCACCGCGCCCCGGATGAAAGGAAGGCCTGACCCCACTGGCGCCACACCGGATGAAAGGAAGGCCTGACCCCACTGGCGGGCAGGATGCCGGCGGAGCGGCCGGGTGGAAGCCGGCGCTTCGCGTGGCGCTCCGCGGGGGAAGTCAGCTCAGCGAATGACCACGTTGCCGCCCGTGATCGTTCCGCCGGCGACGTAGTCGCCGATGGTCATGGTCGCGGTGTCGGCACTGCCATCGTCGACGAGCTCGAGGACGAACGTCGCCGCGTCGCGCTTGTTCACGGTGCACTCGCCGGTGATGGTTGCGCGGTTGCCGTTGCGCGTGACGCTGGTGACGCGCATGCTGTGAACCCTCAGTTTGCGGGCGTGGTCGTGCCAGACGACGCGCTCGTTGTCGGCGCTGAAGTTGGCCTTGCCGTTCGCGACCGGGACATTGCCGCCGGCCGAGACGGACGCCGAAGCCTCGGTCACGGTCTGCAGCGACTCGGTGCTCGCGGATTCGCCGTCGTCATCGATGACCGTCAGCCCGACGCGGTAGGTGCCCGCCGTGGCGTAGGCGTGGGAGACGGTGGGAGCGGACGTGCTGGACGTCGCGCCGTCGCCGAACGACCAGTGGTACTGAGTGATGCCCGGGGTGCCGCCGACGCTGTCCTGATCGCTCGACTCACTGGCGTCGAAGGTCACGCTCTGTCCCGCTTCCGACGGATTCGCGTCGCTGGAGAATGCGGCCATCGGCGGTCGGGTCGCGATGGCGACGGAGACTCCGGCGATGTTCGACGGAGTCGTGGCGAACGGATTCGACGCGCAGTTGCCGAAGAGCGCGACCGCGCGATAGGCGTATGTCCCGTCGCTCTTGCCGCCGAGGGCGAGGGAGGTGGTCGAAGAGGGGACGGTGCTCAGCGTGTGGAACGAGGCACCGGCCTGCACGCGGATGTTGTCGATCGACCAGCCCTGATGGGCGGGAGTGGAAATGAGCTGGTCGGCGACGAGGCGAAAGCGAATGCGCGCGGTGTGACCCGCGCGCGGGGAGAGATCGATGGTGCGGACGCCCGTGAACGCCCCGGTCCACTGCGCGAGTGTCGTCCAGGTCGCGCCGCCGTCGGTGGTGACGTCGACGTACGCGTAGTCGAAGTCGGGTTCGGTGTCCTCGAACGAGTCGAACGTCAGCGTGACGAGACCATTCGGGAAGGGGATGTCGGGAGTCTCGAGCGACACCGTGGTCTCGTCGACATAGACGGCGCCGTAGCCGAGGGTGAGTGTGCCGGGATGCGGACGCGAGGTCCAGCTCGTGCCGACGAGTGGCTGTTCGGCGTCGTCGTAATAGATCGTGCCCGCGGATCCCGTGCGCGCCTCTTCGATGCGATAGCCGCACGGGCTTGCGGGCTCGTTCGCGGGGTAGCTCCACGAGAGCACGAACCTGCCGTCGCGATCGATGCCGCCTTCGGCATCGGGCGTCGCATCGTCGGCGACGGGATTCATGATCGCCGCGGCCGGCCGCGTGGCCGTGGCCCGGAGATAGAAGGGCATCTGCAGCGCCTCGCTGGTGTCGTTGCGCTTCGCGCGCACGTACCACTGCAGCTCGAAGAGCTGGCCTGTCGCGACTTGGTTGCCGTCGACGTTCACCGTGACGGTGAAGGTCGCGGAGGCGTTCGGCGCGAGGGTGGCGCTCTGCTGCGACAGCGTGACGGAGACGCCGGGCAGCGCGAGCCCGCGATTGTCGGCGACGGAGAGCGCGTAGGTCCCGCCGTTGCCGGAGACGTCGAAGATGGTGACGTCGACGGACCGCGTGGTGATCGCGCGCGTGTTAATCGCGGCCACCTCGCCGAACGAGTGGCTCCCGAGAAGCGAAGGGAGATTCGGATCGTTGGAGGTCACTCCCAGCAGAGCCTTCGCATTCACGGCGGCGTGGACGTCGAGGAGACCGGCGCCCTGATCGAGCACGCGCTCCGCGCCGGCGTCCGCATTCGCGGAGCCGTTGCTGTCGCGGAGATTCGTGGAGGTGTTCATCAGCGCGGTACGGATCATGTCCGGCGTCCAGGTGGGGTGGGCCTGCTGCACGAGGATCGCCGCGCCGGCGACGTGCGGCGAGGCCATGGACGTGCCGCTGATCGTCGCGTAGTTGCTCTGATCGAGCGCGCCGAGCATGGACGTCAGCGGTACGGCCGCGGTAATGAGCGTGCCGGGTGCGCTGAGGTCGGGCTTCACCTGCCCGTAGCCGGCAACCGGTCCGCGCGAGCTGGAGAGGCTGATGGTCGGCCTGTCGTAGATCGGATTGATGCGGATGGGGAAGCGCGAGAGGGCGCCGTGGGTCTGCGACGAGAGCAGCGACTTCAGGTACGCGAAGTCGGCGGGCGGCAGGTTCGCGGCGGGGATCGTCGCCTTCACCGCGGTCGGATTCGCGGTCTCGGACTGCAGGATGACGGCGATGGCCCCGGCCGCGGCGGCGCTGTTCGCGACCTGTGCGAATGTCGACGGGAGTCCGCCGGTCGCGATGGCGATGCGGCCGGCGACGTTCGCCGGGTAGCTCGCCGGATGTTCGCCGCCTTCGACAAAGACAAAGTACTGCGCGAGCGATTGCGACGGGGGTGTCCTCGAGCCGGACATCGCGAGAAGCTGGACGGCGCCGCGCTGGCCGTTCGCGGCCGGGAGAGACGAGGCAGGGGTGACGGCGCCGGGCAGGAGCGGATTCACGGCGGTCGCGGCGAGGACGTCGAACGACCAGGAACCGCCGGCGTCGACGCTGTTCGCAACGCAGGTGACGAGCCGTCCTGCGCAAGGCGAGCCGACCGTGGCGTCGCCCGGACCGCTGTTGCCGCCGGCGGCGACGACGGTCGTGCCGAGGCGGACGGCGTTGTCGGCGGCGACGGAGGTGACGCTGTCGGGCGTGCCCGTGCCGCCGAGGGACATGTTGATCACGTGCGCGACCGGCTTCGGGAAGCCGGTCAACGTGCGCGGCGACACCGCGTCTTCGATGGCCATGGTGATGGCCGTGGAAACGCAGCCGACGGTGGTGGTGATCGAGCCGACGTCGCCGCAGACTTTGTAGGAGAGGATCTTTGCCTGCGGCGCGATGCCGTGCATCGGGATGTCGTCGGCCGTGAGCGGCAGGCCGTCGGCGCCGGGAGCGAAGCCGCGATAGCCCGCGGCGGTCGCGGCCACATGCGTTCCGTGGCCGACGCCGTCTTCGGCGGCAGAGTCGGCGAGGGGGAGGTAGTAGACGACCTTTCCGTTGCGTCCGAGGGCCGCGGTGTCGGGCTCGATGCCGAGTCGCGGCGGCGTCGGATCGCCGCCGAACATCTCGTGATGCCAGGAGACGCCGCTGTCGATGATCGCCAGGTACATGCCCTGGCCCTCGTAGCCTTCGCGCGCGTTGTCGTAGCGCGTCAGCTCCGCGACCGCACCGTAGACCTGCGGGGCGCGGACGTAGGGGACGCTGGTGTGCAGCGCGAGCGGCAGCACCTCGTCCTCGTGGACTTTCTTCACCTGCGGCATCGACTCGACGAGCGGAACTGCGCTCGGGGCGAGCAGGAGGTTGATCCCGTTGAAGACGAGCGTGTACCGGTAGTCGACGCGAGTCAGCTGGTTCGCTGCGTCGGGGATCGAGATCCCGCCGACGGTGAAGGCGATGCCCTTCGTCCGAAGAGCATCGAGCAGCTGATCCTGCTTCGCCGCGAGCGACGCCCGATGGGCTTCGATCTGTTCGGCAGTGAGGGCCGTCCCGGCGGCACGGGCGAGGGCGGCGGCCATGGCCGCGGGCTCGCCATTGAGCTCGACGATGTACGAAGTGGCTGCAAATGAAGAACTTGCGACGAGGAACAGGAAGACCTGGGTCAGTCGGCGGAAGCTGGCGATCGACATCTACTTCTCCTCTTTCTGCGTTAGTGGCCGGTAGTACCACTACCAGCTTGCCGCGTGAGAAGCAGAAGTTGTGCCAGGCGCCGGCGAAGCTCGGCGGCGAAGCTCGATTACTCGTCTTTAGTGATGACCACGAACAGCATGAGCGCGACTGCGATGATTCCGATTCCGGCCATGATCTTTCCTTTGTCTGACGCGGCGTATCTTCGCGAAGGGCGCTTACGGGGTGCTTACCGGTGGGTCGGAGCCGGACGGGCGGGCATTCAGGAGGCCGGGCCCAAAGTCTCAGAGTCTCAAAGTCGCAAAGTCTCAAAGAGGTCTTGCGGCTCCCTTTTCGAAATGCCTCGCTCGAGACGACTCGCGAGAAGGCTGCCGAGAACCTCTTTGAGACTTTGAGACTTTGAGACTTTGACACTCTTCGAGATCTATCTATCGAGAACCTTCCGGCCTTCCGAGCCGGCCCCCCGGGCCTTGGTCGCGAGCGCGACCGTTTCCGGCTCGGGCTCGACGTCCAGCTCGCGACGGAGGGTGTCGACGAGGCGTCGATACACGCGGGTGGCGCCCGCGGCGTCGCCTCGTTCGATGAGCGCCTTCATGAGGTTGCGCGCTGCTTCCTCGTCGAGGGTGTCGAGCTCGACGAGCTTCTGCCAGACTTCTTCGTCGTTCGTGATCCGCGCCAGGGCGCTCAACGATCTGGCGTAGAGCTCGCGGAGGCGCTCGCGCAGCTCGAGGTGCCACTCGCCGCTGGTCGCGTTGGCGAAGAAGTCGCCGCGGTAGAGATCGACGGCGCGGGCGAGGCGGGGGGCGTCACGGGCGCGTAGAGCGGCGCTCGCGTCGCGCTCGAACGTCGCGGCGTCGAAGTCGATGCCGGGCTTCACGGCGTAGGTGTCGCCTTCGACGATCACCCATTCGTTCCCTCCGAGGGCCTTCCGCAGCCGATGGATGCTGACGTGGAAGTTGTTGCGCAGTTTCGCGGGATCGGCGTCCGGCCAGATCGCGGCGCCGATCTGTTCCTTGGTCGCGCCGTGGGGATGGCAGAGGAGGAAGAGCAGCAGGTCGCGCTGCGAGCCGACGTCGACGGCGGTGACGCCGCGGCGGACCTCGATGGGACCGAGCGCGCGCACGTGGATCAGAGGTGTGGCCGCGATCTGCTCGATCCGTTCGCGGGCGAGCGCGATCATCTGGTCGTAGGACATCGCCGCGCCCGATGCGAGGACCACGCGCAGCCGGTCGCTGCCGAGGGCCTCGCGGATGCGCTCGTCCTTTTCGCGCTCGGATTCCTCGTGACGGCCGGGACGCGCGCCCATGTGCAGCCACGCCGCCGCGGCAGCGGCGAGGAGGCGCGTGCCGGTCTCCGCGTCGCGGGTGTCGAGCAGGGCCAGGCCGATCCCTTCGACGACCTGCGTGAGTCCCCAGCGGTCGTCGATCGCGCCGTGGAGCTCGAGCGCGCGGCGGAAGCAGGACAGGGCCTCTTCGAGCTTGCGCTCGCGGAGCGCGAGATGGCCGAGGACGGTGAGCGGATGGGCGATCGCGGGAGGACTGCCGGTCTCTTCACCGACCGCGAGCGCCTCCTCGAATTTCGCGCGCGCGGACCGAAGATCGCCGCGGAGCTGCGCGGCGAGCCCGGACCAGTACAGAGTCAGCGACAGCGCGGTGTCGCGGCCGTTCTTCCGCGCCATCTCCTCCGCTCGCGCAAAGGCGTGCGCCGCGCCCTCGTGATCGTGCTCGGCGAAGGCGAAGGCGGTGCCGAGGAGCATCCACGCGCTCGCCGCCTCGCGGCCGGTGCGGAGGACGCTCACGGCTTCGTCGATCATCGGACGCAGCGCGGCGAAGTCGCCCTGCCAGACCGCGGCATTGCCGGCGGCGACGATGGCATGTGCGCGGATCGTCTCGTCGACACTCCCGGCACGCGCGAGCGCCGAGGTGAGGCGGCGTCGCGCCTCGTGAAAGTAGCCGCGCGCGAAGCAGTACCAGTGCAGCGCGTAGATCAGGCGGAGCTCCAGCTCCGGATCGTTCGCGTGGTCGAACACCGAGCGGATGTTGTCCATCTGCTCATCGAGTCGGACCATCGCCCGCGGATCGGCGGCACCGGCGAAGATCCGCGGCTCGAGCGCCTCGACGAGAGAAACGAACCACCGCGCATGCTTTTCGCGCAGCGTAGCCTCTTCCCCCGACTGGGCCAGCTTCTCCTCGGCGAACTGGCGCACGGTGTCGAGGAGGCGATAGCGTTCGCTCTCGAACAGCACCAGCGATTTGTCGACGAGCGCGGAGAGGAGGGGCAGCACGTTCTCGCCGCAGATCGCCTCCGCGGCATCGAGAGAGAAGCTCCCGCCGAAGATGCCGAGGCGCCGGAGCAGGACCTGCTCGTCCTCGGAGAGGAGGCGATAGCTCCAGTCGATCGTCTCGTGGATCGTGCGATGTCGCGGCAACGTGCGCGAGCCGGCGGAGAGAACTTCGAACGCGTGATCGAGCCGCTCCGCGATCTGGTCTATCGTGAGGACTCTCACGCGTGCGGCAGCGAGCTCGATGGCCAGCGGGATGCCATCGAGCCGGCGGCAGATCTGGGCCACGACCGGCGTCGGCTGGAACGCCGGCGCCACCGCCCGCGCGCGCTCGGTGAAGAGCTGCACCGCGTCTTCTTCCGACAGCGGCGGCACGAGCCAGGTCTGCTCGCCGGTGATCCCCAGCGGCTGTCGCGACGTGGCGACGATCTTCGCGTTCGGACAACCGCGCAGAACCTCCTCGGTGGCCATCGCCGCGGCATCGACGACGTGCTCGCAGTTGTCCAGGACGAACAGCATTCTCCGGTCGCGGACCGTATCGATGACGACCTGGGTGACGTCCTGCGTCGGCAGCTCGCGAATGCCGAGGGCGGTGAGCATCAGCTGGGCGATGAGCTCGGGGTCGGTGAGCGGCGCGAGCTCGACCCAGGCCACGTCATCCCAGCCCTCGCGGACGCGCCGGGCGAGCTCGAGGGCCATGCGGGTCTTGCCGCTCCCGCCCGCTCCGGTGATCGTGAGGAGGCGTGTGTGCTCGAGAAGGGCCGCGGTCTCGGTGAGCTCGCGCGCGCGGCCCAGCAGGGGCGTGAGCGGGACGGGGATCATTCGCGAGGGATGATAGGACGGATAGGACGGGTGGGACGAATGGGACGAATGGGACGATGGGACGAATGGAACGAATAGGACGAATAGGACGAATAGGACGGATAGGACGTATAGGGAGAGACCGCCCGGTATCTTCCTATCTGTCCTATTCGTCCTATCCGTCCTATCCGTCCTATCCGTCCTATCCGTCCTATTCGTCCTATCGTCCTTCGTCCCATTCGTCCCACACCTCCCATGGTGAGCGTTCGCACAGCACGCCGGGTGCGCAGATCACTATCAATGGCCCATGAACTACCCGCAGTGGGACCTTCCAGCTTCCGGGCTCCTGATCGCGGTCGTGGCCATCGTGCACGTGTTCGTGTCGCACTTTGCCGTCGGTGGGGGACTGTTCCTCGTGGTGACGGAGTGGAAGGCGCGGCGCGAGCGGGATGATGCGCTGCTCGACTACGTCCGTCGCCACAGCCGCTTCTTCGTTCTGCTGACGCTCGTCTTCGGTGCCGTGACGGGGGTCGGGATCTGGTTCACGATCGGTCTCGTGCACCCGGCGGCGACGTCGGCACTGATCAACGCGTTCGTGTGGGGATGGGCGATCGAGTGGACGTTCTTTCTGACCGAGATCGCGGCGGCGATCGTGTACCTCTACGGATGGGACAGACTGTCGCCTCGGCTGCACCTCACGATCGGCTGGATCTACTTCGGTGCGGCGTGGGCGAGCCTGCTGGTCATCAACGGCATCCTCACGTTCATGCTCACGCCGGGCGCGTGGCTGCAGACGCACACGTTCTGGAGCGGTTACTTCAATCCGACCTTCTGGCCCTCGCTGGTGATCCGAACGCTCGGCGCGATCGGATTGGCGGGGATCTACGCGCTCTTCACGGCCTCGTGGATCGCGACACCGGAGTTGAAGAAGAAGCTGGCGGGGTACGCGACGCTCTGGATTCTGCCTCTGGCGCTCGTGTTGCCGTTCTCGCTGCTCTGGTATTTCCACGCCGCGGCGTCCGCGGGCGTGCCGGTGGCGGAGATCTTCGGCGGCTCGGTCTGGCAGGCGATGACGACCACGACGAGCGGTCATCCGGTCGCGCAGATCGCGCTGCGAACGGTGTTCGGCGCCGCGACCGCGACGGTCCTCCTCGTCGCGGCGATGTTCGCGTTTCGCCGCGCGCGCTTCGGGCGGATCATCACCGCCGCGATCATGCTCGGCGGCCTGCTGACGATCGGCGGAGCGGAGTGGGTTCGCGAGGGTCTGCGCAAGCCGTACGTCATCGGATCGTACATGTACGTGAACGGCGTCCGTGCCACGGATGCGCGCGACGAGAGCGTCCTGGCGCATGCGAAGTTCGTCCGGGCCCACGCGGATCAGGGTGAGGAGACGTTCCGGCTGCTCTGCTCGAGCTGCCACACCACGGACGGCTATCTCGCGATCCGCCCGCTCGTGCAGCGGAAGAGCTCCGCCGCGTTGCTGACGACGATCGATCGACTGGACACCTGGCGCGGACGGCGGATGCCGCCGTTCACGGGGAACGACGACGAGAAGTACGCGCTCTCGGTCTATCTCGCGAAGCTCGGCGGCGGGACGGTCACACCTCGAGTTGTGGCCATCGACGGCGCGGCGATCTTCGACAGTCACTGCGGAGCGTGTCACGGCGCGGACTCGGAGTGGCAGATCGCCCCGCGCGTCGCCGGCAAGGCCGAGGACGAGTTGTACGACGCCCTCGGGCGCCTGCCGGAGCTCAACGAGATGATGCCGCCGTTCGACGGCACCGACGCCGAGCGCCGCGCGCTCGCGAAGTATCTGGACGCAAGGAGCTGATGCGATGAATCCCGTAATCCCGAGTCCCGATCCGCTGCCGCTGCCGGCGCATCCGTCGCTTTTGTGGGCGCTCCTGATGTTGACGTTCTTCCTGCACGTCATCGCGATGAACTTCGTCCTGGGCGGGTCGATTCTCGCCGTGTTCGCGCGGTCGCGCGCGGAGTGGCTGATCAAGGCCATGCCGACGCTCGTCGCAGCGGCCATCACCTTCGGCGTGGCGCCGCTGCTGTTCCTGCAGGCGCTGTACGGGCGGCTCTTCTTCTCCAGTTCCGTGCTGATGGCCTGGCTCTGGTTTGCGATCGTGCCGGCGCTCATCCTCGCGTACTACGGCACCTACGCGAGTGCGTTCCGCAAACGGGTCGTCATCGCCATCCCGATCGTCGTGGCGCTGCTGTTCATCGGCATCTCGTTCATCCAGAGCAACAACATGACTCTGATGCTGCGGCCGGAGCGGTTCCTGGCGATGTATCTGGCAGACGCGCGCGGCACGCAGCTCAACATCGCCGATGCGACGCTGATCCCTCGCTGGCTGCACATGCTGTTCGGCGCGATCGCCGTGGCCGGCGCGGGTTTCGCGGCCGTGGGTGGGGTGAAGAAGGATGCGTGGGCGATGCGCTTCGGCGCGCTCTGGTTCACCGGTGCGACGCTGCTGAACATCCTCACGGGAATCTGGTGGATGGGCACCCTGCCGCGCGAGGTGCTGCTGCGGTTCATGGGAGGCAGTCCCCTCGCGACGCTCTGGCTCGGCGCCGGCATCGCTCTCGGGTTTGCCGCGCTGGCGATGATGTTCATGGCCGTCGGCACCAGCGAGCCGGTGAAGCTCGTCAAGGGGGGCGCGGTGGCGACGCTGCTGACGGTGGCGATGATGATCTTTGCGCGCGACGAAGTACGGCGAGGGATGTTCGACCTGGCCGGCTTCCGCGTGACGGTGGCGATCGGGCCGCAGTGGGACGTGATCGCGATCTTCGCGGTGCTGCTCGTGGCGGCGCTGGCGACGACGGTGTGGATGGGCTGGACGCTGGTGGACCGCCGCCGCCTCGGCGGCTGACGTGCACCGTCGTTGGCTTATGCTTCTCGATCGGAGGTTTTCCTTGAAGAAACGTTTCTTCGCATTCGCTGTGATCACTGTAGCCGCGCTCGGCGCGCTCGCCGAAGTTCCCACTCCCCCTGTCGCGAAGAAGGTCCCGAAGACGATCGCCATCCACGGCGACGAGCGCGTGGACGAATACGGCTGGCTGCGCGACAAGAGCAGCGCGGAGACCATTGCCTATCTCGACGCCGAGAACGCGTATGCCGACGCGCTGATGAAGCCGACCGAGAAGCTGCAGACGGAGCTCTACGACGAGATGCTCGGTCGCATCAAGCAGACCGACATGAACGTCCCGTTCCGTCGCAACGGCTACTTCTATTACTCGCGCACGGTGGAGGGGAAGCAATACCCCATCCACGCAAGGAAGAAGGGCGGCCTCGACGCCGATGAAGAGATTCTTCTCGACGTGAATCAGCTCGCCGAGGGGAAGAAGTTCATGTCCGTCGGCTCGATGCAGGTTTCGGACGACACGAACCTTCTCGCATTCAGCACCGATGACAGCGGCTACCGCCAGTACAAGCTCCACGTGAAGGACCTGCGCAGCGGGAAGGTGACGGAGAACGTCGCGGAGAAGGTTGGCGGCGTGGTGTGGGCGAAGGACGGCAAGACGCTCTTCTATACCGTCGAGAACGACGCCAAGCGCCAGAACCGTGTCT
The DNA here is from genome assembly GCA_964558905.1 of uncultured Thermoanaerobaculia bacterium. Lineage (GTDB taxonomy): Bacteria > Acidobacteriota > Thermoanaerobaculia > Gp7-AA8 > Gp7-AA8 > QHVT01. The sequence continues at coordinate 6,725 of CAZLGP010000161.1, read as the reverse complement.
ACCGGCGCGTACTCGGCGGGAACGCGGAGCTGGTGTTCGACGAGAAGGACGAGCTGTACGACGTCTGGATCGAGCGCACGCTCAGCGGCGAGTTCATCTTCATCGTCTCGGACAGCAAGACCACGAACGAAGTCCGGCTGATCCCCGCGGCGAAGCCGGACGTCGCGCCGGTGGTGATGATTCCCCGCAAGACCGATCACAAGTACTACCCCGATCATCGCGGCGATCGTTTTTACTTCCTGACCAACGACGCGGGCATCAACTACCGCGTGGTCAGCGCGCCGGTGAAGGACTACTGGTACGAAGGGGACCCACCGGGAGACAGCGCGCCGCGGCCTTTGGCAACGAACGCCGCCGGCCGTGCCGGCTGGACGGAGGTGGTGCCGTACCGCAAGCCGGTGCGCGTCGAGTCGATCTCTCTGTTCAAGAACCACATGGTCGTTCGTCTGCGTGAGGGCGGGCTGTCACAGCTCGAGATCCATGACCTTCGCGAGAACGGGAAGTCGCACCGCGTCAGCTTCCCGGAGGCGGCGTACGCCGTGTTCGGTGCGCAGAACGCGGAGTTCGACACGAACGTCTACCGCTACACGTATCAGTCGTTCATCACCCCGTCGTCGGTCTACGACTACGACCTCGACTCGCGTGAGGCAAGGCTCCTCAAGCGCACCGAGGTGCTCGGCGGGTACGATCCCGCGAAGTACAAGGTCGAGCGGTTCTTCGTCACGGCCGGCGACGGCGCGAAGGTGCCGGTGTCGATCGTCTACCGCAAGGACCTCGACCCGAAGGGGAAGAATCCTCTGCTTTTGTACGCGTACGGGTCGTACGGCGCGTCGATGTCGCCGACGTTCAGCCCGAACCGATTCTCCCTCGTCGACCGCGGCGTCATCTACGCGCTGGCGAACATCCGTGGCGGCGGCGAGATGGGGAAGGAGTGGCACGAGCAGGGGCGGATGCTCTCGAAGAAGAACACCTTCACCGACTTCATCGCCGTGGGCGACTATCTGGTGAAGGAGGGCTACACGTCGAAGGACAAGCTCGCGATCATGGGCGGCAGCGCGGGCGGACTGCTCGTGGGGGCGGTGGCGAACATGCGCCCGGACCTGCTCAAGGCCGTCGTGGCCTACGTGCCGTTCGTCGACGTGATCAACACGATGTCCGACCCCACGATCCCGCTCACGACGCAGGAGTACATCGAGTGGGGCAACCCGAACGTCAAGAACGAGTACCTCTACATGAAGAGCTACGACCCGTACTCGAACGTGGCGAAGAAGAAGTACCCGGCCATGCTCGTGCGGACGTCGCTCAACGACAGCCAGGTCGGCTACTGGGAGGCCGCGAAGTGGGTGGCGCGCCTGCGCGCGACCAAGACCGACGACAACCCGATCCTGCTGCGCGTGAACATGGGCGCAGGCCACGGCGGCGCGTCTGGCCGCTACGACAAGCTGAAGGACGACGCCGCGGACTATGCGTGGTTGCTGACCACGCTGGGGGTGAAGTAGGGGTGTGTTAGTCCTGAGTCCTGAGTCCTGAGTGAGTTCTGAGTTCTGAGTCTTGAGTTCACATCCACTCAGGACTCAGGACTTAGGACTCAGCACTCAGGACTTTTTTGACCTTGACAAAGTCCAATCCTGGACGTTTAATACCTTGACCATGCGTCCGAACGTCGTCGAGGTGCTTTCCCGGCACGGTATCCAGCCTTCCGCGCACCGCGTGGCGGTCGCGCAGTACGTGCTGACGACCGAGGAGCATCCGTCGGCGGATCGGGTGTGGGCGCGCGTCAAAGAGCGCTTCCCGATGATCTCCAGGGCCACGGTCTACAACACCCTTCATCTCTTCGTGAAAAAGGCGCTGCTCCGGGAGCTCCATCTCGCTCCCGACTCGGTCGTCTTCGATCCGAACATGGACCGTCACCATCACCTCATCGACGAGGAGACCGGCCGGATCCACGACGTCGCCTGGAACCAGGTGGAAGTGCGCAAGATCGCCGGCATCTCCGAGTACGAGGTCAGCGACTACCAGGTGGTGATGCACGGAAGAAAGAAGAAGCGCTGAAAATTTTTTTTTGGTCGGACGTAGACGACGTCCAGAAACTGACAACGTCGAACAAGGAGAAAGACATGGACCTCAACGACAGCAAGACACTGCAAAACCTCAAGGACGCTTTCGCGGGAGAGTCGATGGCCAATCGGCGGTACCTCTACTTCGCGCGCCAGGCCGACGTGGAGGGGCAGCCGGACATCGCCGGCCTGTTCCGCGACACCGCGGAAGGGGAGACCGGCCACGCACACGGCCATCTCGACTACATCCGCAAGGTCGGCGACCCGGCCACCGGTCTCCCGATCGGCGACACGAAGCTGAACCTGAAAGCCGCCATCCACGGCGAGACTCACGAGTACACGGACATGTACCCGGGCATGGCCCGCACGGCCCGCGAGGAAGGCTTCGACGAGATCGCCGACTGGTTCGAGACTCTCGCCCGCGCGGAGAAATCGCACGCGGGACGCTTCCAGAAAGGGCTCGACACGTTCGGGTAAGGAGCCAAGCCCCGAGCGAAGTCGAGGGGCCAACTTAGCACCTGCGGGGCGCGAACGATTCGTCGCTGCACGTGCACCGCGCCTCGTGCACGCTCGGCGTTGCTGCTAACTTGGCCCCTCGACTTCGCTCGGGGCTGCGAAGAAGAAGAATATGAACCGCCGTACCAACACCATCCCCCGCGCCGCGATCCTCGACCTCGGCGATTACGAACGGCAGCGCGACGACATCCGCCGCAGCGCCATCGCCGCCCGCAACGCCCGCCGGGTCCCCCTCGGCCCGAGCGCGACGCTCGCTTTCGAAAACCGAGAGACCGTGGCCTATCAGATCCAGGAAATGCTGCGCGCGGAGCGCATCGCCAAAGACGCGGAGGTCCAACACGAGATCGATACGTACAGCGATCTGCTGCCCACCTCGGACGAGCTGTCGGCGACGCTGATGTTCGAGTTCCCCGAGGCCGACTGCCGCGCGATCCGCCTTCAGGAACTGGTCGGCTTCGAGGACCATCTGCAGATCGAATTCGAGGGCGCCGGCAGCGCGCGCGCGTTCTTCGATCGCCGGCAGCTCGATGCCGAGCAGATCAGCGCCGTGCAATTCGTCCGCTTCCCGGTCGATGAAGCGCAGCGCCGCGCCCTTGCGGACGGCAGGGTCGTACGGATCGTCAGCGATCATCCCGGCTACGCCTACTCCGCGGTGCTGTCACCGCACACCTGCCGCGCGCTCGTCGAGGATCTTCGCGATGGTTGACCTGCACGACCCGAAATTCTGGGACGTCGCGGACCTCGATCGCGAGATCCGCCGGGTCTTCGACATCTGCCACACCTGCCGGATGTGCTTCAGCTACTGCCCGTCGTTTCCCGCGCTGTTCGACGCGGTGGACCGGCACGAGGAAAAGGGGGAAGGGGAGGTCGAGGCACTGACGCCCGAGGAGATCACGCCGGTCGTCGATCTCTGCTGGCAGTGCAAGCTGTGCTACGTGAAGTGCCCGTACACGCCGCCGCACAAGTTCATGGTGGACTTTCCGCGGCTGCTGCAGCGCGCGAAGCTGGTGCAGGTCCGCCGCGACGGCGTGAAGCTCCGCGAGCGCGTCCTCGGCGATCCCGACCGCCTCGGCCGCATCTCCGTCGGTCTCGCGGCGGGGATGACGAACTGGGCGAACACCCGTCCGCTCATCCGTCGCGGACTCGAGAAGCTCCTCGGCATCCATCATCGCCGCCGCCTGCCGACCTTCGCGAAGAACACGTTCCGGAAATGGTTCCGCGGTCACGGCAACGGAGGCGCGGCCATTCAAGAGCATGGCCGAAGGGTCGCACTGTTCGCGACGTGCTCCGTCGAATACAACGAGCCGCAGATCGGCGTCGCCGCGGTGCAGGTGCTCGAGCACAATCGCGTGGGCGTCGAGCTTCCGAACGCCGTCTGCTGCGGTCTGCCCGCGCTCGACGGCGGCGATCTGGAGACGGTGACGAAGAAGATCGAGCACAACGTGCGCGCGCTGCTGCCGCTCGTGCAGCAGGGACCCATCGTCGTCCTCGGCCCGAGCTGCGGTCTGATGATGAAGAGCGAGTGGCCGCAGATCGTGCCCACCGACGACTGCCGCGCGGTATCCGCGGCGGTGATGGACATCGGCGAATACCTCGCGAATCAGAAGGCGGCCGGGCGGCTCGACACGACGTTCCCGGTGTCGCAGGGGAAGGTCGCGTATCACGTGCCGTGTCACCTTCGCGCGCAGAACATCGGCCAGCCGTTCCGCGCGCTGCTCGAGAGCGTGCCGGACACGAAGGTCGAGCCGATCGAGCAGTGCTCCGCGTTCGACGGGACGTGGGGGATGAAAACCGAGTACTACGAGACGTCGCGGAAGTGCGCGGGCAAGTTGTGCAACGCGATCGGCCGCTCCGGCGCGGACCGTGTGATCTCGGACTGCACGCTCGCGGGCCTGAACGTGGTCGAGGAGACGGGCATCAAGCCTTCGCATCCGATCGAGGCGCTGCGGGACGCGTACGGGCTCGGCGCCGCGCGCCGTTCCGAGTAGAAAGCCGCAAAGTCTCAAAGTCTCAAAGTCTCAAAGAGGGACGGTGGCGGCACCCTCTTTGAGACTTGCACGGGCTGAGGCCGCGCCGTTCCGAGTAGGTACGGTCTTCGGTTCCGCCGTGGAGTCTCAAAGTCGCAGAGTCGTAAAGAGCGAGGGTGGCAGCAACCACTTTGAGACTTTGAGACTTTGAGACTTTGAGACTTTGTAAATCTGCGACTTCGCGACGACTGCCGGCGGCGGAAACGTCAGGCGCGCTGCGCCGCCCGAAGGCGCGACGGGCGAATGCATTCGAGACGTGCCGCAAGGCGGAGCAACCAGCGCAGCCGGCAGTGCCGGCCTAGGTGCCGGTGCCGACCGTGATCTGCGTCTGTTCGCCCAGCTCGCGGTGGTTGAGCAGGGGGCAGTACAGCGTGTACGTGCCGGGCTTGAGGTTCACCTCGACCGTCTGCGTGCCGCCGGCGGCGATCGGGTCGCCCGCGGCGCGTGACATGCCCTCGCCCTCGATGAAGAGGTTGTGCATTTCCTTCCCGCCGTTTTCCACGGTCAGCACGGCCGGGCCGGGCGGGATCGACTGCTCGCGCACTCCCACGCTTCCTTCCGTCACGATGACGATCACGGTCGTACCCGAGGTGACGTCCGGAACGACCGCGGTTCCGCCGGGCGAGGCCGGATGGGTGGCCGTGTCGGTTGCGTGCTGCACCACGGGGGCGGCAATCGGGTTGACCTCGTCCGTCTGCTGCGGCTCCTGACGGCAGGCGGCGAACCAGAAAACGAGTAGAGCGAGAGCAAACGTCGAGACTGCTTTCATCATGAAGGGAGAACATTGCAAAACGCGTTCACTCCTTCTTGCCAACCTGTACTTCGTCGCCGACCACATCATTGACGTAGAGCATCTTCGTCGTCACGAGCACGGCGGCGAGGAGCGGCTCCGCGATGAGCATGCCGATGACGCCGAACACCACTCCGAGGGCGGCGACGGCCACGACCGTGAGCACGGGCGGGATGTCCAGGCGCTTCTCCAGCAGCAGCGGTGTGATGACGTTCCCTTCGAGCTGCTGCAAGACGAGGTAGAGGATGACGACATATAGCGCCTTCTGCGGAGAGTCCAGCAGCGCTACACCGATCGCGGGAACGGCGCTGATCACCGGACCGAAGAAGGGGATGAACTCGAGCAGGCCGGCAAGGACGCCAAGCGCCGCCGCGCCCTTCACGTCGAGGAGCGCCAGCGCGATGCCCGTGATTGCGCCGATGACGACCATCGCGATGAGCCGTGCGATGAGCCACTGCCGCAGCGTCGCGCCGAGGGTCTCGACGACTTCCCGGGCGCGCTCTCGACGGTTGTGCGGCACGAGGTGAAGCACGCCCTCGCGGTAGAGGCCGGGCGAGGCGGCGATGTAGATGGCGATGAAGAGGATGAGGACCAGGCCGGCCACCGCGCCGAGCACCGATGAGACGATCGGGAAGAAGAACTTGACCGAGCCGCGAAGCTCGCGCCCGAGCTGCGCGCGCAGGCCGCCCTCCGGTTGCTGCTCCCGAGGCTGCTGTTGCTGCACCCCGGGAGACTGCTGTTGCTGCTGCGGCGGCTCTTGCGGTTGCGCGGGGACGAGCGCTTTCGCCGGAGTCTTCTGCATCCAGCGGTCGGCCTGATCGACGAGCTTCGGCAGTTCCGTGGAGAGCTGCGCCACCTGACCCCGCAGCGAGGGCGCCAGCGCCGCGCCGAGCCCGATCAGGAGTGCTACGCCGATCACGACCACCAGCGGCGCACCGACCCCGCGACGCACGTGAATCTTCTCGAGGAGATCCACGGCCCGCGCGACGGCCAGACCGAGCAGGACCCCGAGAAACGTCACGATGAAAATGGCGTGCGCGACCCAGAGGAAGCGCAACGCGATCAGCACACCGGAGACGATCAGCGCCACGCGGAGCGCGACCGCCGACGAGATCGAGCGAATCTCCATCCAGGCGGCCGGAGCAGGAGGCGTGCCGATGGGCCCAGCGGGTCTTGGTGCTAGCCCGCATTTCTCACAGCCCTTCTGCTGCGACAGCCGATAGCGGCCTGTCTGCTTCGCCGCACGACGATTTCGCTCCTCAACATAGTGTCAACTATGCCTTCGTCGCGAAATCGCCGTGCGACTCGCATCCAGGCCACTCTCGGCTGTCTCGC
>CAZLGP010000160.1:0-12681 GCA_964558905.1 uncultured Thermoanaerobaculia bacterium | reverse complement strand
CGTCGGCCGCGCCGAGGATCTTGTTCGGTGGAAGTCCGCCCTCGCGGAAGAGCTGATCCGGGTCGTGCTCGAGATCGGCCGTCCCCATCGTCTCGCTGAGGATGAAGTTGAACTCCCCTTCCTTGCTCAGCAGCAGCGGCGTGACCACTCCCAGGATGCGTTGGCGGACGGCATTCGCGAGGTCGTCCATCGAGAGGATGTTCATCTCGAGGATCGCCACGCCGGCCGAGATCCCGCTCTCCTCCATCTGCCGGACGAGATTCGCCTGTGCGGGAGTGAGGAGCTGCCCCGTTTCGAGAAACGCCACCAAATCGGGCTCCTCGGGCGAGGCGGCGTTGACGACCAGACCCTGCCGGAAGATGACCGTATGACGCCCGCTCTCGTTGATGATCTCCAGGACCCCGGTCCTGCGGGAGAGGTAGACGATCTGGATGATGTCGGTGAGGGAGAGATCCTCGAGGCGTCCGAGAAGGCTCATGTACGGACCCCAAAAGGCAGAAGGCAGAACGCAGAGGGCAGAAGGCGAGCCCCGGTCACTTCTGCCTTCTGCCTTCTGCCTTCTGCCTGCATCACGGAGCGAGATTGTAGCGTTTCAGTATCCCGTCCAATATCCCATTGATGAACTGACTCGATTTCTGCGTGCCATACTTCTTCGCGATCTCGATGGCCTCGTCGATGATGACCAGCTTCGGCGTGTCGTCCTCGTGCAGGAACTCGTAGACGGACATACGGATGATGTTGCGGTCCACGGCGGCCATCCGCGAGAGACGCCAGTTCTCGGCCTGGTTCTGGATCATCTCGTCGATCGCGGTCATGTGCGCGACCGTGCCGTGAAAGATCTTCGTCGCGAACTCGCGCGTATTCGGCTTCGACTTCTGCAGTTCCTCGAACGTGTCGATGATCTGCTCCGGCTGATTCCCGGACATGTCGTGCTGAAAGAGCATCTGTAACGCGAGCTCGCGCGCTTTGCGGCGGGCACCCATCAGAACGTCTCCTCGGTGCGAAGCGCGCGCCACAAGTTCGCCATCTCGATCGCGGCGAGAGCCGCCTCCCAACCCTTGTTCGAGGTCCCCGGCGACGAGCGCTCCACGGCCTGCTCGAGGGTGTTGCAGGTGATCACTCCGAAGGCGATCGGGAAGCGCTCCTCGACGGCCACGCGCGAGAGATCGTTCGTCACCTGCGCGGCGATGAGCTCGAAGTGCGGGGTGTCGCCGCGCAGCAGGCATCCGAGGGCGATGAGCGCGTCGTGCGAGCCGACGACGCTCGCCGCGAGCGTCGGAATCTCGAATGCGCCCGGAACGCGATAGACGGCGACGTCGTCGTCGCCGGCGCCGTGACGCTGCAGGCAGGTCAGGGCCCCGTCGAGCAGTCCGGAGACGATCTCGTCGTTGAAACGGCTGGCGATGACTCCGAACCGGAGTCCATGGGCATCGAGATCCCCTTCGAAAGAGCGAGGCATTGCGGCGCGGGATTATATGAGGTCGGCGACGCGCTTGCGCTTCTCGCGCACCGCGATCCACTGGCCGCCGGACCAGACCCGGATGAAGACGGCCAGGTGCGTCGCGCCGAAGTCGTCGCCGTACCGCACGCAGCAGACGAGAAACAGCCGGCCGCTGCGTGCGTTGGCGTCGCGGAGCTCGAACGTCAACGACTGCTGGATCGTGCCGTGCGCCACGATGTCGGGCGCGACGAATCCCTGAGTGGCGCCGCCGCTCCCGTCGGGAAACTCCACCTCGTCGATGTTCACCGGCCCCACGTGGAAGCGTCCCGCGATCACGACGTCGTGGGCGTCGGATGTGCCGGTGTTGCGGAGCGAGACACGGGCGTTCAGGAGTGTGTCGGCGGACGAACTGCCGGAAATCGTGTCGACTTTCACGACGTGCAACGATGGCTGATGGGCAACTTCGAAGGAGCGTCTGCTGAACTCCAGCGCGCGCTCGACGGCTTCGACGTTGCGTCGCGTGAGGTCGTTGCTCTGTTGCACCGCGCGGCGCGTCTCTTCGATGCTCTGTCGCGTCAGCTCATTGCTTGCACGCGATTCGGCGAGCGTGGCCGCGAGCGCCTCCTGCGAACGGGCCGCGGCAGCACTCACGCTGTCGATCGTGCTCTGATGCGCACGCCGGATCGCGGCGAGCGCGAACAGCATCGCCACGAAGATCGCCACGACCGCCGCGAGCGTCAGAGAGAGCACGAGCAGAAGCGGCCCCGTCACGAGGCCAAAGTGTGAGGCGAAACGGCCTCGAGCGCAAACGGCTCGGCCAGATCCCAGTCGGCGAGGCGATCCCTCCTGGACGCTCTCACGCGAGAACCGAAAGGCCGACATCGGTGTCGACGCACCGAAGCGCAGCACCTGTCACCGTCGTGAAGATGCAATCCAGGGCGATCAGGTGGGCGTCTGTCGTGATGAATGCGTCGGCGGTTTGAGCGAGCGCGGTCACGATATGCAGAGCATCCGCGGCCCGAATTCCTCGCTTCTGCAGCTCGATGTTGCTGCACTGGGAAGTCACGACGGTGGTCGAAAGATCGATCATCGCAATCCCGAATAGATCGATCGTCACCAGGGTCTGCGTCGTGACCGCACGCGCTGCCGGAATGATGAAGCGATCTGCGTTCGCGACACCGGCAGCAGATCGGCGAAGGGCTCGGTAGAGCGCTTCTTCGACCTCGTAGCACGTCAAAGTCGACGTCATCCCCTGATGGCGCTCCCGAATGCGCGACAAACATCCTTCAGCGTCGCTCAGCAGTTGCTCGGGCGCTCGCCCTCGGCGTTCGGCCGTTCGGAGATACGAGCCGGCGTGGCCCCGGCCGATCAGGTAATCGATGAAGACGCCCGAATCGAGGTAGACCTTCACGCGGCCGTATCGAGCTCTTCGAGAAACTCTTCGGGAGTCTCGGACCGCACTGCTGCGGCCGCACCGGCACTGAGCAACTGCCGGTCGTACGTCAAAAGGACGTCACACGACCGAGCGCCTGCAAGAATGAGTACGTCGTTTGTATGCATGACCCGGTTGCGGAGTTGCCGAAGCTCGGCGACCGTTTCCGGCGATAGATCCACGCCGGCGTCAAGCACCTCGAGATACGGAACGACCGTGGTCAGATCGCGCCCACCGGGCAGGTCGTCTCTGGCGAGCAGCAACTCCTGCAAAACGACACCGTTGATGGCGAATGCCGCCCGATCCCGAACCTCTCTAGAAAACAAACGCTGTAGCTCCGCTTTCCCTCGGATGTATTCGAGGAGCACGTTCGCATCCAGAAATGCTCGTACCTTCCGCGGCATGACGTCTGATGATAGCAAATGCCGGTCCGGACCACGTCGGTTCGGGCTCGACGCAGGGAACGTCTACGCCGCGCGCCGCAGCGGAATCACCGAATGCCACTGCAGGGGCGAGATCGCCTCCGGCGGCGCGAGCTCGATGTGCAGAACACGGCGATGCTGCGGTGCTCGTGCCGCCGAGGACGAATGAACGAGCAGCGGGCGCATGAGAAGGAGCGCGCCCTGGGGAACGAACAACTCCACGGCCGGACCGCTCGCGACGGCACCGGCCAGCGCCTCCTCCGACAACTTGCCGGAGCGATGGCTGCCGGGGATGGCCAGCAGCGGTCCGTTGTCCGCGCCGCATTCGTCGATGTGCACCCGGATGGCGAGCATCTGGGCCAGCACTTCCGCCGGTGCCTCCGTGTGCAGAACGCCCGCCTTCGTGCTCCAGGAGCCGTACCCGGAGGCCTGCATCCGTTCCTTGACCGCGATCACACAGTCCTGATGCCACCGGGTGCGCCAGTTGGCGTCGAGCGTCTTGTCGAACAACGTCGCCTTGACTGCAACGAGATCGCGTCCGATCAGCGACCAGAGGTAGCCGCCGAGGCGCTCGTGGAGGAGCAGCTTGATGACCGTGGGGTGGGTGATGAGGTTCCGGATCCCGCCTCGTCCGGCGCCGATGACCGCCGGCAGCGATGCCGCGATGTGCTCACACTGATGCTTTGCCAGCAGAATGTCGGCAAGCGCGTAACCGTCGCCGTCGAGGTCGTCCATGGCCGCATCGTACCCCGGATTCAGGGACCGGACCGGAAACCCCTACTTCGCGCCTTTGGCCACCACTGTCGAAGGCGCCTTCCGCTCTTCGCCCTGGGTCGCGTAGAAGTCGACGATGCCCCCATAGACCGCCTCGGCGAGCTGCTGGCGGTAGCTCTTCGTCTGGATCAACTCGCGGTCCTTACGATTGCCGAGGTTGCACACTTCGAGGAGCATGCGCGTGGGAACCTGATTGTGCCGGATCACTGCCGGGACCCACTCGCGGCCCCGGCGGATGACGTTGTCGCGGACCGGCTTGAAGGGATGCACCTTCAATTTCTTCCGCTCGAACGACTCCATCACCGACTCCGCGAGCTCGCGTGACAGCCCCTCGGCCTCGAGCGCGTCGCGTCGCGAATGGGTGACCCGCGGCTGTTCGCGCACCTCGGCCCGCGCGAGATAGATCTCGTCATTCTTCTGGTAGGTGCCCTTCACGTAGCTCGCGCCGGGAATGTAGGCCATCGCGCCGCGCAAGGACGGATGCAGCGAGTCCGCGTGAATGGAGATGAAGATCACCTTCTCCCGCGGAATGTCGCTCTTCATGGCCCGCCGGAAAATCGAGTTCGCGAGGTACCAGCGCAGATTGACCCCCACGATGGTGTCGTCGAGCAGGTACTTCGGCGTGGTCTGGACGTAATGATCGTTCGTGCCGCCCAGGACGTTCCGGTTCGCGACCGTGAAGCCGTTCTTCTGCGAGCGAGTGGTCATCGAGACCTGCGCGGCGCTGTTCTTCTCCAGGATCTGCTTGAGCCGGCAGGCGACGTCGTACACATACGCCGACTCCCAAAGATCGCCATACGCCGTGCCGGGGTCGGTTCCGCCGTGTCCCGCGTCGAGAATCACGTGTACGCCCGCCAATCCCGTGGCCCGCGTCCGTCTGGCGACGATCGCGCTCTCGCGCCGGGAGGCCTCCTGGGCAAGGCGCTGCGGCGCATCGCCGGGCAGGAACTCCGGTGACAGCAGGTCCATCGGAATCTTCACCGGATAGCCGACCGGGATCTTCGACACGTCCTCGATCTCATTGAACTTCACGATGCGATCGAGTACGTCGTAGACGTCCTTCGCATAAACGCGGCCGGTGAAGCGGATGGCGACCGAGGAGTACAGAGCCTCGCCCTTTTGCAGTCGATAGACGGCGTGAGGCTCGGCGGCGCGGCGGTCGTAGACCAGCGACGGCGTCAGAGACGATGGTCCCGAAAGCGCGACCAGAGTCGCCTCCGGAACATCTTCATCCGCTGTTGCACGCTGAGTCGCATCGTCCGCGGGTTTCCGAACCTCTGCTGCCGTCTTCGGTGCATTCTCTTCCTCCGAGCTCCCGCCGAACGCGGCGGTGAGCAGCCGTTTGGGAATGAGGATCACGTCACCTTTGCGGGTCGAGAGTCCCTGACTCGGATTGGCCTTGCGAATGAGCGAGTAGTTGGCGCCGGCGCCGGTGAACCACTCCGCGATCTTCCAGAGCGATTCCCCTTCGATGCCTCGCGCGCCGACGACGATGTGCTTCCACCCGCCGGCCGTGCGCTGGTCGCGCGGAAAGAGGACGGTGATGACGTCGCGCTGCAGCTCGGGACGGAGCAGCGCGTAAGGAACGCGGACGGCTTTGTGGGTCTTGAGGGTCTCATCGGCCTCGTTGAAGCCGGCGATCTCCTCCCAGTTGGCGGCATCACCGGTGACGCGCCGCGCGAGCCGCGTCCAGGCGTCGCCCTGGTGCGGTTTTACCGTGACCTCGATCTCGTAGTCGCGCGTGAGCGTGGCGCGCAGGGTCGGAGAGATCTGTGCGGTGGCGATGGGAGGCTGCGTGGCAGGAGCGGCGGCTTGCGTGGAGGGGACCGCGAACAACAGCACCGCTGCCTGGAAATTCAGGAAGAGCCACACCCACCCGTTACGCACGAAAGGGATTGTACACCTCACCCGCGGTTGGCGGTTGGCGGTTGGCGGGGGACGTTCCCTCGGTTCGTGAAGGACCGCCGGCGTCCTCGCCGGCTGACGCGCGGGCGTCCCGCCCGCGGCGCACGTGCGCATCAGCCGCCGGGACGGCGGCGGTCCGTCCTGCAGGCATGCCGCGGATCGGAATGGGGCTGGCGAAGAGAGGCGGTGACGTGAGGGACCGTCCGCGTCCTCGTCGGATGACGCGGACCGTCTACGCGAACCGTCAACCCCAACCGCCAACCGCCAACCGCGCGCTTCTGGTCAGCCGACGGTCAACCCCCTCGGAACAAGCTTCCAGTACTGCGTCTCTCTCTCGAAAAATACCGCGGCGCGGAGCAGCGACCTCTCCGCGAAGTGCGGTGCCATGATCTGCAGCGAGAGCGGCAATCCTGCTCTGTCGAATCCTGACGGGACGGCGATGGCCGGGATCCCGACGAGGTTCGCGGGGGCGGTGAAAATGTCCGACAGGTACATCGACAGCGGATCGTCGGTCTTCGCGCCGATGGGGAACGCCGGCTCAGGCGTCGTCGGCGTGATGAGATGGTCGAACGTCCGGAACGCTTCGCCAAACTCATGGCGCAGCTTCGCCCGCACGCGCTGGGCGCGGCCGTAATACGCGTCGTAGTAGCCCGACGAGAGCGCGAACGTCCCGAGCATGATCCGGCGCTTGACCTCCGCGCCGAACCCCTCGCCGCGCGAGTCGAAATAGACGTCGTCGAGCGTCCGCGCGCGGGCGCTGCGAAGGCCGTAACGGATCCCGTCGAACCGCGACAGGTTCGCGCTCGCCTCGGCGTTCGCGACGATGTAATAGATCGCGATTGCATAGGCGATCGTGGGGATGCTCGCTTCCTCGACGATCGCGCCGCCGCCGCGGAGAATCGAGACCGCCGCCTCGAAGTTCGCCCGCACCTCGCCCTCGAGCCGCTCGACGGCCTCGCGCACGATGCCGAATCGCAGCCCCTGGACGCCGGACGCGAGATCCGCCGTGTAGTCGTCGACCGGAGCGGTGCTGGAGGTCGAGTCGAGCGGATCGTGACCGGCAATGATGCCGAGGGTCTCGGCGCAGTCGCGGGCGGTCTTCGCCACGATGCCGATCTGATCGAGGCCGGAGGCAAACGCCACGAGGCCGCGCCGGCTCACCCGTCCGTAGGTCGGCTTCAGCCCGACCACTCCGCAGAAGGCGGCCGGCTGACGCACCGATCCTCCCGTCTCCGACCCGAGCGCCACCGGCACCATGCGTGCCGCAACGGCCGCGGCCGAGCCGCCGGACGAGCCGCCGGCAACGCGGCCCCGGTCCCAGGGATTGCGGGTGACTCCGAATGCGGAGTGCTCGGTGGACGAGCCCATGGCGAACTCGTCGAGGTTCGCCTTGCCGACGATCGACGCGCCGCTCGCGCGCAGCCGCTCGACGACGTGAGCATCGAACGGCGAGACGAAGTCGCCGAGGATCCGCGACGCGCACGTGGTCGGCATGTCGGTCGTGACGATGTTGTCCTTGATCGCGATGGGGAGCACGCCCGGAGGGGCGTCGTTCTTCACATGGAGGAACGCGTGCAGGTCGCCGTCGCGGGTGTCGATCGCATCGAGACAGGCGTCGACGTACTCGCGCGGCGATGCCGCGTGGCGCGCCTCCGTCCAGGCCATCTCGAGAAGATCACTCACCGCCGATCACCTTCGGGACGACAAAGAGCCCGGCGCGCCAGGCCGGCGCGTTGCGCGCGACCTGCTCTCGATCGATCGACGGCCGCGGCTCATCGTCGCGCAGCGGAGTCACCGTGACGTCGCGCTCCTCGAGCCCGCCGGCATCGACCTCGCGGAGCTGGTCGATGTACGTGAGGATCTTCGTCATCTCCAAGGCCATGCGGTCGAGCCCCGCGTCATCGAATTCGAGATGAGCGAGCTCCGCGATCCGACGCGCCTCGTCACGATCGATGTCCATGGCAGAGCCTTATAGCATCCCCGGTCAACGCGTCGCGATGTACGCGCGCAGCATCGTCTCGTCCGACTCGAACGCGCTCCGCAACGCGATCGCCACGACGCGCCGGAAGCGGCAGAGGCCATGACACTCCGGGCCGGCCAGCCAGAGCCGGCGCGCCTGCGGACGAAGCTCGCGCCACGCATCGGCCAGGCTGCCAGTCACGAACCACGGCCGCTCGAGGAGCGCGCCGGCGAGCGCCTCGTCGGACGGCGGCGGAAGACTCCTCCCCTTGCGGATCGCCGCGTCGAGCGCCGCGTACTCGGGCGACAGGATCACACCCGCGGAGAGCACGCCGAGGACGACGTTGACGACGATGACGATGACCAGGACCCGCGAGGCGCGCATGCTCCGCGGAAGCTTATCAATCCGGTCTCGCGTTATCCTCCCCGGATGCGTCCCTCGCGCTGCTGCTCGTCGTGATCACTCTCGCCTGCGCGACCGCGACGAAGCCGGCGGCGCCGTGCAACCCCGGCCTGCCGCTCGTGAATCCTACGCTGTGATGCAGAGCGGGGCCGAATCGGCGCTTCCGCACCTGCCGCCCGCGCCCGCGACGTAGGGAGTCGGCCATGCCCGCCTACCGTCTGCAAAAAACAGGGTCGCTTCCCGATCGCGCGACTCCTGCTACGATTTCACAAGTAGCTTGTTTTCTGATGGTTGGAACGCCGGCAAAGAACGAAGGCCTGACCACACTCCTCCCTCGAAGTACGGAACGCGCGACTGACTCACCCCATCCCGACATGAGCGATGTCAACATCGGCCGGCTGACGCAGATCTACTATGCATACCGGAGCGCTCTTCTGAATCGGAAGTATTACGGGTGCCAACTCGAGTTCTACCGTCACCTGAACCGGAACGTCGAGATCACGCTCGCGGTCGCCACTCCCGGCACGGTCGGCGGCTGGGCGATTTGGCACACCACGACCGGCCAGCAGATTTGGGCTGTCGTCGCCAGCATCATCGCCATCGTCACCGTGCTCAAGCCGATTCTGAACTGGCCCAAGGAGATCGATCGCTACAGTCGACTTCATGCCGAGCACACGATGCAGTTCTACACGCTCAAACAGCTCGTCGAGGACATCGCCATCGAAAAGGCGATCACTCCTGAGATGGAGAAGCGCTTCCTCGATGTCCGTGCACGCCATGCTGAGCTATCGAAAGACGACGACGTAAAGAAGAAGCCCGACTCACCACGACCACCCGAGCCACCGCGGCCGCCTCGACCGGCGTGCGCGATGTCGATCCGCGTCAGCGTTCCGCTGTCGAGGCCGAGCGTGTCGAGGGGTACCTCGAGGCAAGCCCACGATCCGCTCGCAGGAATCGCTCCTTTGTCCAACGTCGAGGGCTCGATGTCCCACACCGGCTCGCCCCACGACACAGTGCCGGTGCCGGTCGTCGTGGTGATGCGCAGATGGATCTGGCGCACGGGCGGGGAGCAGGCATCGACGAGCGCGTACAGGCTCAACTTCGACCCTGAGACGAGCGGCTGCGCGAGACCCGCGAGGCCGGTCACGTACGTCCCGAGGCCGCGATAGGGGTGAACGAGCGACCCCGATCCGCTGGCCGCCTGCGCCGAGGTCCACTCGAGCGGACCGTTCGATCCGTTCTCGAAGGTGATCCAGGTCGGAGCGTCGTCATCCACCAGCACGTCTTCGTCGCCCGGCATCGACGGCTGCGCCGCCGTGCCGGGAACACAGTCGGCCATGCGTCCGATCCGGTCGAACCACACCTGACCGTCGACGTGTGCGAGCTCGAGGTCGGTGATGACCGGGTCGCCGCCGCCGGCGAGCTCGCGCAGCAGGATGTCGAGCCGCGCCCACGAGCCGCTGACCGGCACGGCACCCATGTGGATGCTCTCGGCCGTGACTTCCCAGATCGGCGCGCCCCAGTACGCGGTCGTCCAGCGTCCGCCCACCTTCGCGCGAACAACGATCTGCTGCGGCACGGCGCAGTCGGCCACGCGCGCGTAGACGAACAGCTTGTCGGTTTCGGACACCGCCTGGGAAAGTCCGGTGATGGTCGTGTGGTACACGCCGCTGCCGGCGTACGGGGCGACGAGCGAAAACTCGCCGCTGGCCTTCTGCGTGAGATCCCAGACCAGCGAGCCGCTCATCGCCGCACCCGGCGGGAGGGCTTCGTCGATGAAGATCGCCTGCCCCGCCGGGAACGTCGGCGGCGGCGTCGGACCGGTCGGGCAGACGACCGCGAGCGTCGCCTCGAGGGTCGTCGTTCCGTCGCTCGCCGTGATCGTGACCCGGGTCGCGGTGGTCACAGGGAAGGTCGTGATCGGGAACGTGGATGCGGGGCAGTTCCCGCCGTCCCCGTCGCCATCGTCCCAATCGCCCCCGATCTGAATGGACGGCGGTACCTGTGCAACAGACGGGTTGGAGCTCGTGAGCGTGAAGGTGCGCCCACCGGTGGGCGGGGGCGCGGCCAGCGTGATCGAGCCACTCGCACTCTCGCCTCCGAAAACGCCGTCGGGGACGAGGAGCAGCGTGTCAGCGGCAGGCGTCTCCGATTGGACCTCGACGCTCGCCTCGAGCGTGGAGCCGCCGTAGCTCGCCGTGAGCGGCACGGTGACGGTGAACGCTACCGGATACGTTTCGAGCACCGTCGTTCCGCTCGTCGCTCCCGCGGCGATGGTGATCGTGCCGCCTGCGACCTCTTCGCGCTTCGCCGCGATGACCACCACCGCGCCGCCCTCGGGTGCAGCCTCGGCCAGCATCACCTCGGCCGTGATGGGATTGCCGCCGATTGCTTCAAGTCGCCCGTCGGGGGCGACGCTCGTCCTCTACGAATGACTCCGGACCGTTAAGGCGAGATCGTTGTAGTCGATCCGCAACGAGCCTGCTTTCTGATAGTTGGAGAAGGGCCAAAGCACGGAGGTGTGACCCCACCCAACCGCCGGTGAAAGAATGTTGCGCCCCATCATGTAATCCACGCAAAACGAGTGCGGAAATGGAGCCATTGTCCGAGGACATGAACCCAGGTCTGTTCATAGCTCGTCGCGTGATCTCCCCCTGTAAACGATACCTCGACACGGGCGTATAACGGGTTGTTGGTGAGCTCGCGGTAGTGCACGACTATACAATCGCGGCAACGGGCATTTGCAAGTGCGCCGGTTTGCAGCGCTTGACCTTCAGTTTGCACCCGGACGCGCGCAGGATTCAGCGCGTTCTGGAACCGCTCGGGATGTGCCATAAGTCCCGAATCAATACTTCGAGCGAGCACAAGATTGACACTGCCAGGCCACGTTGTGTACGGATGCATTCGACGTTCCGCGTCAATGAACGTGTAGCGTATCATCGCTGGCAGCTCAATTACGAGACGATGGCGTGCGTGACGATACCAGGAAACGACTTGGGACGCGATCAAAATCGCAGTGATTACAAGAACCAGCAGAACGCTTCGTCTTCTCATCGAGAGCCACGCGCAGACAAAGTGTCAATAGTTTTCTGGGCCATAGTCGGCACACTTGTTCATCAGCTCGCGGAAAATGGCACTCAACTGCTCATTCTTATACGGCTCTTGCCAAAGGCCACATCCGTGTACCGCCTCCTCAAACAGTGTCGGCACCCAACCTAACCCTCTCTCGTAGGGGCAAGCTCTTGTGCCAGGCCCTTGCGCCATTGTCGAATTGCCCATCAAGAGCGTTATCGTTCCATCGAACGGCGATGTTTGTGCACACGCCCCATGAAGTGGATCACCCCACGGCGCCGTGTTCACGGCGCAAGTGATCGTGACTTCCGAATTGCCGCACCTGCGCGAGAGACAGGAATCTAGTGGCTCGGCCTTGCCGCCGCTTGCGGCGGGAACGAGCTCTAGTTTCTTGGTCAACGCACGACAAGCCGGTCTTTTCGTCTTGTTGCACATTTCACCAACGGCAGAACCGACCTTCCCGAAATTAGGCGGACCGCACGTGTAACAAGATTTGTCCACCGTATACAGGCCCAATGGATCGAGCCAACGCAATGGATTATTGCGAACGTATGCGAACAGATTGGGTTCCGACCAGCGCGGTTGTCCAAGCGGATCCGCGGAGCTATACCGCCCCCACCCGCTCCGGTACCAGCGGAAGATGTTGTACGCCAGCTCCCCACTTCCGTCGTTCTCCTGCCCCGGGAACCGTAGCGGTTGGTGTTTCTCCGCTCCCGTGCGGTGTGACAAGACCGTGCCGTAGGGGTCGTACTCCACGCGCCAGACTACGCCGGCCTCCGCGTCGGTCTGGAGAATCGGCGTGCCGAGGTGGTCGTTGAAGTACCAGTCGATCGCGCCGGTGGCGGTGGCGATCTGGGCGAGGGGTTGGCCGGCGAACCAGACGTATTCGTAGGCGATGGCCGGCGTTGCGCTGGTTGTGATCTCGGTCTCGGCGAGCAGTTGCAGCTCGGGGGTGTAGAGAGAGTGACGACGGGCGGGGAGCTCGGACGTCGTGGCGAGCGCGCCGTGCTGCACGCCGAGTGACACCGGGACTCTTGGCGTGAACCAGCGCTTCCACCACGCCAGGCGTACGTCCGGGTCGTGCAGCCACAGGTCGCCTTCGCCTCCTTCGACCACCCGCACGAGCCGCGTGGCGGTGTCTTCGAAGTCAGCGAGCGAGCCGCCGTTGCGCACCGAGACCCTCACGGCATGGGTGCCGACGTCGGCAGAGGTCGTCGTCCAGGTGTAGCTGTTCGCCATTCCGTAATTCTGTACGATACTCCAGTTGCCCAGA
>CAZLGP010000159.1:0-3822 GCA_964558905.1 uncultured Thermoanaerobaculia bacterium | reverse complement strand
GGGAGTCGGCTCCCGCCAACCGCCAACCGCCAACCGCCAACCCGATCGCAACGATCGCGAGTCTCATGAAAGGCAACGGTAATGCGAAAATCACGCGCGTGACCGATTTTGCCCCTGCCTGGTTCCTGCCCGGACCGCATCTGCAGACCATCTGGGGCCGTATCGCCCGGCCGCGGCGGCTGGTGCACCTGCGCCGGGAATCGCTCGAAACGCCGGACGGCGACGAGCTGATTCTCGATCACCTGGACGGCGACGGCGGCCTGCACTTCGTGCTCCTCCACGGCCTCGAGGGCAGCTCCTACTCGGTCTACATGCAGGGCATGCTCGCGATCATCGCGCGGCACGGCCACTCCGCGACAGCGATGAACTTCCGTTCCTGCGCGCGCGAGCCGCATCGGGTCTTGAAGATGATTCCGAACCGGCGCCCGCGCTTCTATCACTCGGGCGAGACGGGCGATCTCGACTTCGTCGTCCGCACGCTCTCCGCGCGACTCCCCGACAAACGCCTCGTCGCCTTCGGCGCCTCCCTCGGCGGCAACGTGCTGCTCAAGTGGCTCGGCGAAAACGGAGGGGCTAGCGGCGGAGGGCAGAGCGCAGAGGGCAGAGCGCAGAAGCAGGGGCAGGGGCACGAGCAGAAGCGGGAGCACGAACAGGAGCGGGAGCAGGAGCAGGAGCACGATCTTCTGCCCTCTGTCCTCTGCGCTCTGCCCTCCAACCCAGTCACCGCCGCCGCGACGCTCTCGGTTCCCTACGACCTCGGCGCGGGCGCGGATCACCTTCAGCACAGCGCCGCGGGACGTTTCTACGTCGCGCGTTTCCTCCGCACGCTGAAAAGAAAATGCGAGCGTCCGGAGATCGCGTCGCGGATCGACGTCGAGGCGATGCGGCGCTCGCGCACGTTCCGCGAGTTCGACGATGCCGCAACCGCGCCGCTGCACGGTTTCGCCGGCGCGGACGACTACTACACGCGATCGAGCTCGATCCATTATGTCGGGCGGATCACCACGCCGACGCTGGCGCTCAACGCCGAGGACGACCCGTTCGTGCCACCGGAGGTACTGCCGCGCGTGAAGGCCAATGCCTCCGCGGCGGTCGATTTCCGCACGACGCCCGAGGGGGGACATGTGGGGTTCATCGGCGGGGGCCCGTGGAGCCCGGAGTACTGGGCCGAGGAAATAGTCGTGCAGTGGCTGCTCGCGAAGGCGGCGTCGTGAATCAGAGGGCAGACGGAAGCGGGCAGAGGGCAGAAGCGGAGAGCGCAGAAAAACAGAGCGCCATGGGCAACGCGCAGAGGGTTGGAGAGCAGGAGCAGACTTCTGCGCTCTGCCCTCTGCCCTCTGCCCTCAGGCTGAGGCGCCGGGAGCTCCTCCTCACCGCCGCCTTCGCCGTCTGGGGGCTGGCGATTGCCATCGCGATGATCACCGTCTGGCGTCAGCCCGCGCCGCCGGATCAGATGATGGGCCTCGCGAAGGTGCAGGGGTTCGACGCCGGCGGACCGATGCGGTGGATGCTCGGGTTGATGCTCCTGCCGCTCGTGGTGCCGCTCGTGCTGCGCCCGGTCGCTCCGCTGCTCGCAAAGGGCGAGGCGTGGGCGCGCAACGCGGCGATGATCGCGCCGCTGGCGACGCTCTGGCTGGTGACGGCACAGATGGGCGTGACCCGCGCGATCGTTCCCTGCGCGGTCGCGATCCTCCTCTGCACGCTGCTGCGGGGCCGCGAGCTGCGATTCACGCGTCTCGACGTCGTGCTCGTACCTGTGTTCCTCACAACGCTCATGGCGCTGATCGACATCGCGCCGAAGCTGACCGTCTTCGACTGCGTCCCGATCGCCGCGCTGTTGATCTTCGTCGTACGCGTCGCGGTGACGCTCATTCCGTCTCCGCTGCCGCCGGCGCTGGCGTTCCTCGTCGCGCCGCTCGCGCTCGTACTGCAGACCGGCTTCTTCGCCCGCGATCAGCGCTACTTCGGCTGGCACGCGCTGATCGTGGTCGTGGTCTCGCCGATCCTCGTGCGGTTGCTCGTGAAGAACCACCGCCGCGCGATGAGCGCGCTGACGATGCTCGTCTTTCCGCTGGCGCTGTTCGCGTACTGGAACGCGATGAACACCACCACGGCGGAGGGAAAGCCGCGGACGAACTTCTTCGAGGACGGCCACGCGCTCCTCCCCGCCTCGGAGTACCTGCGCGGTGAGCGGCCCTACCGCGACATCCTCCCTGCGCACGGGCTCATCGAGGACGGCTTCTTCGACTACCTCGTGTTCCGGACCGGCGACGTCACCGTCGGGCGCCGGGCGAAGGCGCGCGAGGTCATCGGGACGCTGAACGCGATCGCGCTGTACTCGCTGGCGTGGGCCGTGACCGGCTCCGCGGAGGGAGCGCTGCTCAGCGTGCTCTTGAGCATCATGATGGGACTCTTCGCTCCGACGATCCGCATGCTCCCGCCGATCGCGACCCTCGCGCTGATCGCCGGGGCGGTGCGCTGGCGAAGGCCGCGCTGGTTCGCATACGCGGCATTCGGCACGGTTGTGTGCGGCGCGACGAGCCTAGACTTCGGGGCCTACACGTTCGTGACGCTCGCGGTGGCGGTGTTGCGCAGTCGTGTCATCCTGAGCCGCGCAGACGGCGAAGGACCCCCCGCCGAAAGCACGCGACGCGCTCGAATCAGGAGGTCCTTCGCCGTCTTCGCGGCTCAGGATGACACGCGGTACGCGGCGATCGGGCTCCTCGCCGGCGTCGTCCCTCTCTTTGCCGGCTTCGCCATCCTCGGCATCCTCGGCGACTTCTTCCGCGGTACGTTCGTCGAGGTCCCCGCGGTCGCACCCGCGTACGCGCTGAACTTCTTCAATCCGCCCACACTGATGGCCGAGAAGCGCTACTTTCCCGAGGTGCTGGCGGCGGTACTCGACACGCGGGGGATCCTCTATCTCGCCTGGCCCGCGCTGGCGATCTTCACCGGAATCGCGATCACCCGCCGCTGGCCGCGGCGCTTCGAGCCGTTCGTCCTCGTCGCGCTGTGGTCCGTCCTCACCGGCATCTCGTACGCGGAACGGCACCACGTCTACTTCGGGATGGCATTCGTGGTGATGTTCGTGGCCCTCGCGGCGCGCCTGCTGCGACGCCGCAATCCGTTGGCAATCGCGATGATCGCGGTCGCGATCATCATCGCCACTCCCACGACGCATTTCGCCGTCATCGGCACGAATCGCGCGAAGCGCGGCCCGCCGGCGGACTGGGTCGAGATCCGCGACCTCCCCCGTGCGCGCGGCGCGTACTGGCACACGAGCGACGTTGCGGCCATCGCGAGCGTACAGAAGTACCTCGCGCTCTCGCTCGCGCCCGATGAGACCTTCCTCGACCTCAGCAACAGCGGCGTGCTGTACTTCCTCTTCCGCCGCGACTGCCCCATTCGCGAATACGAAGTTGCCTTTCATCAGACCGAGGAGCAGCAGCGCGAGGTGATCCGGCGCATCGAAGCGAATCCAAAGGTCCGCGCGGTGCTCATGCCCTCCACGCCTCACGGGCGGTTCAGCGTCGACATCCCCAACGCCTGGCGCGCGCCGCTCGTTCATCAGTACGTCACAGAGCGCTTCGAGCTCGATTTCGAAGAAGGCGAAGTGCAGTTCTGGCGGAGGAAGTGATTTCGCGTTGCCCGTGACCCGTGGTCCGTTCCCCCGGCAGCATCGCCCGAGCGAAGATGCCCGGGCAACGGGTCACCGGCAACGGGCAACTTTTGCGTTAGCCCGCATTTCTCACAGCGCGAGGGGATCGCTTGACAGGCTGTCATCCCGAGCGTCGAGCGAGGGACCTGGGCGGGCGGGGCGGC
>CAZLGP010000158.1:0-5433 GCA_964558905.1 uncultured Thermoanaerobaculia bacterium | reverse complement strand
GAATGAGTGCGCCGCTGGAAGGCGATTGCGACAAGGGGTACTGCCTGCATATCCTCCTCGGTGGCCGGAACTCCGAATGAGTGCGCCGCTGGAAGGCGATTGCGACGAAGCGCCTCTTCGTAGATGTCCTGCATGGCCGGGTCTTGGACTCCGAATGAGTGCGCCGCTGGAAGGCGATTGCGACTTATGCGTTGCAGTGCTTCGCTTCGGTCGGCTCCATGAGTCCCCCGCAGCTCTGAATGAGTGCGCCGCTGGAAGGCGATTGCGACCTTGAATTCCGCACGGAATTCTTCGGCGAAATCGGGCGGAACTCCTGTCTCCGAATGAGTGCGCCGCCGGGAGGCGTTGGTGACGGCCGGAACCACTGCCCGAACTCCCGACGAACCCGCGGAACATCGAATGGGTCGGCGACGATGGCGACGCGATCCTGCCACTCGGTGGGGGTCCTCACCGGTCATTTCCGCGCCGCCCTGCACCGGAAAGCAGGTGTTCCGTCCCCGAATGAACTATCTTGATAGGCACCGGCGCGACGACTGATCCAGCGCCGGCGATCGGGTCCGGGTCCAACATGCTGCACGAGGCTCCTCCGCTCCGGATGGCCAGGCTGCGCGTCGAATTGCGGCCGCGCGGCGCGTTGCGCCTTCCCGTCGAGGAGCGCGGAAACGCCCTTCGCGGCGCCCTCGGCCTCAATCTCAAGCGCACCGTCTGCGATCCCGATTGTGACGACGCGCGGACCTGCCCGCGCCGTTCCGACTGCGCCTATGCCCGTCTCTTCGAGCCGCTGCTGCCGCAGGGCGCTCCCTTCGGCGCTCAGGATGCCCCTCGGCCGTTCCTCTTTCGTCCTCCGCTCGATCCCGATCCTCATTTCGGTCCAAACCGCCCGTTCATTTTCGAGCTCCGTCTCTTCGGACACGCCATCGCCGAGGCGGTGCACTTCATTCTTCCGCTGCTTCAACTGGACCGAACCGGCCTGGCCGGGCCTCCGGTGGAGGTCGTGTCGGTCCACTCTCTCGATTGGATCGGCCGGCCGGCGAGCGCGCTCGTCGACGGGGGACGAATCCGCGAATCGACCCTGACGGAGCTCGACTTCGAGGCCTGCCTGGAAATGCCCGCCGACGGTCCGCGCGCGCGCATCGAGTTCCTCACTCCCACCCAACTTCCGATGCGGGACCGGAATGGATCGCGATCGCACGATTCGTCCGCCCCGTCGTCCAGGCCGTCAATGGCCGCCCTCGCACGCCGCATCCGCGACCGGATCTCGCTGCTCTCTCTGATCTGGGCCGGCGAGGAATGGACGGCCGACTACGGCGCCATCGGCGACCTGGCCGACCGCGCCCGTATTGCGTCGTGCGCCGGAAACGTCGTCACCTTCTCGCGCGTCTCCACACGGACGGGACGGACCATCCACATGACCGGCTACCGGGGCATCGTGGTTTACGAGAACGTCCATGACGACCTGTGGCCGATTCTACGGATCGGCCAGGAGATTCACGCTGGGCGTTTCACGGAATGGGGGCTGGGTTTGTACCGCCTGCAGACCTAGGCCGGCACGGCCGGCAGCGCTGATTGCTCCGCCTTACGGCACGTTCACGAACGGGTTCGACTGTCACGGCTTCGGGCGGCGCAACGCGCCTGACGTCTCCGCGGTCGGCACGGTCGGATAGCGCTGGCTGCTCGAAGAGCTCGCTGTGTCTCAGTGCCTCTGTGGTGATTGCCGTCCCCCGGCGGTGACCGTTCACCACAGAGACACAGAGACACAGAGGCCGGTAGCGTGCCTGTCAAGGGCTAGTGAAAAGCAGAACGATGAACGATGCCCTCGCGATCCATCCTCCGCGCACTCTCCAGTGAGCGATTCACCGCCGAGGCACCGAGGCATTCCGCCTTGTCGGAACCGGCGTGAGGGAAACCAAAAACCTCTGATTCGTGTCAGGTTTCAGAACAGGGTGTTCTTGTCATGTCCATTCCCTCCCTCACTCCCGCGGCCCTCCTCCATGCCTGGGAGCACGTGAGGGAGAATCACGGTTGTGCCGGCGTCGACGGCGTGACCATCGAGCGTTTCGCCGATTCGATCGATGCAGAGCTGAACGCGGTTCGATCGCGTGTATTGAGCGGCCACTACCGGCCGCTGCCCCTGCTTCCGATCACCGTTCAGAAGAAGCCGAATTCTTCCGCCACGCGAACCCTGCTCGTTCCCACGGTTCGCGATCGCGTGCTGCAGACGGCCGTCGGCCGGCAACTGGGGCAGACGTTCGAAGACGAGTTCCTCGATAGCAGCTTTGCGTATCGCCCTCACCGGTCCGTCCAATCCGCCGTGGCCCGCATCCGGTATCTGCACGGCCACGGGTATAAGTACATTGCCGAGGCGGACATCGATTCGTTCTTCGATCGCATCGACCACGATCTGTTGCGCCAGCGACTGGAGACGCGCATCGAGGAGCCGCTGGTCTGCGACCTTCTGACCGCATGGATCGAGGGTTTCGTGTGGGACGGACATGGCGTGCGTCCGATCCGGTCCGGGGTCGCGCAAGGGAGTCCGATCTCGCCTCTGCTGGCCAACTTCTTCCTCTCCGACCTCGACCTGTCGTTGGAAGAGGCGGGCCTGAAGGTCATCCGATATGCAGATGATTTCCTGATCCTCTCCCGACAGGGCGGCGAGTCGGAGAAGGGCCTGGAGATCGCCCGCGACCGCCTGGAGGAACTGCACCTCGCGCTGAAGGCCGAGAAGACCGTCATCGGGACCTTCGAAGAAGGCTTCCGGTTCCTCGGCGCGTTCTTTCTGGGCGAGGACGTCTGGATTCCATTCGATCGCCATCAGCAGCACCGGCGCGTGCTGCACGTTCCCCGTCCGATGCCGCGAGCTCTCGTCGAGCGATGGCTCGAGCCGCCGCCGATGACGGCCATGGGGCAGGCGCTCACGGCGGCCCGTCACCGGCCGATTCTCGTTTCGAAATCCAACTCCATCCCGGAGAGCGACGACATGGCCTTCCTGTATCTGACCGAGCAGGGCTCCGTCCTGCGCAAGATCGGCAACCGACTGGTGGTTGAGAAAGAGGGCACGATCCTCGACACGCCGTATCACAAGCTGGAGGCCGTTCTCGTCTTCGGCAACGTGCAGATCACCACGCAGGCGATGGCAGAGCTCCTGGAAGACGGCATCTCCGTGAGCCTGCTCAGTCGCGAGGGTGCATTGCGGGGAGCCTAGTGTCGTGTCTCGCCTAAAAACGTGGGTGATTTGCGAGCGCCGGTGGGCTGGATGCAAGGCGCCGCGACGCAGGCGATGCTGGGACATCGTCGAGGAGCGGCGGCGCAGCAGACAGTCCGCCGCCGCCGCAAAGCGCCCACGTTTTTAGGCGAGACACGACACGAGACCCGCCGCAGGGAAAGAACGTGCTGTTGCGCGTGGCCCAGTACGAAACGCACCGCGATCCGGAGAAGTCGATGATCCTGGCCCGGCGCGCGGTGGACGCCAAGCTTGCGAGCGCCGCGGCGGTGTTGACGTCATTCGGCGATCGCGAGCGTATTCAGGAGCAGAAGACCCAGCACGCGCTCGAACAGATTGCCGCCGCGCGGGAGAGCGTCGCCGCGGCCACGACCGTCGAGGTGCTGGATGGAATCGAGGGAGCCGCGGCGCGGGCCTACTTCAACGCGCTCATGGCGCGAAACAAGTCGGTCTTCGCGTGGGCGGGACGCGTCCGCCACCCGGCCACGGATCCCATCAATGCCCTTCTGTCATTCGGCTATACGCTCGTCACCAACGAGCTCGCCGCCCTCGTGGAGACGGCCGGAATGGACAGTTATCTCGGATGCCTGCATCAGCTCGACTATGGGCGCCGCTCGCTGGCGCTTGATCTCGTCGAGCCCTTTCGCGCGCCGCTCGTCGACCGGCTGGTATTGACGGTCCTCAACCGCCGGCAATTCGAGCCCGGGGACTTCGATACCGGCCGCGGCGGAGGGATGTATCTGGAGGCCGCCGCCGCAAAACGATTCCTGGCCGAATACGAACGTTGGATGCTGCATGGCCCGCCGCGGGGAAAGGAGGGAGGGTTTCGGGACGCGTTGCGGGAATCGGTGCGAAGCTACAGTGCCGCCCTGCGGGCCTCCGACCCCGGCGGCTATGAGCCGTTTCTGTTTCGCGCTCCGGAGGAGTCGAGCGACGGGGGAGAGCACTGATGCAGTATTGGGTATGCTACGACATTGCCGACGACCGCCGCCGCCAGCATCTGTCCGATGCGCTGCTGGACTACGGCATGCGCGTCCAGGAGAGCGTGTTTCACTGCCTGCTGGAGCCGGCGCTCGCGGAAGAGATGATGAAGCGCATCGGGCACATCGTGGAGCCGAACACGGACAAGGTGCACGTGCTCGCCCTCTGCGAAAGTTGTGCGGATCGCATGACGATGATCGGCACGGCGAAGAAGGCGGAGGACCCGGAGTTCTTCATTCTGTGAGGGTTACGACTCGGAAAACGCCGTGCCAACGTGGGAGCGCGGAATCGCGGAGGTTTGCAATGCCCGCAAAGGACTGGAACGGGGCAACTTACGAGCAAGACGGGTGCGCGGCGGCAGCGCCGGCAGCCTGTTTCTGCACGGTATGCAGAAACAGGCTCGCAACAGGCCTGCTGTCAGTGGGTTAGAATGGCCGGGGTCCGAATGAGTGCGCCGCTGGAAGGCGATTGCGACAGTCGCAAAGGCTTCTTCCCACGCCCTGATGTCCATAGTCCGAATGAGTGCGCCGCTGGAAGGCGATTGCGACTTGGAGTCGTACCACTTCAGCATGACGAAGCCATGGCTTTTCGGTCCGAATGAGTGCGCCGCTGGAAGGCGATTGCGACTGTCGCATCTCTACCGCATCCGCCTACCTCGCAGATGCGCGTCCGAATGAGTGCGCCGCTGGAAGGCGATTGCGACCGACAGTATGTTGCCGAACAGAATCATCGCCTCTACCGCGTCCGAATGAGTGCGCCGCTGGAAGGCGATTGCGACGGTGATAGTGGATGTCCTTCCGCAACCAGGACCAGAATCGTCCGAATGAGTGCGCCGCTGGAAGGCGATTGCGACAACAATTTCCTTGGCCACGCATCCTCCTTCCTTGTCGTTTTTGTCCGAATGAGTGCGCCGCTGGAAGGCGATTGCGACGGTCGAGGAGCGTCAGGGGCAAGTCATCGTCAAAATTGCAGGTCCGAATGAGTGCGCCGCTGGAAGGCGATTGCGACTGTGGTCGGCACGTCGAGGCTTGGAACAAGGCCGCTTTGTCCGAATGAGTGCGCCGCTGGAAGGCGATTGCGACACCAGAAACGGGGTCTTCCAACGCTGCTTGAAGTGGTTCATGTCCGAATGAGTGCGCCGCTGGAAGGCGATTGCGACGCGACAGCATGTTCTTACGGATGCCGACGGATTTCGGCGAGGGTCCGAATGAGTGCGCCGCTGGAAGGCGATT
>CAZLGP010000157.1:0-31506 GCA_964558905.1 uncultured Thermoanaerobaculia bacterium | reverse complement strand
GATCACCGGCTGCTCCCACGGCCGCAACGACTGATTGACGATGAACGGTGTCTTCTCGAAGTCGATGTTCGGATTCAGCTGCGTGGAATGCAGCGACGGCACGATCTGCTGATGCTGCATCTGCAGCAGCACCTTCGTCAGCCCCGCGATTCCCGCGGCCGACTCACAATGTCCGATGTTCGACTTCGCCGATCCGAGGAGACAGAAGCCGGTCTCCTGCGTATGAGGATGAAATGCCTTGGTGAGTGCCGCAATCTCAATCGGATCGCCCAGCCTCGTGCCCGTGCCGTGAGCTTCGATATAGCTGATATGGCGCGCGTCGATGTGCGATTCCGCCAATGCCCGGCTGATCGCCGTAGCCTGGGCCTGCGGATTCGGCACCGTATATCCGTTCGTCCTCCCGCCGTGATTGAGAGCGCTCCCTCGAATGACACCGTAGACATGGTCGCCGTCCCTCTTCGCGTCGGACAGGCGTTTCAGTACCACGACACCCACCCCTTCTCCGGGAATGTATCCGTCACCACCTTCGCCGAAGCTCTGGCAGTGGCCGCCGCTGGAAATGAACTGTCCAGCGCTCAGGACTAGGTACTTGTTGGGATGGATGCTGACGTTGACCCCGCCGGCGATGGCCAGGCTGGTCCGTTCCTGTTTCAGGTCCTGGCAGGCCACGTGGATCGCCGTCAATGACGACGAGCACATCGTGTCCAGCGTCATGCTCGGTCCATGCAGGTTCAGGGCATACGAAACACGGTTGGCGATGCTGGCCGCACTCCCGGGCAGCCCAAGCCGCTTCCCCTGCGCACTCGCCTCGGCGCCAAACAACTGGTACTCCGTATACATCACCCCGGCATAGACGCCGACCTGGCCCGGCAGATCGTCATCCGTAAGCATCTGCAGCCCGGCGCGCGCATAGCCCGCATCCTCGATCGCCATCCAGGCGTGTTGCAGAAACAGCCGCTCCTGCGGGTCGATGTACTTCGCATCCTTCGGCGAAATGTTGAAGAACAGCGGATCGAATTCGTCGACGCCAGCTATGAAGCCGCCCCACTTGCTGTAATGGTATCCATCGCCCTGCGTGCGATCCTCGCTGAAGTACTCCCGCCAATCCCAGCGGTCTTCCGGCACTTCAATGATGCAATCCCTGCCGTCGCGCAGGTTGCGCCAATACGCCTCGATGTCGATCGCTTCCGGATACCGGCCGCTCAAGCCGATGATCGCGATCGCATCGGCTTCCGCCCGGCCAGCCCCTCCATCGCGCCCGCGCCTGGCCCTCCGGCCCGTACTCTCCCCGGGCGCGAAGAGCGGTTGCGTTTCCAACGGCATGGCATCAACCTGCCACTGGCCGTCGTCAGCCGTCCGCAAGAGTGCAGCTAACCGAACCCCATGCGATCGGACGAAATATCCGGTCAACTCGCGAAGCGTTTGATACTCGAAGAACAGCGTCTTGGAGAGCCGGCCGAAGGTTCTCTCCAAGTGGTCGGTCAACTTCAGCGCGAGGATCGAATCGATCCCGTACGCCTCCAATGGTGCCTGTGGATCGATATCCCGCGCCGCGATCTTCAGCACGCTCGAAACGTCATGGAGCAGGTAGTCTTGCACCTTCCGAATGAGCTCGTCGGATGCCAATTCGGGCAAAGACTCGGACGAATATTCTGTCTCAGGCTCCGGCACTCCTGGTTTCGCCAACAGGACACGACGCATCTGGGCGAGATCGCCTTCGGCGACGAGAAGTTGGTCGCAAGGCTGCGCCAGGCTGCGATAGAAGGCGTCGATCCCCGTGGTCGTCAGCATGGGCCGCATCCCGGTGCTCTTCCGCAACCGCTCCTGGGTATCCGAGTCGACTCTCATCCCGCCGTCGCGCCACAGTGCCCAATTGATCGAGCGCGTTCGGCCATACCGCTGGCTGGCCGCCACCTGCCCATTGCGGTAGGGGGCGAAGCAGTCCATGAAGGCGTTGGCGGCTGCATAATCGGCCTGACCCGGGTTGCCGAGCGCCCCCGCGAAGGAAGAAAACAGCACGAGGAAGTCGAGCTCCACGTCCCGCGTGGCCGAGTCCAGGTTGACCGTCCCCGCGACTTTCGACGCGAGCACCCGGCCGAATTCGGCAGAGTCTTTCTTCAGAATGAAGTTGTCCGCGACCATCCCGGCGCAATGCAGGATTCCGTCGAGGCGGCCATACTCGTCCATGACGGACGTGATCAGGTGTTTGACCTGTTCGAGATCGCCAAGCTCCACTTGCCGATAAGTAACGCGGCTCGGCGGTGCAAATGCGCGGTCGAGTCGCGCCTGCCCTTCCTGGTCCAACGCCGAGCGACCGGCCAGAACAATGGTGGCCTCTACAGTCTGGGCGATGATCTCTTTTGCGAAGCGAAGTCCCAGTCCACCCAGGCCCCCGGTAATGAGATAGACACCTGGGTCCTTAAACGCAATCGGCGCCATTTCGGGATCGTCAGCGATCTCCTGCCACTCGAGGATCTCCCGGACGCCAACTCCATACTTCACGAGAGGATTCAGGGTGCGCGACTTCTCGTCTTGAAGCACGGCTGCCAGGTCTTCGGCCGCCATTTCCGCAGGGACCAGGATGAGTTGTGCCGTAACTCGAGGACTCTCCAGTGCCGCCGTCTTGAGCAATCCGGACAAACCCGCTACGAGCGCCCGCTCCTCCTCGTTTGCGACGACAACCTGGACGAGTATCCTTTCCTGGGGCTTGCTTCGGAGGATCGCTTGGATCTGCTCGAAACACGCCACGGCGATGAGGCTGTAGCGCAGCGCGAGGTCGGTCTGCTCGGAGTACAGCGAAACACACCGGACGCCGGACAGCAGGGTGGAGAGCGCCTGGGCATCCACGGCTGGCCGGTCGCACAGCACAACGTGATGTTGCGGGTAGTCGAGACTGACGACGGCCTCCGCCTCGACGCCGCGCTCACGCCACACCGGCACGGCCAGCAAGACCCCCGTTGAACCGTCTTCTTCCTGTACCTTTATGGCCTCGATTCTCTCGAGGGCTTCCGCCTGAGAGAGTCTGCCGTGAGACAGGTCATCATAGATTTGCCGCAGCAATCGTTCGATCAGCATGAGATCCACGCTTTGGACTTGAAGAGACGAATCATTCGGTCGTCGGCTCCTTTTGGGGGCGTAGCACGGGAGGGGGCTCCGAGGAGGGCCGTCTCCGTCAGTAGAGCGCCGGCCGACGGCTATTTCAGCTTCACCGCCTCATCGACAGTGATTTCCCTGTTCGCGATGTCGGCGATGAGCTTCTGATAGAAAGCGCGATCGAAGGAAGAATTCTGTCTCTTGATGGGCAATCGCGCGGACGCGGACGTCAAGACGGCCTGCTGCACCGGTGACGTAGGCTGGCCTCCCATGTCTCGCGTTGCAAAGCCGCGCATCTGGACACAGACCTTCCCATCCTGATCACATACATCGATGTCAACTGTGCTCGCCGCAGAGGTGCCTACGGAGTAGCGCACCCAGGCGAACATCTCCGCCGTGCAGGGCGATCCCACACGCAATGAGTCCAGCAGGAACGGCACCCGCGGCCTGTCGGGGATACGATTCTCGCCGACGAGCAGACCGATCGAGGCCTGCTGCGCGCTGTCCAGGAGGCCAGGGTGCAGCACGTAGTCATGCCGGCTGGCATCGATGGCTGCGGGCAAACATAAACGGGCGAGCACTTGTTTCTGGCCTAGACCGATGGAGACGATTCCCTGATGCGACGGACCGTAACGCAGACCCATCGTCTCGAACAGCGCATAAACTCCCGCGGCCTCCAACCGGCCTTGCGTCATCTCGGATCTGAGCCGGCCGAGATCGAGTTCACCAAGTGTGGCTGGATGATCGAGCACAGCCTGTCCCCGACAATGCGTCGTTTCCCGTCCATCGTTAACGCTGTAGATCTCATAGTCTACGTGGTCGCTGACCGGAATCAGCGTTATGGAGATCTCTGCATGCTCCGTGACGACAACCGGTCTGAGCCAGGTGGTGTACCGGAGCTCCACGAGTGCCGGCGTCTGTTGACCCGGCGACGCCTGCTCGAGAGCAGCGCGAGCCATTTCCAGATACGCCGACGCGGGCAGGATCTTCTGTGGCCCGCTGCCGTTCATCCGTACTCGATGATCGGTCAGGAAGAATTCGTTTCCGGTAAACAACGACGTATAGCGCTGGCCGCTCAGGTCGGACGTGTTGCGGTGCAGCAAGGGATGAACCACCGCGGTTGCAGCGATCGTGGCACTTGTAGCGGTGCCAGTAGCGGCTCCGTCCCCGCCGGACTTCGTATCGATCCAGTAGCGCTCTTTGGCAAAAGGATAGGTCGGCAGGCTCAGCCGTCGTGGCCTGGCTTTCCCGTAGAGCTGTTCCCACTGGACCGGAAACCCCTGCACCCACAGCTCCAGCAAGCGTGACCATTTGCCGCGCTGCATCCATTTGCCTACTGCTTCGCGCAACTCCTCATCACTAGCCGACGCCGCCAGCGTTTCGCTGTTCCGCCTCACCTCTCCGCGGTAAAGACCTTCGATCCCCGCTTTCCCCTCGACAAACTGCTCCAGCTTCCCTTCCAGCTCCTGCATCGAGCCGACCGTCATGCCGAGTCGATGCTCCATCGCGTCCCGCCCTACCTGTAATGTGTAGGCCAACCGGACCAGATCCTTGTCGCGCAACCGTCGTCGCCCAATCGCCTGTTTCAGTTGCCGGGCCCGCTCCTTGAGGCGCTCGCCGTTCCTGGCGGATAGCAGCACCATCACTGGACCGTGGGCTTCACTCTCCGTCCCGGCACGGCCTACATACTCCTCCACGAGAACATGCGCATTCACACCGCCGAATCCGAACGAACTGACCCCGGCCCTGAGGGGCTCAGCGTCCTTCGGGCCGTTCCACGGCTGCATCGTTTTCACGATGTAAAATGGACTTTCGTCCAGCAGTATGTAGGGGTTCAGCTCCTCGCAATGCAAACTCGGGACGAGCGTCCCGTGCTGCAGCTGCAGCAGGACCTTGATCACTCCGGCGATCCCCGCGGCCATCTCCAGATGCCCGATGTTGCTCTTTACCGCTCCCAAGCCGCAGCAGGCGCCATCGGTTTGCTCTCCCATTTCGTCAGACAAACTCTCAAAGGCGCTCTTCAAGCCGTTGATCTCGATGGGATCGCCTAATGCCGTGCCCGTGCCGTGCGTCTCGATATAACTCACCGTCCTGGGACTCACCCCCGCTCGGCGGTAGGCGTCTTTGATCAGTTCGGCCTGCAAATGGGGGTTCGGCGCAGTCAAGGATTGCGCCCGCCCTCCGTGATTCTCGGCGCTTCCCCGGATCAGTCCGTAAATGTGATCGCCGTCCCGCTCGGCGGCGCTCACCTTTTTCAAGACGATCATGCCTACGCCTTCGCCCCGCACGTACCCGTCAGCCGCGTTTGAAAAGGTCTTGCACTTTCCCTCCGGGCTCAACATCCCTGCTTTGCTCAAGCTGATGTAGGGGGTTGGCGTCAGGAGCGTGTTCACTCCGCCGACGAGCGCCATCTCACATTCATCGCCCAGGATCGCCCGCACCGCCCGATGGATTGCCACCAGAGAACTGGAGCAAGCCGTCTCGACCGGCTCACTCGGTCCATGCAGGTTCAGAAAGTAGCTGAGGCGGCTTGGGCCGACGGACGGCACTCCGCCGGCCACGCTGTATCCTTCGATGCCACCCCTGGCCTGCGCCAACAGTTCGCCGAATCCAGTGTTCCCCGTACCGATGAAAATGCCTGTCCGGCTCCCCCACAATTGCCGCGGTCCGTAGCCCGCATCCTCAAACGCCTTCCAGCCGTATGTCATCAGCAGCCGTTGCTGGGGATCCATCCACTCCGCTTCGCTCGGTGAAATTCCGAAGAAGAGCGGGTCGAACTCGTCGACTCCTTCAATGAAGGCTCCCCAGCGCACGCTCTTCTTGTTGATGTCCTCCCTTGCATCGCCGTACAAGGTTCGCCAGTCCCAACGCTCTCGTGGGATCTCCTGGATGCTGTCTCTGCCTGCCTTGAGATTCTCCCAAAATGCATCCAGGTCTTCCGCGTCGGGAAACCGCCCACTCATTCCGATGACGGCGATCGCCTCTGGTCTGCTGCCCTCTACCTTCGGCTGCTCGGCCGTACGGCCCCCCTCCGTCGCGGCCCGTGCCCCCCTGCCCCGCCTCCGCGCAACGTCCCCGGTAAGCCTTGGTCGCGGTGTCGTCGTCACCGCCTGTCTTTCCGGAATGAGTTTCTCTACTAGGCGCTCCTCATGATCCTTTACCAGATGCCGGGCGAAGCTCCTCAGCGTGGCATGCTCATAGAAAATGGTCGGCATCAACTCCAATACAAAGGCCCGGTTCACATGCTGGGTGAAGTCGGTCAGGCTGATCGAATCGAATCCAAATACACTCAGCTCCGAATCCACATCGATATCTTCCCGCTTCATCTTCAAAAGCAGGCCAACCGCCTCGACCAGCCACGCCTCCACCCTCTCCGGCAACCCCAAGTGCCCCGTCTCTTCGAAGGCCGAAGACTCGATTGCTGCAACTGCTGGAACCGGAACGAATCGAGGAGGCGTCGTTTGCGCTCCTGCTCCAGCGTCGACTCCCAGAGCCCGCGCCAATTCCACTCGCTTGACCCGGATCATCCCCATCTGCGCCAAGGGTCCACTCAGCAGTCGCTCCAGCCCTGCCATTCCCTGCTGCGGCTCGATCGATCCCATTCCGCCCAGCTCGATCCGCTCCCGATATTCCGCCGTCGCCACGGCGCCCACACTTCCCCAATATCCCCAGTTCATGACCTTCACCGGATAGCTCACCTTCCCAGACTGCCACTGCGCAAACGCGTCCGTGAAGGTGCAACCAGCCGCATAGTTGCTCCATCCGGGCGCCTTGAGGAAGGCCTGCACTGATGAGAAATAGAGAATGAAATCCAGTGGCTCCCGGCCGAACACTTGCTCCAACCGCACGGCGACGTCCACTTTGGCCGACAGCCCCGCACGGAACTGGTCTTCCGTCATGTCAGCGAGCCTCTCGCCCGCCAGCACGATGCTCGAATGGATCACGCCATCGATGCGTCCATAGCGTTCCTTGATCTGCTTGGAGGCCGACTCCAGATCCTCTCGCTTGCGAGCATCCGCGACGATGTAGAAGGGACCTTCGCCACCACCCCCTGCCGCCAACCGCGCCTGCTTCTTTTCGATCGCCTCGTCCTTGTCGCGCCGGCCGAGCCAGACGACGTTCGCGTCATAATTCGTGATCAAATACTCACTCAGGACTTCTCCCAGTCCACCCGCACCCCCGATCACGACGTAAACGCCTTCGCGCTTGTATCCGGATTTCTCCATCTCCCCGAAGTCGCATTCCACCAGCCGCCGCCGGTACCACTGCCCTTCCCGGTATCCCCAGCCCCTGTCGCGCTCACCCCAGCCGAGCCGCAGCATCGATCCCCACGGCAATGCTCCGGGTCCGACGTCCACCAGCCGCACCTTCCACTTCGCATACTCCTTGGCCATCGATCCGACCAAACCGTGCACGCTACTGTGCGCTGGATCCAGAGTCTGTTCGTGCTCACCGGCGATCCTCTGTGTGGCGTTCGTAATGACCGTCCACGCAAGCTCGCCTTCCCCGTACCCTTCTCTCAGCAACGCCTGCATCAACCGGAAGCCGAGGAGCACTCCCTCTTCCTGGTCTTCTATGAAGGCAGGACGCTCTCGCTGTTTCCCTCGAGGCAGGATCCAGACGACGTGGTCGATCGGCCGTCCGCCTCTCAGCTTCTCTGCGATCTCCTCCACCGCGGCTCGTCCACCCACCTGTAGAACTTCCGCTCCTCCACACTCTTTCCGCAGCGCGCGGTGATCTTCGTCCTCGCCTCCGATCACCACCACCCACTCCCCGGCGCGAGGCCTCACTTCGCCCGCCTCCACCTCCACCGGCTCCCATCGAGGCGCCAGCGTCAGCAGACCCATCGGTGGGTTCGGGTCCCTGTCCGGGAGAGCCTTCAATGTCCTGCTCTCACCCACTTCCCCTTCCAGCTGACGGATGGCAAAACCCTTCATGCGCACACACACCCGCCCCTGCTCGTCGCTGAGATCGACATCGACCTTGACGACGGGATCCGCCGCCTGACGGTCCGGCGCGTAACGAACCCAGACAGCCATCTCAGACGTACACGGCGCGATGATCTCCAAGGACTCCAGAACAGATGGAAACCACGGCTGCGTGGAATTCGAGGACCAGTCTTCGACCAGACCGACACAGGCCTGCAGCGCGCCGTCCATCAAACTGGGATGCAAGACATAGTCTCGCGACTTGCCTTCCACGCTCCTCGGCAGCCGGAGCCGCGCCACTAGCTCGTCGCTTCCCTCATGAATGTCCGTGACCGACTGAAGAGAGGGCCCATAGACGAGACCTATTCGGGCGCACGATGCATAGAGGCTGTCCGGCTCCCGCCGGCCGCGTGCCATCTGTGCCTCGAGCCGCTCGAGATCGAGGCTAGCGGGAGCCTCTCGGCGACTCCAGACGGCCCGCCCCTGGCAATGGACGATCGTCTGCTCGCCGTCTTTGGTGTAGATCTCGAAGTCGATCGCGTCGTCGTCGTTCGCCGCCAATGCGATGCTGATCTCCTTCCTCGAGGTCATGGCGATCGGCTGCGTCCAGACGGTGTCCAGGATCTCCAGGACCGCTTCCGGCGGCGGAGGCGAGGAGTGCGCGATCGCAGCGCGTGCGAGCTCCAGACAGGCCATGCCCGGAAACAGACTTCGCCCTTGCACTTGATGATCGGCCAGAAAGAACTCTTCTCCAGTAAACACCGAACCATAGCGCTGCTCGCTCAGAACGGAAATGTTGCTGTGCAGCAAGGGATGAAGGACCGCCGCCGCGGCACCGTCGGCGGACCCGCGCCCACCGGCCGGCGCATCGACCCAATGACGCTCTCTGGCAAACGGGTATGTGGGAAGGCTCACACGCGCGGGCCGGGCCTCGCCATAAAGCTTGCTCCAGTCCACGTCGAGGCCCTTCACCCACAATTCCAGCACTCTGGAGAGCTTCCTGTTGGCAATCCATTTGTCGACCGTCTGTTGCAGGTCGGCATCGGTGCTGAACAACAACAACGCCTCTTTGTTGCGTTTCACCTGTCCGCGATGCACATCTTCGATGTCCTGTTCGCCGGCCACACACGCGTGAAGCCTGTCGGTCAACTGTTCGAGGGAGCTCACGACGAAACCAAGCCGCTCCTCCATGGCCTCTCTACCCACCTGAAGGGTATAGGCCATCGCAGCCAAATCGACGTCCGTCTGAGCGCGAACGAATGCCAACAGCTCGCGGGCTTTCTGCTGCAATTGCTCCGTCGTCCGCGCCGAGAGGAGGATCACTACTGGCCCGGACGCCGCCGGCCGTTGCAGCGGCTGGTGATACTCCTCTACGATGAGGTGGGCATTCGCACCGCTCGCGCCGAATGACGAGATCCCCGCGATTCGCGAGACCGAACGGCCATCGATCACCGGGCGCTCCCACGGCCTCGACGACTGGTTGACGACGAACCGGCCATCGTGGAAATCGATGTTAGCATTCAACTTGGCGGAATGCAGTGATGGAACCAGGCGTCGATGCCGCATCTGCAGCAGAACCTTGGTCAATCCCGCAATGCCCGCGGCGGATTCGCAATGCCCGATATTGGATTTGACCGATCCGATCGGACAACAGACATCATTCTCGTGCTCCGACGCACGGAAAGCGCTGCGCAACGCCGCGATCTCGACCGGGTCACCCAACCTGGTTCCGGTTCCATGGGTCTCCACATAGCTGATGTGCCGCGGGTCGACGTGCGCATCCGCAAGGGCGCGGCGGATGGCGTCGGTCTGCGCGTGCGGGTTTGGAACCGTGTAGCCATTGGTGCGGCCGCCGTGACTGACTGCGCTGCCGCGAATGACTCCGTAAATGTGGTCGCCGTCCCTCTCCGCCTCGGATAGTCTCTTGAGAATGACCACCCCCACGCCCTCGGCCGGTATGTATCCGTCGCCGGCCTCGCCGAAGCTCCGGCAACGACCGTCTGTAGAGATGGCCTGCGCGGCGCTGAGCATCAGGTATTTGTTGGGATGGATGTTGATGTTGACGCCGCCAGCGATCGCCAGGCCGATTCGTCCCAGCCTCAGGTCCTGACAGGCGATGTGAATGCTGGTCAAGGAGGCAGAACACATGGTATCCAGCGCCATGCTCGGACCATGGAGGTTCAGGGCATAGGAGACGCGATTGGCGATACTGGCCACGCTGATCGCAAATCCCATCCGTTCGCCCAGCATGCTGGCCTCGGCACCGAACAGCTGATACTCGCTGCTCCACACGCCGGCATAGACACCAACCTGCCCGGGCAGACCGTCCCCCTGCGGGATCTGCAAACTGGCGCGCGTGTATCCGGCATCCTCGATCGCCATCCAGGCATGCTGCAGGAAGAGACGCTCTTGCGGGTCGATGTATTTGGCTTCCTTCGGCGAGATATTGAAGAACACCGGGTCGAACTCGGCGACGCCGTCGATGAAGCCGCCCCATTTGCTGTAATGGCGCCCGGTCTCGCTCCGGTCGGCGCTATAGTATTCGCGCCAGTCCCAGCGCTCGGGGGGCACCTCGCCGATGCAGTCCCTACCCTCCTGTAGATTCCGCCAAAACGCCTCGATGTCCCACGCCTCGGGGTACCGCCCGCTCAAACCGATGATGGCGATCGCGTCGGCCTTCCCTGCCGCCGGGGCTGCCCTGCCGCCCCTCGCCGGGCGCCGCCTCGACACCACTTCGGAGCGCGGCACCGCGGCTGGCTCCGACTCCGCTTCGCTCCTGCTACTCAGGCTCGTGGCGAAAAGCTGGGCCAGTTGCGTCGACCGTTCTGTAATGAAGTATTCCGTCAGGTCGCGAATGGTCTGGTATTCGAAGAATAACGTCTTCGGCAGGGAGCCGAAGGTCGCCTCCAGGCGGCTGGTGAGTCTCATGGCCAGGATGGAATCGATCCCGTAGGTCGCCAGCGGCGCCCGAGGATCGACGGTCGACGACGTCAATTTCAATACCCCGGCTAGCTCCCGACACAGGTAGTCCTGGGCTCTCTCGGCCATAGTCCGAGGATCGAGCGCGGGCGCTGACGCCGGCCGGGTCTTCGCGGGCGCTGCCGCCGCCGCCGACCCGGTCAGCAATGCCCGCCGCATCTGGGAGAGGTCGCCTTCCGCGGCCAGAACCTGGTCGTAGGGCACAGCCAGGCTTCGGTAGAACGCCTGGATGCCGGTGGTCGTCCGCATCGGTTGCATTCCGGTGAGCTCCCGGAGCCGCGCGATGCTGTCCCGATCGGCCGCCATCCCACCCGCTTCCCATAACGGCCAGTTGATCGACCGCGTTCGACCGCACCTTTGTCCCGCGGCCACCAACCGGTTGCGGTACGCCGCAAACTGGTCCAGAAACCCATTGGCAGCGGCGTAATCGACTTGCCCGACATTTCCCATCGCCCCGGCGATGGACGAAAAGAGGGCGAAGAAATCGAGCTCGGCATCGCGGCAGGCCT
This sequence comes from uncultured Thermoanaerobaculia bacterium, assembly GCA_964558905.1. Classification (GTDB taxonomy): domain Bacteria; phylum Acidobacteriota; class Thermoanaerobaculia; order Gp7-AA8; family Gp7-AA8; genus QHVT01. The sequence continues at coordinate 19,997 of CAZLGP010000157.1, read as the reverse complement.
GGTCGAGGTTGAACGTGCCGATCACCTTCGGCGCCAGAGTCTCTCTGAATTCCGCGGGAGCTTTCTTGATGATGAAATTGTCCGCGATCATTCCGGCGGCGTGAAGGATCCCGTTCAGTGAGCCATAGTCCCGTGTGACAAATGCAATCAGCTGGATGACCTGCTCGAGATCGCCGAGATCCACCGGCCGGTAGACGACGCGCCCGTCGTGCCGATTCACGGCGTCGAACTGTGCCTGTCTTTCCGTGCTCAGCGGCGAGCGGCCGGTCAAGATCACCCGCGTCATCGCACAGCGTGCGATTATCTCCTCGGCAAACAGAGCGCCCAGCCGGCCGAGACCGCCGGTGATGAGATAAACCCCTCCGTCGACGAAGGCCAAGGGCGGAACGTCCGGACCTGCTGCAACCTCCTCCCATTGCAGCACGCTCCGCATGCCACGCTCATAGCGGACGACCGGGCTCAGCGTACCGTGCCGCTCATCGCGCAGATGCGCGGCCAGCTTCTCTGCGGAGACTTCCGGAGTGACCACGAGGAGCTGCCCTACGACCTGCGGATTCTCCAGTGCGGCGGTCTTCAGAATTCCGGACAGGCCCGCGAGCAGCGTTTGCTCCGGATCGCTCTCGAAGACGACAACCTGCAGCAGCACCTTGCCCTGAGGCTTACCGCGAAGGATCCGCTGCAGGCGTCCAAAGCAGGCAACCGCGTAATCGCTGTATCGCTGCGCAATCGTCTGCTGTCTTGGAGACCGCAGCGGCCGACAACGGCTGCCCGGAATCAGTGACGCCAACACTCCGACGTCGAGCGGTGCCGGCTCGCTGACCATCACGTGATGCTGAACGAAGTCGCCGCCGCCCACGCCGGCGGATTCCGCAGCATGCCACATTGGTGTCATCAAAAGGGTGCCCGTCGCGATCGCCTGTGCCGTCGTCCGCTCACTCCGCAACGCGCGCGTGGAGAAGCCGCGCATCTGCACGCAGACCGTACCATCAGGCTCGCAAAGATCGATGTCCAGCTTGACCACCGCATTGGTCGGCTCGCTGTCGGGCGCATAGCGGACCCAGGCGGCCATCTCCCTCGTACAGGGTGCCAGCACGCGAACCGATTCCACCGCAAACGGCATGCGCGGCTGATTCGAATCGGGCCAGCCTTCCATCAACACCGGATAGCCCTGGAGGGCCGCATCCATCAAGCTCGGATGAAGGACATAGTCGGCCAACGTACTGTCTACCGTGTCGGGCAGCCGCAGGCGCGCCAGCAACTGGCCTGGACCCTCGTAAATGCGCGTGATGGCCTGGAAAGCGGTCCCATAGACACCACCGAGCCGGCTGAACGCAGCATAGAGCCCGTCCGGCGCCGAGCCGCCCCGGTTCATCGCGAGCGCGATCTCATCGAGATCGAGCTGCGGCCGCACCGGATCGCCGCTCAGGACCGCACGCCCCTGACAATGAACGATCTCGTCTTCGCCTCCCCGGCTATAGATCTCGAAGTCGATGTCATCTTCGTCCGTCCGCAACGCGAGATTGATTTGCGTGCTGCCGGTCACGACGAGCGGTTGCATCCACACCGTATTGTCCAGCTCCAGCACGCCCGTGTCCCGCCACGCCGGGAACGCGTGACCGACTGCAGCGCGCACCATCTCCAGATACGCGACACCCGGCAGGATCGCTTCACCCTTGATGCGATGATCGGCGAGGAAGAATTCGTCTCCGCTGAACGTGGAGGTGTAGCGCCGCTCGCCGGGATCAGACACGTTGTCGTGCAGCAGTGGATGGAGGACCGCGCTCGCGGCGGTGCTGACGGCCGCGTAACGGCCCGGCTGGACATCGATCCAATGACGTTCTTTGGCAAAGGGATATCCAGGCAGTGGAAGGCGCCGCGGTTTCACCTCACCATACAGGCTGTTCCACTGCAGCTCCACACCTCGAACCCACCACTCCGCTAGTTTGTCGAGCTTCTTCTGGGCAATCCATTGCGCTACGACGGCCTCTCTCGTCTCGGCATCGTGACTCAGGAGGTCGATGCTTTCGTCGGCTCGTTTGACTTGGCCTTCATAGACGTTTTGAATACCCGCCTCGTCATCGACATACGCCTCCAGCGCTTCGACGAGCTGCGCGACCGTACTCACCAGAAAGGCCACGCGGACGTCCATCGGCTCCCGACCCACCTGCAGCGAATAGGCGATGTCGAGCAGCTCGCCGGAGTCCGTCTCGTTACGAAGGTACGCCAGCAGATCGCGGGCCCTTTGCTCGAGCTGTTCCGGACGCTTCGCCGATAGAGGAACGATGCTCCGGCCGTCTTGAATGACCCCGGCGAGGGAGGAGCTGTTTCCGACCGGCGTCAGATATTCGCCCACGACCACATGCGCGTTCGTACCGCTAAAGCCGAACGAGCTGACTGCGGCCTGGCGAGGCAGCGTGGATTTCGGCTCCCACGGCTGCAGTCGCGTGTTGACGTAGAACGGGCTGTCGCTCAGGTCGATATGCTCGTTGAGTTGTTCGAAATTGATCGTCGGTGGCAGTTGCTTGTGCTGCAGCGCTAGGACCGCCTTGATGAATCCGGCGATTCCGGCTGCCATCGATAAATGGCCGATGTTGCTCTTCACCGAGCCCAACGCGCAGAAGTCTCTTTCCCGCGTGTACTTACGGAAGGCTTGTTTCAGCGCCAGCACCTCGATGGGGTCGCCTAACTTGGTGCCGGTGCCATGGGCTTCGACGAGCTGGATGCTCCCCGGATCGATGCCGTACCTGTCATACACCTCCTGCTCCAGGCGTATCTGGGACTCCGGATTGGGAGCTGTGATGCCATTCGTCTTTCCGTCTTGATTGACGCCCCAGCCATGAATCACCGCACGGATGATGTCGTGGTCCCGCTCCGCATCGGCCAGCCTCTTGAGCAGCACGACTCCCACGCCTTCGCCCGGAACGAAGCCGTTCGCTCGCGTATCGAAGGTGAAGCACCTGCCCTCAGTCGAGAGCATGCCCGACTGGCTGGCGCGGATCAGCGCCTCAGGCCCGGCCATGACATAGACGCCCCCGGCTAGCGCCAGATCGCTGCCGCCGGCGATCAGGCTGTCGCAGGCCTGCGCGACGGCGACCAGCGAGGAAGAACAGGCGGTATCGATAGAGAGACAGGGGCCTTGCAGGTTCAGATGATAGGAAATGCGTGCCGCCAGAATGGACGTCACGTCGCCCGTCCAGCCCTGGGCGCTCAGTTGCTGTTCCCTCGACAACAGGTGATAGTCACCGTAGGCACAGCCGGCGAAGACCCCACATCTCGTGCCGGACAGCGATCGCGCATCGTACGCGGCGTCTTCGATGGCGTGCCAGCATGCCTGCAGGAACAGGCGCTGCTGGGGATCCATGCTCTCCGCTTCCGTCGGCGAGATGTTGAAAAACAGAGGATCGAAGCGGTCGTAGTTCGCCAGGGCTCCCAACCATCGGCAGTTGGTTTTCCCATCGACGACATCCCCGGACCGATAGTAGGCGTTCACGTCCCAGCGCTGCGGCGGCACTTGGCTGATGCAGTTCCGGCCCTGTGCGATGTTCCGCCAGAACTCCCCCAGGTTGGAGGCTTCCGGAAACTCGCCGGCCATGCCGATGATCGCGATCGGCGTTGGCGACTGTCTATTGGATGCACCGGAAGTGTTTCGCGATGACGGCCCACTGCGCCGGGCCAGGCGCATCTGCGGCGCAGGCGTCGCAGCGACGGTGTTGTGCGCCTGAACTGCTCGCGGCAGCAAGTCTCTCTTTTCCGCTTCCGTCGTCACGTAGCGGCTGAGGCTTGCCAGCGTCGGATAGCTGTAGATACTCGCCGCGTCGAACGACGTCTGATACTTCTCGTTGATCTTGCGGATCCAGCTCACCCCGGCGACCGAATCCAACCCCAGGTCGACGAACTGACGATTCTCGTCGACATCGCTTTCCTGCATCTGGAGCTCGTCCGCCAGCAGCGTTTTGAGGCTCGCCATCACTGCACGCAGCATGTCGCTGCCGGTCGTCGTCGCCAGCGCCGGACGGTCGAGCGTGCCACGCCTCTCCGCTTCCTCTTGCACATGGCCGCTGAACGCGGCCAGGGTGGGGTAACGGTAGATGCTCGCTGCTTCGATCGACGTTTGATACATCTCGTTGATCTTGCGAACCCAGCTCACGCCGGCGACCGAGTCCAGGCCCAGATCGACGAACGGCAGGTTCTCATCGGCGTCCTTCTCCCGCATCTGTAGTTCATGCGCCAGAAGACTTTTCAGTCTGGCGGTCACCGCGGCCGAAGCGGTACCAGTCGTCGCGACGACCTGCCGTGACGCCTGCTGCGCGCCATCGGCAACGGATGCGCGCGACCCGTGAAAGTTGCCGAGAATACGCGCCAGCGTGTCCGGTCGACCCACGAGGATCTCGTCGTGCAGAGCCACTTCGAGGCGATACGTCTCTTGCAGCTCCTCGGGCGCCTGCCGCGTCAACTCCGCTTTGATCGCGGTGAGGCGGCTTCGCGGCGTCTGTGCGATCCGTCTCGCCAGCGCCATCGCCGCGGGAAACACTTCGACCCGCGGCAATACAGGCAGCCGCAACCCCCTCCGTCTCAATTCGCCACCGGTGTAGTGCAACGCCGTCAGATGGCTTTCGTTGGCCAGGTCGTGTCCGACCCTCTCCGAGAACACCCACGTCGCGCCATCGCCCGGGGTGAAGCCATAGTCCATGTAGGGATTCACATACCGGCTCTCTTCGCTCAGGAGCGCGATGTCGGCGAACATTCCCAGCGTCCACCCCGCGCCAATGGCATGGCCCTGTATCGCCGAAATCACCGGCACCTTGCAGGTCAGCGGCAACTGATAGATGTTGTAGTCGGTGAACTTGATCCTCGCCTCGTGAATGGCGAGCAGGAGCTCTTGCGTGGCCCCGCACGCAAAATATTGATCGTAGCCGGTAAGGATCACGACCTTGTACGCCTGGGTCTGCTCAATATGCGCGAAGACCTCGCTTACACCGGCCATGAAGGCTTCGGAGAACATGTTCTTCACGTCCCGGTCTTCGAGCCGGACGACGACGATGCCCTCCGGGTGTGCCGTCGCCTTGACCACCTTCGAGCGAAGCGCGATCGGAGTCGGAATGGCCGGCATCGCTACCGATCGCTGGTCGGCCTGTGGACCCGGCGCCGCCTGCAGCGTCGGGAGAAGCGCCGCGGTCTGCTTCTTCCATGACGCCAGTGTAGCCGTCGGCAGTTTCGCCCACGACTCGGCCACTCGCACGGCTGTGGGCACGACCTGATCGTGCTCGGCGACCATCAAAGTGCCCGTGCGCTCCGCGAGGTCGATCCCCGAATACTCCGCGCCGGTAAAGAGGACTTCCGCGGCGGCGGCAGTACCGAGCCGGCGAGCAAAGATCGTGGCGGCCGTCTCCACGACAGCCGCCGCCGAATACACGCCCTTCGTACAATACACAGCGGCATCGCAAAGCTGGCCGATCAGCCACGCGTTGCCTCTGGCGTTGCCGGTCAGTGCTGCCACCACCGGAATCTCTGACCCTGCAATTAGGCGGTGCAGTTCGAGTACAGCATCCTCGTCAATGACATCCGGAAGAAACTCGGGCGCTGTGCTGGCGAGCACGATCGCTTTGCAAGCACCGGAGCGATGGGCCTTCGCGACGACTTCACTGAGAGCCGCGACCAGCTCCTCCGGACCAACAGGATCGAAAGTGACCACCAGCACGTTCTCACCGAACGTATTCACCTGAATAGGTGCGCCGGGCGAATCGATGCCGGTCGTGGCGAGCGTACCCGCCGCCTCGGAGACCGGGGCGTCTACCCGCCCCAATGCGTCGACGAAGCCGCCGAGGTGACGCGACAAGTGCTGTTTCAGGAGCCGGAGCGACTCCCGTGATTTCGTCGCCAATGCCGTCGCTAGACGTCGAGTCACAGCTTCGATGTGCGTCGACGCAGCGATCGAACACGTCCACCCTCTTTCCCGCAGCTGTTTGCCCGTCGCAGAGGTTGCAAGATACAGGAAGTCCAGCGCCCGGGCCTCCCCGAAACGTTCGGCAAACAGAAGCGCCTCGGCAGGCGTTGGGTAGAACTGCCGCTCAGCGTCGGTATAGCGGTAGATCGCATCCTCGTCGCACACCAGGAAGTCGCATAGCGCGGCACACAGGAAGGCCGCGCCGGCCGTATCGCTGGGCAGTACGGCGATGACAGGATAAGGAAAAGAGGCGATCGCCTGATAGAGCCCCTGCTCCAGAGCCTCGTTGTAGTCCTCTCGCCCGCTGCTCCGGAGACAGCGGTCCAGGCCGACGACTTTCAGGACCTTGAGTGCCTTCTCCCGACGCACCAGATCCAATGCGCACAGGAGGCCGGCGACGTTGTCCCCGTCCCGGATCTGAATCGAGAAAATGCCATTCCCTTCATCGAGCAAGCAAATAGGGGAAACGCTTGCGGGGGCGGAGACCGGGTTCGTCAGGGTTACCGGTGCGCGATTCGGAGAAGGCGACGCGGCCGAAACATGCGCACCTGGTGCGCTCAGTGAAATGCCTGTCGGCTTCTTCCCCTCGGCAGCGCCGCCGCTTTGCCTATGCGACACGCTTTCGACAGCGGTACGGTCCCAAGCCGCACCTCGCATCTCTATGGCAATGCTTCCTCGCGCATCACAGAGGTCGATGTCGAGCTTGACGATGCCATCCGCGGCGCGAGACCCGGGCGAGTAGCGCACCCACGCCACGACGTCCCGGCTGCACGGCGAAATCACACGCAGCGAGTCGAGCGCTAGCGGCAAGCGGGGCACGCCCGAACCGATCAACGCGAAACCGGCATGCAGCGCGTCGCGCAGAAAAAGAACATGGCCTGCTGACGCGTCCTGCTCCGCCGTCGGCAACTGCAGGTCGACCAGGCGCTCATGGTCGGCCTTCAGCTGACGGAGATCGAGAGTACGGGGCGTTGAGCCGGCGCTCAGTATCGCGCGGCCGCGGCAATGAACGACACCGTCCTGGCCGAAGATCTCATAGTCGATCTCATTCTCGTCATTCGCAGCCAGGGCGATATCGATCCGGATCTCTTGCGTCACAATCGCCGGCTGCCCCCATACGACGTCGCGCAGTTCCAGGTACTCATCGCCGGCGATGCCGGCGGCATTCCGGATCGCGGCGCGAGCCATCTCGAGATACGCCGCGGCGGGGAACAGCCGCTGATCCTTTAGGAAGAACTCCTCTCCACTGAATGTCGAGGAGTAGCGCTGCTGGCCGAAGTCCGAGGTGTTGGTGTGCAGCAGGGGATGAAGGACAGCGGTCGGGACGGCTTTCGCAGGAGCGGCATCGGTCGCAGCCGCGATATCGATCCAGTAGCGTTCCCTGGCGAAGGGGTATACCGGCAGGCTGATCCGTTGCGGCTTGGCCTCGCCATGAAGCTTATGCCAATCCAGCTCCACGCCTTCGACCCACAACGCCAGCAGCTTCGACAATTTCCGGCCGGCCATCCACTTGTCGATCGTTTCGCGAAGATCGGAGTCGGTGCTCAACAACGAAACCGCTCGCTCCTCCCGCTTCACCTGCCCGCGATGCACCCCCTTGATGCTCTGCTCGCCCGCCGCGAGCGCCTGAAGCGTTTCCACCACGTGCTCCATGGAGCTCGCTACGAAGCCGAGGCGCTCGTCCATCGTCTCGCGGCCCGCCTGCAACGTGTAGCCAAGGGCATGCAAATCGATCGTGTTGAGCGGCGGCCGGAGGAAATCGAGAAGATCACGGACCTTCTGTTGCAGTTGCGCGGCCGTCCGCGCGGAGAGCACGATGGCTACGTCCGCAGGCGCAACCGGTTGCGGCGGAGGGGCTTGGTATTCCTCGACGATCAGATGCGCATTCGAGCCACCGGCGCCGAAGGACGAAATTCCCGCGATTCGAGGCAGCCTGCTGCCGGCGACCTCCGGCTGCTCCCATGATCTCAGTGTCTGATTGACGACGAAAGGGCCGCTGCTGAAATCGACGTGAGGATTCAAGCGGGCCGAATGCAGCGACGGCACGATCTGTTGATGCTGCATCTGCAGGAGGACTTTTGTCAGTCCCGCCACTCCTGCCGCGGACTCGCAATGGCCGATGTTGGACTTCGCCGAGCCGAGCAGGCAGAACTGCGTATCGTTGGTATGATGGGCAAATGCTTTGCTGAGCGCGGCGATCTCGATCGGGTCGCCGAGTTTCGTGCCAGTGCCATGTGCCTCGATGTAGCTGACATGGCGGGCGTCGACGTGCGCGTCGGCAAGCGCCCGGATGATGGCGCTCGCCTGGGCTTGCGGGTTCGGCACTGTGTAGCCGTTTGTCTTGCCGCCGTGATTGATCGCGCTCCCGCGAATGACGCCATAGATATGGTCGCGGTCGATCTTCGCTTCGGAAAGACGCTTCAAAACGACTACGCCGACGCCCTCCCCGGGGATGTATCCGTCGCCGCCCTCGCCGAAGCTCTGGCAGTGGCCTTCGCTGGAAATGAACTGTCCGGCGCTGAGCAGCAGGTATTTGTTGGGATGAATGCTGACGTTGACTCCCCCGGCGATCGCCATCGCCGTCCGCCCGCGTCTCAGGTCTTCGCACGCGAAATGAATGGCCGTCAGGGAAGACGAGCACATCGTATCCAGGGTCACGCTGGGGCCGTGCAGGTTCAACGCGTAAGAGACGCGGTTGGCGATGCTGGCCGCGCTCCCGGCCATCCCCATCCGGCGGCCTCGCGCGCTGACCTCGGCGCCGAACAGCTGGTACTCGGTATACATGACGCCGACATAGACTCCGACCTGCCCTGGCAAGTCGTCATCGGCTGGCCTCTCCAGGCTGGCGCGTGTATACCCCGCGTCCTCCACCGCCATCCACGCGTGCTGCAAGAAGAGGCGTTCCTGCGGATCGAGATACTTTGCCTCTTTCGGCGCGATCTTGAAAAAGAGCGGATCGAACTCGTCGACACCTTCGATGAAGCCACCCCACTTGCTATAATGGCGGCCGCTCTCCCCGCGATCCTCGGTGAAGTACTCGCGCCAGTCCCAGCGCTCCTTCGGCACCTCCACGATACAGTTCTTGCCGTCCCGTAAATTACGCCAGTACGCCGCGACGTCGATCGCTTCCGGATACCGTCCACTCAATCCGATGATCGCGATGGTATCGGACTCCGATTTCAGGGCAGACGGACCGTCTCGTCGCACCGCGTGCCGTTTGCGTCTCGGCTGCTCCTCCAGTGTGAGCGGGGTTAGCGCGGCGGCCGGCTTCCGCCGGCGGCTAGCGTCGCTCATCCCGGCGAACAGCGACGCCAACCGGTCGGCGTGAGCCCCAAGGAAATACCGAGTGAGTGCGCCGACGGTTTGATACTCGAAAAATAGCGTCCTCGAGAGCGATCCGAATGTCCGTTCCAGTTGGTTGGTCAGCTTCATCGCCAGCACCGAGTCGATGCCGTAGGTGTCCAGCCCCACCTGGGGATCAATGCGGTGGGCGGGAAGCTTCAACACCGCGGAGAGCTCCTCGAGCAGATAGTTCTGCGTCTTCTCGGCCAAGAGGGTCGATTCGATCTCCGCGGCGGGCGGCTGCGCTTCCGCCGACGGTCCCGGTGGTGCTGCCGGCGCGCCGAATAGCGTTCGACGGATCCTTGTCAGTTCACCTTCCGCGACCAGAATCCGGTCGTAGGGCAATGCCAGGCTGCGATGGAACGCGTCGATACCCGTCGCCGTCGCCATGGGCTGGATTCCCGTGGTCCGCTCCAGCAGTTCACGGCCCTCCGCATCGATGGCCATCCCGCCCGCCTGCCACAACGGCCAGTTGATGGACCGTGTCCGTCCGTGGCGCCGACCCGTCGCAACCTGCCGGTTGCGGTACGCCGCGAACCTGTCCTGAAAACCGTTCGCGGATGCGTAGTCGGACTGCCCGAAGTTCCCGAGCGCACCGGCGATCGACGAAAAAAGAACGAAGAAGTCGAGCTCCACGTCGCGCGTGGCAAGGTCGAGATGATACGTACCGGTGACTTTCGGCGCCAGCACCTGCCGGAACTCGGCGCCGCCCTTATTTACGATGAACTGATCCGCAATCATCCCCGCACAATGGAGGATGCCGTTGAGCTTTCCGTGCTCGCGAATGATCGCGTCGATCAGCTGCTCAACTTGAGCGCAGTCGGAAAGGTCCACCCGGCGATAGGTCAACCGCTTGCCTGACGCCGATGATTCGTCGAACCATGCGCGCCTTTCCGACGTCAACTCCCCACGTCCCGTCAACACCACCCGGGCGCCGGGGCTTCGCTCGAGGATTTCCGTTGCGAAGAGCCTTCCCAGGCCACCCAGGCCACCGGTGACCAGGTAGACGCCGGAAGCTTCAAATGCGGAGGGCACGTTTTCGCGGTCGAGCGCGATCTCCTCCCATCGCGAGACCTCCCGCGCGGAATGTCCATGGCGAATCACCGTATCGGGACCGGCGCTCTTCTCATCTTGCAGGTGCCGGCCCAGTTCCACCGCATTCACGTCCACCGGCACGAGTAGAACCTGTCCAATGAAGCGGGGGTTCTCCAGTCGTGCTGTCTCGAGTAATGCCGACAGGCCGGCAAAGATGGTCTGCTCCTCATGATCAGCGATGACGATCTGGAAGAGCACTGTTCCGGCCGGCTTACGCCGGAGAATCTCCTGGATCCGTTCAAAGCACTCGCGCGCGTGCTCCTCATACCGCTCGGCGATGTCTTTCTGCCTGTCTGCTCGCAGTGAAAAGCACTGCGCATTCGGAACCTGGAGGTTCAGCTCTCCGACATCGGCACCCGGCAATTCGCAGAGCATGACGTGGTGCTCCGCGTGATCGCTTCCGCGACGGTCCGGCATAGAGGCGCTCGCCTGCCATACAGGCGTTGCGAAGAGGTCTCCCCTTGTCCCGCGAATCTGATGGGCCGGCACGCGCGCCGCAAATCCGCGCAGTTGTACACAGACGGTGCCGCGATGATCACAAAGATCGATGTCCATCTTCACGACACGGCCGGCCGTCTCACTTTCCGGTGAATATCGCGCCCAGGCAATCATGTCGCGGCTGCACGGCGAGATGATGCGCAAGCGATCCAGGGCAAACGGCAGCCGCGGCGCGCGGGCCTCCGCACCCCCGTCCAAAACAATTGCCGCCTGCAGCGCGCCGTCCATCAAGCTCGGATGAAGGGTGAACGCTCGCGCCGTGCTCCCGACGGAATCGGGCAGGCGCACGTGCGCCAGAAGCTCGCCGTCTCCGCGGTACACCGCTGTAATGGCTCGGAAGGCGGGCCCATAGGCCATCCCCATGCGGGCGAATGTCGCGTAAACGCTGTCCTCATCGAGTGTGTCTCGGACCATCCGGGCCTCGAGTTGCCCGATGTCCAGCGTGGACGGACCCGATGAAGGACGGAAGACCGCGCGACCTTGACAGGCTACGACCTCCTCGTCGCCGTTCTCGCTATAGATTTCGTATTCGATCTGATCGCCGTCGACCGGCAGCAGCCCGATGTTCACGCGCGTCTCTGCATCGACGACGATCGGCCGCAGCCAAACGGTGTCGAGCAGTTCCAGAACGGATGGCTCCGGCCAGGGCACCGATGCCTTTTCCACGGCCGCCCGTGCCATCTCCAGATAAGTCACGCCTGGGAGCACCTTTTGCGATGTGCCCTCCCCGTTCCTCACCTGGTGGTCCGCAAGAAAGAACTCAGCTCCCGTGAAGGTCGTGCCGTAGCGCTGCCCTGACAGATCGGACGTGTTGTCCTGCAGCAGCGGATGAAAGACCGCCGCGCCGGCGCCATTGGAACCTACATCCCGGCTGGTGGCCAGTTCAGCCCAGTAGCGCGTTCTGGCAAATGGGTAAGTCGGAAGGTCGACGAATCGCCGCTTCGCATCGCCGTACAGTTTGCTCCAATCGATATCGAGGCCCTTGATCCACAACTCCAGTAACATTTCGAGACGTCCCTGCTCGACCCACGTCTCGACGGCCACACGAAAGACCTCGTCCTGCGCCAGCAGCGTCACGAGCTCGCCGCTCTTCTGAGCGCGTCCACGAAGGACGCCCGCCGTCGTACCGTCGGCGAGAAACACCTGGAGCTTCTCACTGAGCTCGCCCATAGAGCTCACCAGGAACCCAAGACGCTCTTCCATCGGCTCGCGCCCGACCTGCAACGTATACGCGGTGGCGCGCAGATGGCGGTCTGTCAGTCCGCGTCGTGCGATGGTCTGCTGCAACTGATCGGCGCGGTCTTTCAGGCACGCCTGGTCTTTCGCCGACAAGACGACGATCACGCGTTGATCCGCAGGAGAGACGGCCGCCACCCCATCCTCTTCGCCTCGTGTGGGAGCTTCTGCCAACACCACATGGGCGTTCGTACCGGCGAACCCGAACGAGCTGACTCCGGCGATTCGGGGCGGCTGGATCCCACCCCTGACCCGCGGTTCCCACGCCTGCAACCGATCGACGAAATAGACGGCACCGCCGAGATCGATTCTGGAATTGACTCTCGTGAGGTTGACCGAAGGCGGAAGCGTCTTGTGCCGGAATGCCTGAAGAACCTTGATGACTCCGGCGATCCCGGCCGCGCCCTCCAGGTGTCCGATGTTCGGCTTCACACAGCCGAGGCCGCACGATGCACCCTCATCGCTCCGGTCGAGAACCTGGAGGAGGCCCTGCACTTCAATTGGATCGCCCTTGCGCGTGCCGGTGCCGTGGCACTCGACGTAACTGACCTCGCCCGGGGCGACACGCGCCGCGCGAAGCGCACTGGCAATGACCTCGGCCTGGGCGACGGCGCTCGGGTAGGTCAGCGTATGATGCTTACCTCCATGATTGACCGCGCTTCCCTTGATCACCCCAACGATTCTGTTGCCGTCCGCAATGGCGCGCTCGAGCGGCTTCAATAGGATGAAGCCGGCGCCTTCACCTCTCACGGTTCCGTCGGCGTCCTCGTCGAACGAACGGATCGCGCCCGTGGGCGATAGGATTCCGGCCTTGCCGTACCAGAGGAACCGCTTCGGCGTGAGCAAGAGGCTGATCCCGCCGGCCAGCGCCGTGTCACACTCTTCTTCGATGAGGGCGCGGCACGCGAGGTGGATGGCGTGCAGGGAGCTGGAACACGCCGTGTCCACCGCCACGCTCGGACCGCGCAGGTTGAAGTGATACGAGATGCGGTTGGGAATGACGGAAGAGAGCGTGCCGGTCGCGTAATAGATGTCGATCGGCGACTCTTCCATGATTTCCTTGTAGTCGAGGTTCGTGAAGCCGAGGAAGACACCGACTTTCTGACTGGAAAGATGAGAAGGCCGCATCCCGGCATCTTCGAAGCACGACCAGGCCAGTTCCAGTCCCAGGCGCTGCTGAGGGTCCATGGATTCCGCTTCGCGGGGCGAGACATTGAAGAAGGCGGCGTCGAATGCGTCGACGTCGTCGATCAGTCCCGCCCACCGGCAATAGGGAGTGGCCTCAGGGGGCTGGGATTCATCGCGGTAGTCCTGCCAGCGCCACCGCGTCTCGGGCACTTCCCCGATGCTCACACGTCCGGCCGCCAGGTTCGCCCAGTACTGCTCGGGATCTGCGGCGCCGGGAAAGCGGCAGGACATTCCGATGACAGCGATGTCGCTTTCACGGTGTTTCATGTCGGTTTAGTCGCTGAGGGTGGTACCGGAGAGGCTCGGCTGCGTCACACGAAATGGGAGTGAGCTCGCGTCCACCGCGCAAGACCGTTCAACGTGCCGGGTCGAACGGGCTCGCCAGAATGGAGAAATGGTCTGCGTCGACGTCATGGATCCGAATCGGGCTTCGAAGGAGCTGGTTCCAACCATAGTCGGCAGGCGTTTCTCCGCCATTCGCCCGTAGTGCGCGATACAACGACACCTCGAGCTCGCGCGACAACCGCGGCGGCGTGTACGTGCGATAGCAGACCTGGTTCGCTCGATAGACGCGATAGAACGCGTTGAACTGCTCAGCGTCGATATCGAGACCGTGATCGTTCAGGAGCGCAACGAGGTATAGGACCTTTTCATCGTCCGGCAATTGCCTTAGGCGCTCGGCCTCGATCTCGACGTCTGCGTCATGCTGGCCGGCAGCCACCATGCCCGCCTCGGCGAGCTCCGTGGCCAGATCGCGGCCGACCATCGCGTGGTAGACCGACGGCGCTCTCGAATCGAGGAGTGTCAGCGAGGCAATCTCCTCGTCCTCCTCCAGAAGCATCCTGGCCATTTCATAGGCAACTACGCCGCCGTACGAATGGCCGATCAGACTGTAAGGGCCACGCGGCTGCAACGTCTTCAATGCGGCGATATTCAGTCTGGCTGTTTCTCCGACGCTGTTCGGAGGCGAGGTCCTGCCATCCAGACCGACCGCCCCGAGGCCATAGAAGGGCCGCCGCGCGCCCAAGGTCTTGCTGAGCGGGTGCAGCGACAGTACATTGCCGCCCGCCGCCGGTACGGCAAACATGGGCAGCGCATCACCGCTGGTCCGAATGGGAATCAGAATATCGGCAGATCTGGCCGCTCGATTCGAGATCAGCTTGGCCAACGCGGCGACGTTTGGAGCCGTAAACATCACCGAAAGCGGGAGCAGGTGCCCGAAATACCTGTTGATCTTCGCCATCAACTGCACTGCCGACAGCGAATGCCCGCCCAGCTCGAAGAAGTCGTCGTTGCGCCCCACCCGCTCGACGTGCAGGACCTCCTGCCAGATCGCGGCGACCGTCTCTTCGATTTCTCCCTGTGGAGGCTCGTACTCCTTCGTCCCATAGGCCTGGGCCTCGGGTCTCGGAAGCGCCTTGCGATCGATTTTCTTCGTGAGCGTCAGCGGCAGGGCTTCGAGATGAACGAACGCGGCAGGGACCATGTACTGTGGCACCCTGGCCGCCAGATGCACGCGCAGGTCCTCGACTTCCAGCGCCTCCCCCGTCACGTACGCGACGAGGCGCTTCTCTCCCGGCTCGTCCTCGCGCGCAACCACGACCGCTTGCCGGACGCGCGGATGTTTCGCCAGTTGCGCCTCGACTTCACCGAGCTCGATGCGGTAGCCGCGCAGCTTCACCTGCTGGTCATTGCGGCCGAGGTATTCGACGTTTCCGTCCGCCCGCCAGCGGCCGAGGTCTCCGGTCCTGTACAGACGCGAGTCCGCATTGCTGCTGAACGGGTCGGCGATGAATCGTTCCGCCGTCAACGCGGGACGGTTGAGATAGCCGCGCGCAACACTCACGCCGCCGATGTAGATCTCGCCGGCCACGCCAACCGGCACCGGACGGCGATGAGCGTCGAGGATGTAGATCTGCGTGTTTGCCACGGGGCGGCCGATCGAGACGTCGTCGGCGCTGATCCGCGAGGCGAATGTCGCGTTGGCCGTCGTTTCCGTCGGTCCATAGAGATTCGTGATCTTCAGCTCCGGAAGGATGCGGAGCGAGCGGCGAATCAGCTCCCGCGGGATCTCCTCGCCGCCCAGCAGCAGAGCGCGCACGTTGCGGATCTTCTCGAC
Organism: uncultured Thermoanaerobaculia bacterium; assembly: GCA_964558905.1. Taxonomy (GTDB): domain Bacteria; phylum Acidobacteriota; class Thermoanaerobaculia; order Gp7-AA8; family Gp7-AA8; genus QHVT01. Next base: position 4,575 of record CAZLGP010000157.1, on the reverse strand, counting down.
CGGACGCCGCTCGATGACCTCGAGCAGCACCCGCCATAGCGACGGCACGCAGTTGAGCCCCATGCCGCGCTCGTTCTCCAGAACGTCCAGCAGCCCTTCGGGATCGCCGGCCACGTCTTTCGTCAGCACGACCGTTCCGCCGCTCACCAGCGGCCCGAAGATCTGCTTGAGCGAGGCATCGAAGCTCAGGTTGGTGACGACAGGCAGGCATTCGACACCCTCGCCGGCCAGGAACCGCGTGACCCACACGAGGTAGTTCGTGAGGCTGCCGTGCTCGGTCATGACGCCCTTCGGCACGCCCGTGGAGCCGGACGTGTAGATCACGTACGCCAGATGCTCCGGCATCACCTGAGCGAGCGACTCATCCGCGCCGTGCTCCCTGATGGCGCTCCACTCGCGGTCGAGCGCGAGCAGGCGCGCCGGGGTGCTCGGCAGCGACCGGAGGAACCGCTCCTGCGTGAGCACGACGGCGGGCGCGGCGTCGGCCAGCATGTGCTCCAGCAGCTCCGGCGGGGAATCAGGATCGAGCGGCACATAGGCGCCGCCGGCCCGCAGGATGCCCATCAGCGCAACGACCATGTCCAGCGAGCGCTCCATCGAGATCCCGACCAGCCTCTCGGGTCCCACTCCGTGGGCCTGAAGACACAGCGCCAGCGCATGGCTCTTCGAATCGAGCTCCTCATAGGTCAGTTTCTCGCCGCCGAACAAGACCGCCGTCCGGTCTGGGTGCATCGCGACCTGCTCGGCGAAGAGTTGCGGGACGCAGCGATCCGCAGGGTAGTCGGCGGTGCTGTCGTTGTAGCCGGCAAGTAACTGGTGCTTCTCGGTGTCGCTGAGATAGTCGAGCGCCCCGATCGCAACGGCCGGCGTTTTCACGATCGCGCGGCACAGCGCGATGAAGTGCTCGACCATACGCTCGATCGTCTGCGGCTTGTACAGCCCCGTGCTGTAGCGGAACGCGCCGGCCAGCCCGTCCGCCGTCTCCGCGAATTCGGCCGTGAGGTCGAATTTGCTGATGCCCGTCTCGAGGTGATAGGGCTGGATGTGCTCGTCGAGCTCTCCGCCGACGTCCGCGTTCTGCAGAACGAACATGATCTGGAACAGCGGCGTGAGCGCCATGTTGCGCTGCGGACTGACCAGATCGACCACCCTCTCGAACGGAGCATCCTGATGCTCGTAGGCCTCGAGACATGTGGCTTTCACCTTCTGCAGCAGAGCCGCGAAGGGCTCGTCTCCATCGAGCTGGCTGCGCAGCGCCAGCGTGTTCACGAACATGCCGATCAGCCCTTCGGTCTCACCGTACTGGCGGTTGGCGATCGGGCTTCCCACGCAAATGTCGTGCTGTCCGGTGTACCGATGGAGCAGGACTTTGAAGGCGGTCAGCAGCACCATGTACAGCGTGCCGCCCTGCTGCTCGGCGATGCGCTGCAACCCCGCGGTCAGATGCGCCCCGAGTGTGAAGGAGCGGGTCGCCCCGGCAACGCTACGGACGCGCGGACGCGGATAATCGGCCGGCAGGTCGAGGCTCTCCGGCACGCCTGCCAGTTGCTTCTGCCAGTAGGCCAATTGCCGCTCGAGGACGCCGCCCTCTTCCAGCCGCTGCCGCTGCCAGACGCTGAAGTCGGCGTACTGGATCGGCAGCGCCGGCAGCGCGGATTGGCCGTTCAGGATCGCGGCGAGCTCGCGGATCAGAATCCCGATCGACCAGCCGTCACTGACGATGTGATGCATGTTGAGCATCAGGACGTGCTCGTCCTCCACGAGGCGGAGCACTTTCCCCCGCACGAGTGGCCCCGCGGTCAGATCGAACGGAGTGACGACGTCGGCACGGCAGATCGACTCGGCTCTTGCTTCCCGTTCATCGCGGCCCGAGCCGCTCAGGTCGACGCGCTCGAGCCGGAAGTCGATGCGGTCGAGGACAACCTGCTCGGCACGGCCGTCGTGGCTGAGGAAGATGGTGCGCAGGCTCTCGTGCCGCGCAATGATCCGGTTGAACGCGTCCTCCAACCGGTCGGTGTCCACCGCACCGCGGATCCGTACCGCGCCGGGGATGTTGTAGCCCGCGCTGTGCGGGTCGAACTGGCTTAGGAACCACAGGCGTTCCTGGGCGAAGCTCAGCGGTAGCCGATCGAGCTGCGCGCGGTCGACGGGGCGGATCGCCGGGACATCGCTCTTCTTCGCGGTGGCGATGGCTTCCGCGAGCTCCCCGACGCTGGTCCGCTCGAACAGGACCTTGAGCGGCAGCTCGACGTCCAGCTCTCTGCGAACCCGGGAGATCAGTTGCGTCGCGAGCAACGAGTGTCCGCCCAGCTCGAAGAAGTTGTCGTGCACGCCGATCGTCTCCGGCTCGACGTGCAGCACCTGACCCCAGATCGCGGCGAGCCGCCGTTCGGCGTCGTTGCGCGGTGCGACGTAGTCGCGGCCCGACGCCATCGTCACGTCCATGCGCGCCAGAGCGCGGCGATCCACCTTGCCGTTCGGGTTCAGCGGAATGGCCGGCAGACTCACGAACGCACTCGGGATCATGTAGTCCGGCAGCACCTTGGACAGGTGCGCGCGCAGCTCGTCGTGCGGAACCTCGAGCTCCGCATCCATCGCGCGATAGAAGGCCACGAGCCGCTTCCCCGCACCCTCGCCCTGCGCGATGACCGCGCAGTCCTGAATCGCCAGATGCTCGCCGAGCCGCGCCTCGACCTCTCCCATCTCGATGCGGAAGCCGCGCACCTTGACCTGCGTGTCGATTCTGCCGAGATATTGCAGCATCCCGTCGTCCAGCCAGCGGGCAAGATCGCCGGTGCGATACATGCGCGTGCCCGGCTCGAACGGATTGTCGACGAACTTCTCCCGCGTCAGCTCCGGGCGGTGCAGATAGCCGCGCGCGAGGCCGTCGCCCGCGATATGCAGCTCGCCTGGGACTCCGATCGGCTGGATATTGCCGTTCCCGTCGAGGATGTACACCTGCGTGTTCCGGATCGGGCGTCCGATCGTCTGGGGGCCGTTCTTCTGCCGCAGCGTGTAGGTCGAGTAGGTCGTGTCTTCCGACGGGCCATAGAGGTCATACACCTTCTGCACGGACGTGGTGTCGTAGATGCGATCGACCAATGCCGGTGACAGTGGCTCTCCAGCGAGATTGATCGTCTGCACCGAGGGCGGAATCGCACCCATTCTCACCAGCTCCTCCGCCGCGGAAGGAACGGTGTTGATCAAGGTCACAGACTCTTGGTCTGCAAGGCTCGCGAGCCCGAGGGCATTCGGTACCAGGACGATCGTGCCGCCATTGGCCAGCGTCACGAAGATTTCGTAGACCGAGAGGTCGAAGCAGATCGACGTCACGGCGAGGACGCCGGACAGCTCCTCGCGGCTGTAGACCTCGCTGGCCCAATGGACCAGCGTCACCGGGCTGTGATGCTCGATGGCTACGCCCTTCGGTTGGCCGGTCGATCCAGAGGTGTAGATGACGTGGGAGAGGTGCTGCGGCGTGATCTTCTGCTCCAGCGTGATCTTGGCTGCCTTCAACGCGGCAACACACTCCGCGATCTGTTCCCTCTGGCCATCGACCACCAGTAGGCGCAGCCCTTCGGGCATGACCGCCTGCACCGTCTCTTCCGTGACGACGATCGACGCCCCACTGTCGCGGAGCATGAACGCCAAACGCTCTTCCGGATACCCGGGATCGAGCGGCACGTACGCTCCGCCCGCCTGTAGGATGCCGAGCATCGCGATCACCATCTCGGGAGACCGCTGCATGCAGACCCCCACGGGCTGATCCGGCTCCACACCCTGCGACTGCAGGTAGAGCGCGAGGTCGTGGCTCCGTTCGTGGAGCTGCGCGTACGTCAGCGTCTCCTCGCCACAGACGATCGCGGGCTTTTCGGCGTGCGCCGGCACCTGTTCGAGGAAGAGCTGATGGAGACACTCATCCTTCGGATGGCCGGCATGCGTGGCATTGAATTCGGCCAGCAGCCGGTGCTTCTCGGTCTCACCCAGCAACTCCAGCTCGCGCACGCGTGTCGCAGGCCTGGCGGTCACCGAGCGGCACAATGCGGTGAAGTGCTCCGCCATCCGCTCGATCGTCGCCAACCTATACAGCGTCGTGCTGTACTCGACCGAGGCATTCAATCCGTTCGATGTCTCGGAGAATGCAAAGGTGAGGTCGAACTTGCTGACTCCGGTACCGAGGCGGTACGGCTCGATGCGCGCGTCCGGCGTCCCGCCGTCGAAGTTCTGCAGGAGCAGCATCACCTGGAACAGAGGGGTGACCGCCAGGTTGCGTTGCGGGCTCACCAGATCGACGATTTTCTCGAAGGGCGCATCCTGGTGCTCGTACGCCTCGAGACAGGTGGCCTTCACTTTCGCCAGGAGTGCCGTGAACGGGTCGTCTCCGTTCACTTCGCTCCGCATCGCCAGCGTGTTGACGAACATGCCGATCACGCCTTCCGTCTCGCGGTATTGGCGATTGGCGATGGGGCTGCCAACGATGATGTCGTGCTGTCCCGTATAGCGATGCAGAAGCGCGTTGAACGCAGCCAGCAGCACCATGTACAGCGTGCAGCCCTCGCGCTCGGCCAGGCCTTT
>CAZLGP010000156.1:0-12706 GCA_964558905.1 uncultured Thermoanaerobaculia bacterium | reverse complement strand
ACTCGAAGCTCGATCTGGGTTCCATCGCCGCAAATCTCCGCCGCGCCGCCTACACCTGACCGCTCCCAACGTCCAGCCCACAGCCCCGAGCCTGCCGAAACGTCCAAACTCCAGACCCCCGGCTGAAAGCCGGGGGCTATTCCTCATGCCCGCTACGCGGGCGTTTCGTGATCGCACCTGTCCGAGCCCGCGCCGCGGGTGGTCAGCCCGTAACCTCGGCGAGGCGGCGCAGGAGCAGCTCGCGGTTGTCGACGCGCGAGAAGACGATCACCGGGATCGCCGTCTCGCCGATTCCGTCGGCGTCCGTGTCGCGGTCCAGCAGGATCGCCCGCGGCGTCATCACGCGCGCACGCTCCATGGCCTCTTCTCCGGACCGGGCGCGGATCGGCACGTAGCCCGCGGAACGGAGGTAGGCGCTGCACGCATCGAACGTCTCATCCTCGGACTCGACGATCAGCACGCGCCCTCCGAACCGCAGCGGCAGCGTGAAGGTGAACTCGCTCCCCTCGCCGAAGACGCTCTGAACCGCCACCGTGCCGCGCTGCAGCTCGACGAACTTCCTCACCAGCGAGAGCCCCAGCCCGGTGCCACCGTGCGAGCGACTCGTGGCCGTGTCGATCTGGCGGAACTCGTCGAAGATCACCTCGCGATGTTGCGCCGCGATGCCGATGCCGCGGTCGATCACCGTCACGACCAGCATGTCCCCCTTTGCGCGCGCGCGGATCGTCACGACGCCGTTCGGCTTCGAGAACTTCACGGCGTTCGAGAGCAGGTTGTAGAGGATCTGCTTGAGCTTCGCATGATCGGTCTCGATGTCGCGCACGTCCGGCGCGACGTCGATCTCGAACGCGATGTTCCGCTTCGCCGAGAGGCCCTTCATCACCTGGCAGACGCTCTCGATCGCCGGGCGCACGGGGAACGTCTCCGGATAGATCTCCATCCTCCCCGCCTCGACCTTCGACAGGTCGAGGATGTCGTTGATGATCCCGAGCAGGTGCTGTCCCGACTGCAGGATCGAGCGGAGGAAGCCGACGTACTTCGGCTCGACCTTGTCTTGCAGCCGCTCCACGAGGATCTCCGAGAAGCCGATGATCGCGTTCATCGGCGTGCGCAGCTCGTGGCTCATGTTTGCCAGGAAGACCGACTTTGCCCGGTTCGCATCCTCGGCCTGCTCGTTCCTGAGCTGCAGTTCGCGAAGAATGCGGGCCTTCGCGATCGCGGAGACGGCGTGCTCGCGCACGCGCGCCAGCTTGTCGAGGTCCGCCGGCCCGAACGCGTTCTCGCTCGAGAAGTTGTCGAAGATGAGGAACCCTTCCATCCGCCCGCCGAGGGTGACCGCCATGGCCAGCATGGCCTTTGGCTCGGGGAGGTGGCTGGTCTTCTCCGCGCCGGCCAGGTGAGGGAAGTCCTCCGAGCGGATCAGATAGACGCCCTCGCCGAGCCTCTGCGCGCGGCCGGAGTATCGCTGCATCGCCTCGTCGAAGGAGAGCGACAGCCCGCGGATGAGCTCCGGATCGTAGCCGGTCGCGCCGACGACCTCCGTCCGTCGCGTCTCGGGGTCGAACATCAGGAAGGCGCCCTTCTCCGCATTCGGGAAGAGCTTCATCCCCTGTTCGAGAATGCTCTTGAGCACGTCCTCGAGACTCACTTCGCGGTTGATCATCTCCACGATGCGGTCGAGCGTCTCGAGCTCGCGGGCCTGGGCGCGGATCTCTTCGGTGCGCGCGAAGACGAGGTCCTCGAGGGCGCGGTTCTTCCGGTGGAGCTGGCGCATTCGCCAGCGGTTGATCGCCCACGCCGCGGCAACGATGAGAACGAGATAGGCGAGGGCCGCCCACCAGCGCAGCCACGGCGTCGGAGCGACCGTGAAACGGTACGAGAGAGGTTCGGACCAGACGCCGTCGGCATTCCGCGCCTGCACGCCGAAGACGTAGCGGCGCGCGAACAGATACGCCGGCAGGTTCGTGTAGCGGATCTTCGCGTCCGCGGACTCCGGGGACCAGTCCCGGTCGAAGCCCCCGAGGCGCGTGCGATAGCGGACGCGCGATTCGTCGCCGAACGTGAGCGCCGCGTACTCGAAACCGATGTCGTTCTCCTCCTGGCCGAGCTCGATCCGGCGCAGGCGCACGAGCGGTGGGACCGTGTTCGTCTCGCGCGCGGCGGGATCGAACACCGAGAGGCCACGCGGAGTCGCCATGTAGATGCGCCCGTCCGGGGCGGTGGAGACAGGGCCGTATGCCCACGCCTCGTCGTCGAGCAGACCGTCGGCCTTCGTTACGTGAGAGAGGACGCTCTGCGTGTGCGCGTCGATCTCCACGAGGCCGGCGTTGTTGCTCACCCAGATGCGGTTGCCATCCTTCGATGCCGTCATGCCGATCGCGGGGCGTCCTTCGAAAACGCTCGCGTTCCTCTCGCCGACGACGAAAAGACCGGCGCTGGTGCCGACCCAGAGCTTGCCGTCGTGATGGAGCAGCGATCGGATGCTGTTCGAGGGCGCCCCGTTGTGCCGGCTCCAGACGCGAACGAACTGTGCGTCCGATGACAAGCTCGGCGAAAGCCGCGCCGTCGAACGGAAGAGACCGCGGTCGATGCTGCCGACCCAGAGATGCCCCCCGTCGTCGAAGGCGATGCTCGTCGCACCCGCGGGGGAAAGACCGGACTCGCGCCCGAAGCGGAACCACCTGCCTTCGGTGTAGCAGCCGACCCCGTACACTCCTGCGAAGCACATCGTGGAAGGGGGCGCAGAGGCCAGAGCGCGGGACGCAGGAGAGATGCCTCGTTCTCCTGCCCTCTGCGTCCTGCGCCCTGCGCCCTGCGTCAGGATCGCGTACGTCGTATCCAGTCCGTGCGACTTCACGATCCCATCCGGCGACACCGAGCTCACGCCCGCCGAGGTCGCGACCCAGATCGTCCCGTCGGAATCGCGCTCGATCGAGTACACCTGATCCGAGCGCAGGCCTTCGGTCGTGCGGAAGGTGTGCACCTCCGCGTTGCCCGGGGTCATCTTCGCGAGACCCGCGCCGGTGCCCACCCACGTCGTGTCGCCGAGCGGAAGCACCGCGAACGTCGCCGGGTCCGGAAGCGCCGGTCGCGTGCGCGCCGTCCACGCGTGGAACGCGCGATACCCCTTCCGCAGACGCGACAGGCCGCCGTTCTGGCCGAACCAGAGATTGCCTTCGCGATCCTCGTACATCGACCAGAGCGTGCGCGACAGAAGACCGTTCGCGCGCCGGATGGCGAAGGGAGTGTGCGATGGATCGTGCAGGTCCATGCGCACCACGCCGCTACCGAGGGATGCCGCCCAGAGCTCGTTTGCGTCGGTGATGAGGAGCGCGACGACACGCTCGGCGAGATCGTGATTCACGATCTTCGGCGCACCGCTCTCGAGCCGCCACACCGCACCGTTCAGCGTGCCGCCCCAGAGCGTGCCGTCCGCCGTTTCCGCCAGCGCACCCGTCGCTGGGACGCTGTGCGTCACGACGCCTTGCACCGTGCCGTCGCGCCCCACCGAAACGATGCTCCCTCCGGAGAGACTGACGAGCATCGAGCCGTCGCGGCGCACGAACATCGCCAGCGCCGCCACCGGATTCTCGACGGCGCCGAGGTCGACGGTCTGGCTCTCGAGCCGCCCGTCGTGGAAGCGATAGCGCACGATGCCGTCCTGCGTCCCCGCCCACACCCACCCGTCGGGCGCCGCGACGACGCAGTTGCGGCGCATGCGCGAGCGGGTCAGCCTGTTCGAGACGAAACGCACGCGCTCGCCCGGGGCATACGCGTCGAGCGGTCGTTCCGAGACCACCAGCCCCGCCTCGGTGCCGATCCAGAGGCGATGCGAGCGGTCCTGCACGATCTCCCGCACGGTCGGATCGGCGATGCCGTCCGCCATCCCGTAGCTCTCCATCGTTCGACCGTCGTACCGCGCGACCCCGGTCGAGTAGAAGGCGAGCCAGATGAACCCCTGATGGTCCTGAACGATTTTCTGAACGCTGGCGGAAGGGAGGAGGTCGTCGGTGGTGAAGTGGGTGAAGGGCAGTTCCTGCGCACACAGCGATGCCGTCACGAACAACACGATGAGGAGCCGCCGACGCATTTGGAGGAGTGTATCCGCAGTCGTGGTCCGTGACCCGTGACCCGTTTGCCGTGCAGCACGGGCAACGGGTCACGGGTCACGGGTCAGCTCCCGCAACTCGCAACTCGCAACTCCGTACAATCCCCGTGTGGCCCGCCTTCGCGACTGGCTCGACCTCGGCAAGAACACCTTCACGTCCCTGACCTCGGACGACGTGACGAACCTGTACGCGCTCGAGTGGCCGGAGACCAAGAAGATCCTGATGGCCGAGCACAGCGCGTCCATCGAGAAGGATCCGCGGCGCGTGCGCCGCTGGATCCGCTCCGTGAGCGCGATCTTCTACGGTCTGGCCAAGCGCCTGGCGCCGCACCGGCGCATCCTGTTCGCCCTCGGTTTCGTCTTCTTCTTCGTCTGCCTTTTCTCCCTGTTCACGAAGACGCCCGATCCGCCGATGTGGACCTTCGTCGAGGTCGCGGCGACGTTCCTTCTGATGGTGCTGCTCCTGGCCATGGAGCTGATCGACAAGGTGAAGTACCGCGACGAGCTCCAACTCGCTCGCGACCTGCAAGCCAGCCTCATCCCCCATCAGATGCCGCGCACCGAGGAGTGGGAAATCGCCGCGTTCAACCGCATCGCCAATACCGTAGGCGGCGACATCTACGATTTCGTTCCGCTGCCCGATGGCCGTCTCGCTGTCCTGTTCGGCGATGCGTCGGGGCACGGGATGGCCGCGGGACTGGTAATGGCCGTCGCGCACGCCGCCTTCCGCACCCAGCTCGAGGTCGAGCCATCGCCCGCCACGATCATCGCGTCGCTGAACCGCATCCTCTGTCGCACCGGCGGCTCGCGGTCGTTCTTCTCGTGCTGCTACTTCCTCCTCGAGCCGGACGGCACGTACCTGGGCACGATCGCCGGCCACCCGCCCGTGCTGAAGATCGACACCTCCGGCCGCATCGTCGAGCGCATCGGCCGCGGCGCCTACCCCCTCGGCGTGAAGGCCAACCTCGCCTGGGAGATCGTCTCAGGCAGGCTCGCGCCCGGCGAGCGGCTGCTCCTCCACTCCGATGGTCTCACCGAGGCGCGCAACCTCCAGGAGAACGAGTTCGGCGACGCGTATCTCGAAGTGATCGCCGGCTGGCACCCCGACGCCTCAGCGCAATCGCTGATCGACTCGATCCTCGGCGAGTGGAGGATGTTCATCGGCACGGTCGTGCCGGATGACGATGTGTCGATCGCGGTGGTGAAGAGGGTTTGTCACGACACTAGACCCTCTTGAATTTCTTCGACTCGCGCACTCCCGCCAGACCTTCAGCGGGCACGAACATCTGAAGGTATCCGCACGCGCCGCACACGTACAGGTCGAGTTTCCCGCCCTTCCACCACGGGTGGGCGCCGGGAAGGAGGTCGGGTGCGTAACCGCCACCGGCCGAAACGGTCGCCGTGTAGAGGTTCGATTCGCCGCATTCACTGCAGTTTCGCTTCGCCTTCATACCCTTCAACGTATCACGCACGCATCCACTGACGACGCGGCGACCGAACGGAGGGCGATCGATTTTTGTCTTCATCCTTCATCCTTCATCCTTCATCCTTTCGCGCATGTTGCCAGTCGAAGACGCTCAGGCGCGGGTGATGGCCGAGGTCGCCGCGGGACCCGCGGAGAGCGCGTCGCTCGGCGATGTCCTTGGTCGTGTGCTGCGGGAGGACATCGTTGCGACGCACGATCTTCCGGCCGCCGACAACAGCGCGATGGACGGATACGCCGTCCGTACCGCCGACATCGAGCACGCGCCGGTGACGCTGCCCGTGATTGCCGACATCCCCGCGGGTCATCCGACGGACCTCCGTCTCGAGCCCGGCAGCGCAATGCGGATCATGACCGGCGCGTTCGTCCCCGACGGCGCGGACACGGTGGTGCAGGTCGAGCTCACGGACGGAGGGCTCGATCGCGTGACGGTCGCCAGCGCGGTTCCACGCGGAGCGAGCATCCGCCGCCGCGGGGAGGACATTCGCGCGGGCGACGTCTTGCTGCGCGCCGGTGCGCGCATCGGTCCGGCGGAGGTCGCGATTCTCGCGAACGCGGGAAAGGCGCGCGTGGAGGTGGGGCGACGTCCGACCGTGGCGATCCTCTCGACGGGCGATGAGCTCGTGGATGTGGGCGAGACGCCGCCGCCCGGAAAGATCGTGAACACGAACGGCGCGCTGCTCGCAGCGCTCGTTCGCGACTGCGGCGCGATCGCCCGCCCACTCGGCATCGTGCGCGACACGCGCGAGGCGACGATCGCGGCGTTCGAAGCGGCCATCGAGAGCGACTTCGTGATCTCGTCCGGTGGGGTCTCGGTCGGCGCATTCGACTTCGTCAGGGACGCGCTCGACGCACTCGGCGCGGAGACGAAGTTCTGGCGCGTGGCGATGAAGCCCGGCAAGCCGGTGGTGCTCTCGCGGCTCCGCGACCGCGTCGTCTTCGGCTTGCCCGGCAATCCCGTTTCGTGTTTCGTCTCCTTCCACCTCTTCGTCGCTCCCGCACTGCGGAAGGCGATGGGACAGGAAGCGCAGCTCTTCCCGCCGGCGGTGCGCGCGCGGCTCACGGAGGCGGTGCGCGGCGCGCCGGAGCGCCGCGTCTACGCGCGCGTGCAGGTGGTGGCCCGCGACGGAGCACTGTTCGCGACGCCGCTCGCCTCGCAGAGCTCCGGCGCGCTGACGTCGATGCTCACGGCGAACGGGCTTGCCGTCATCGCGGAAGGCGATCGGCTGCCCGCGGGAACGGAGGCGGATGTGGTGTTGCTGGGGTTGCCGTTCCAGGAACTCTCCAGACAGACTTGAGTCCCAGAATCACCAAGCCGAGTGCGGCCAGCGCGCAGCCCACCCACCACGTCCAGGGCGAGTAGTACACGTGAACGTCGTACTCGCCCGGGGGCACGGCGAAGCCGAGGAAGGCGCCGTTCACGCGGATCGGCTCCACCGACTCGCCGTTGCGCACGACTTTCCATCCCGGCCACCAGGGGATGCTGCTGGCGACGAGGGACCAGCGGGGAGCGCTCACCTTCACGCGATATGACGTCGGCTCCGAGGAGACGATCTTCGCGACGGCGAGCGGCGCGTCCGGCGGACGGGGCGTGAAGAAGTCGTCGTGCTGTTGTTGCGACTCGAGCTCGAGGTCGTCCAGCAGCGCCGTGTTCGCCCAGTCCTGATGCCCACGCAGCCTGCGGAAGAACATGTCGTTCCGGAACTCGATGACCACGTTGCGCACTGCGAAGAACCGCGGCAGGAAACGCCTGTTCTCGTAGATCTTCCCGTCGATGGCGTCGTGGATCAGCGTCCACCGCTCCGGGTCGGCCGGCCGGAAGTACGGGTCCTGCATCAAGTACCGAACGTTCAGGAAATCGAGCACGGACGACTCGGGCATGTCGAACCAGGCGTGATAGTTGTCCGTCCCCGTCTTGTAGTCCGCGGTCAGGCGGAGGAAGCCCATATAGCGGTCGTACGCCATCGGATCATGGGCGCGGATGTCTTCGATTCCGAGAACGGCGTTCGTGTTCGGGAACACCATCGCGCCGACGCCTGCGACGCGGAAGGGCTCGTCGTTGGGCGCCGCATCGCGCAGCGATTCGAGCTTCGCGGTGTACTCCGTCCGCCGGTACATCTGCTCCGCGGGCAGGGGCGGGTTCCAGCCGCGCGTCACCGACCAGAGCTCGAAGATCACGGCCACGAGCAGCGCGAGCAGCACAGGCTTCCGTCGCACGAACGCGAACGACGCCGCGAGCACGAGCACGGCCATGCTTCGCATCGCCGTCACGATCGACACCATGCGGTAGTGCTCGTTGGGATGGACCTTCAACAGGATCAGCGCGATCAGCATCGTCGCGACGATCGCCGTCCCGACGAGAAGCGGCGTCCGTTCTCCGCGCTGCGTGAGATCGATCGCCGCCGCGGCCTGAATGGCCATCAGCAGGACGAACAGCATCCGGAAGCGCGCATGCGCCACGACCGGCAGCACGGTGTGAATCGCATCGCCGAGGAGCGGCCACCCGTCGATGACGCCGAAGACGATCACCGTCGCGATCGCGAAGAAGAGCTCCGTCGATCGCCAGGCCCGTCGCCGGATGACGTAGGCGAGCAACCCGAAGAACGCGGCGATGCCGAGGACGCCCGCGAAGCCGCCGACCGGCTCGGCAACCGCGGGTCCCCATGCTTCCTCGAACGGCACCTGGCCGAAGTAATGCGCCTGAAAGGCCACGATCATCGACTCGAGGTCGATGTACGGCTGCGCCTCGGCGATGAGCGGCGCGACGTCGATCTCCGCGTAGCGCTGCGACTTCGGAAGCGCTTCGAGGAAGGGGAGGAGAAACGGGGCGGAGAGCATTGCCGCGACGGTCATCGCTCCGCCCAGAGTGAGGAAGATGCGCACGTGGGCCCGCTTCTCCACGAAGACGATCCACACGAGGTAAAGCAGGGAGAGGAAGAAGATGTGCGAGGCGGTCTCGGGATGGCCGCCGAAGAGGATCGCCGTCCAGACCACTGCCGCCGCGATGAACAGCCCGGGGCGCGTTCGAGAGGGCGCAGGGGGCAGCGGGCTTTCCGAGGGCGCAGGGGGCAGGGGGCAGGGGGCAGGAGAACCGGCCTCGGTTTCATCCGACTCCTCTGCGTCCTGCCTCGTGCCCTTGGCGCTCTGCGCCCTGCCCCCTGCGCCCTGCGCCCTGCTTTGGGCGATGCGATCGATCAGGTACAGCACAGCCGGCGCCCAGCACGCCGCCGTCACGTGCGGGAAGTGCAGCCAGCTGTGCAGGAATCCCGCGAAGCCGAAGACGACCGCGCCGACGACGCTGGCCAACTCCGAATAGCCGCGCCCGCGGCAGAACAGGAAGGCGAACGTCAGCGCGATCAGGATCTTCATCGCCGCCTCGGCGGCCATGAAATGCGTCGTCGGCACCGGCAGCGCGAGGAGGCGGATCGGCGAGAGCCCCTGACTCTGTCCGTTCGCGAGCAGCGGATAGCCGGAGCCCGCCAGCTCGTTCCACAGCGGCGGCTTCAAGGACTTCCAGCTCTCGCGCACCTGAATGCCCCACGCCGTGTGCTGCAGCGGGATGTCGTTCATCTCGCCGTTGATCGCTTCCTTCACCTCAGCCGTGAAGTGCCACGGTGGGAGCGTGTTCAGGAAGTCATCCTGGGTGGCGACGTAGTGCTGCGTCAGCGGCTTGAAGAAGAAGACCAGCACGAGCAGGTAGAAGAAGAGCGCCACTTTCTTCGGAAGCTCGACACCGCTCCGCCGCGCGAGCAAGATCGCGCCCGCGTACAGTGCGCCAATGTAGATCCAGGTCCAGTTCATCGCGAGATCACGAGCTCATCCGCGGCCATACTCCATACGCAACGAGCGCCGCGAGCGTCGCCGCCGCGAGAATTGCGCCGAAGCGAAAAGTCCACGGGTCGTACCACACTCTCACATCGAGCTGCCCCGGCGGCACGGCAAATCCGAGAAACGCGCCGTTGACGCGGATCGGCTCGACGCGGGCGCCGTTGCGCTCCACCTTCCATCCCGGCCACCAGGGAATGCTGCTGACCACGAGCGACCACCGCGGCGCGCGCACCTGCACGCGGTAGTCCGTGGGCGTGGCCCGGACGATCTCCGCCGTCGCCACCGGCGCGCCGGGCGGCCGCGGAAGGAAGAAGTCATCGTGCTGTTGCGGGCTCTCGAGCTCGAGCCTCTCGAGCAGCGCCGTATGAGCCCAGTCGCGATGCTCCTTCAATCGGTTCGCGTACGCCGCATCGTTGAAGTCGATCACCACGTTCGGCACGGCGAAGAAGCGCGGGCGCACTTCGCTGTTCTCGAACAACCGCCCGTCCTTGCCGTCGTACCGGAGATGAAAACGCGGCGGCAGCTCGCCTCCCGCGGAGGTGAGAACGTAGCGCACGTTGAGGTAGTCCAGGAGCGGATGCTCCCAGTCCGGCCAGCGGGCGAAGTACTCCGCCGGGTCGTATCCGACGACGTGCGAGAGCAGGCCGATGTAGCGCCCGTTCGCCATCGGATCGTGCGCGCGGACGTCCTCGAAGCCGTAGACGGCCGAGACGTTCGGGAAGAACGTGGCCGCGTTCGCGACGATGCGGAAGGGGGCGTTGTCGGGGACGTCCTTCGTCAGGTCGTCGAGCGCGCGAAGCATGGGGGTCTTCGGGTACATCCACCCCGACGAGACGACCGGGTTCCAGTCGCGGCTCGGGATCCAAAGCTCGGCGATGACGGCAGTGAGCAGGGCGAGCGTCGCGGCGTAAGAAAGCGCCGGCCTTGCCGTCACACTCCAAACGGCAATGGCGAGCACCGCGATGCTGGGGAGCATCGCCAGGACCGCGGTCTCGCGCTGATACGCGGTCCAGAAGTTCGACGTGAGGTACGCGACGAGCAGGAGCCCGCTCGCGCCGCCGACACCGATCAGGACGCTGAGGCGATCGCGCGCGATCAGGTCCACCGCGCAGGCGCTGAGCGCCGCGAGAAGCAGCACGAGGAGCAATCGGACACGCCCGTTCGCCGCGAGGTGGAACACCGCGTGGAACAGATCGCCGACGCCGGGCCAGTCGAAGATCACCCCCACCGCGACGAGCGCGGCGACGACGAAGAAGGCCTCGTGCGACCGCCAGCGCCGCGTGCGGATCACGTGTACGAGCACCGCGAGCCAGGCCGCGATCCCGAGGATTCCGGCGAAGCCCGAGATCGACTCGGCGTGGGCCGGCCCCCATCCTTCCCGCGGCATCGCGCCGTGGAACCGTGGCGAGAACAGAAGGATCGCCGAGGGCCAGTCGGAGTACGGCACGTCCACGATCTCCGTGCGCGTCTCGAGCTCCTGATAACGCTTCGACTTCGTGACCGCCTCGGCGAAAGGAGCCAGGAACGGCGCCGCGAGAAAGATCGTGACGACAGCAACTCCCGCGATCGCCAGGAAGAGGTTGGCGGTTCGCGGTTGGCGGTTCGCGGTCGACGTTGAAACGCCATCGGTCGCTCCATCGGTCGCTCCCCCGCCAACCGCCAACCGCCAACCGCCAACCCACAGCACATACAGCGTCGCGAGGAACGTCGTGTGCGCCACCGTCTCCGGATGTCCGCCGAAGAGCATCGCCGCGCCGATCACCGACAGCGCGACGAAGCGCGCGTACGTCACCCGCTCCGCGAGGAGATCGAGGACGTAGAAAACCGCGGGAACGAGGCACGCGGTCGTGATCAGCGGGAAGTGCAGCCAGACGATGATGAACGTCGAGAACCCGAACGCGACCGCGCCGGTCGCCGACGCGAGCTCGGAGTAGCCGCGGCGGCGACACCAGAGAAACGTGAACGTCAGCGCGATGAGCACTTTCATCGCCGCCTCGAACGACAGCGCGTGCGCGAGCGGGAGCGGTAGACCCAGGATGCGGAGCGGCGAGAGTGCGGAGCTCTGCGCGTTTGCGAGGAGCGGATACCCGGCGCCGGAGAACCCATTCCACAGAGGCGCCGACAGCGACCGCCATCCCTCTCGCACCTGATCCGCCCACGGCACGATCTGCAGGGCAAGATCGTTGAGCTGGCGGTTGCCCGCGCGGAAGTCTGCCGTCGCGGTGTACTCCCAAGGGGGAAGCGTGCCGAGAAAATCGACGGACGTGTTCACCGCGTCCTGGGTGAGGACCGGGTAGAAGAAGACGAAGACGAGGGCGTAGAAGAAGACGGCCACGCGCCGCGGCAGATCGATTCCGCCACGCCGCGCAAGCCACACCGCGCCCGCGTACACCATCCCCGTGTAAAGCCAGGTCGGGTTGAACACGGCGGCGGATGATAACGCGTTCAGTTTATGCCGCGCGGAGACGCGGCATCTCCGGTCATACCGCCCGCGTAGTTGCCCTCGTGCGTCGCTGTGGGCTCATGTCTCGCGGTGGAACCGGAGATCCCGCGTCTGCGCGCGGGATAAACTGAATCGACCGCAACCAATGAACCTCTCCTGGCTCCTCATCAGCGTCGTCTACCTCGGCGGGGTCGCGCTCGCGCGTCGCCGGGGCGCGGACCTGCCGAAGCGCGTCGCGGCGCTGTTCTTCGTGCTCGTTCTCGGGCTCCTCTGGCGGCCGCTGACGCAGGACGTGGTGATCGTTCCCGCGGATGTGTTGAAGCTCGTCGAGCCGTGGTCGACCATCCGGGCGCCGAACCGTCCGCCGATCACGAAGTACGACGTGTCGAACCTGAACCTGCACGACGTGCCGATGCAGATCGTCCCCTGGATGCATCAGGTGCGCGAATCGTGGTTGCGCGGGGAAGTGCCGCTGTGGAACGCGTCGGCCGGGTGCGGCTACCCGCTGATGGCCAACGGCCAGAGCACGCCGTTCTCGCCGTTCGTGCTGGTCACCCTAGCGCTCCCGCTCGGCTATGCGATCACCGCGCAGGTCGCGCTGAAGTTGTTGCTCGCGCTGGTGCTGACGTACCTGTTCTGCCGGCGGCGATGGTCGCCGCTGGCTTCGGCACTCGCAGCGATCGCGTACGGGTTCTCGACGTGGATGCTGACCTGGCTGCAGTTTCCGATCGCCACCGCCGCGGCGCTGTTGCCGGGCGTGCTGCTCGCGATCGAGATGTTGATGGCGCCGCGGAGCGCCGCCTTCCAGGCGGCCGCTACGCCGGCTTCCAGCCGGCCTGGTTCT
>CAZLGP010000155.1:0-6555 GCA_964558905.1 uncultured Thermoanaerobaculia bacterium | reverse complement strand
GCGGTTGGCGGTTGGCGGTTCGTAAGTCGTTTGTTTCCAGCGATGAATACTCGGCACCCAGAGTGCAGTCCGCCTGGTTCGGCTGAAGCGTTTTCTGAAAGGAACCAGGTCCGTGAGAACCTCCAAACTGCTCCTCGTGCTCATCCTCTGTTTCGCGTCCGTCTCCGCGTTCGCGCAGATCACTGACACCTACGTGGTCACCGCCGCCGCGAATGCACCCGGCGCGAACCAGACCCGCTGGCTGACGCAGCTCAGCATTTTCAATCCGCACCTCGACTATCCCCTCAACGTCAGCGTCACGCTGCTCCGCACGGGCGGCGCGCCGGGCTTCGAGAAGCTCATCGAGATCCCGCCGAACGCCACATTCATCACCGACGACGCCATGAGCGACATCTTCAACACCGTCGGGACGGGCTCCCTGCTCCTGGCCACATTCACCGAGGACAACCCGGAGCTCCCTGATGCCGATGTGATCTCGCGCGCGTTTCTCGTCACGAGCAACACGTACAACAACGCCGAAGGAACGTTCGGACAGACCATTCCCGGAGTGTGGACGGGGTTGCTCGACTACGACTACGACAACATCAGCTCCGTCGCCCACGGGATCGACAACAGCTCGTTCCTGAAGTTCCGCACGAACGTCGGCGCGGTGAACCTCGGGCGCTGCGGCATTACCGTGTTCGTCTCGGCGTACAACGCCGCCGGCGACGTAGTCCTCGACCAGGTGCCGTTCGGCGTTCCCCCGCTCGCGCACTGGCAGGAGCGCCTGCCGGCAACGCTGGAAGGAGGCTCGATCGAGTTCTTCGTGAACGATCCATGCTCCGAGGACGATGATCGATATGCCGTCGTCTTCCCCTACACCTCGACGATCGACGATGTGTCCGGCGACCCTCGCTATCAGACCCCGACGCTGCTCGCGTCCCCCGGACTCATCTACGGCAAGAAGGGCGTCGCGAAAAATGCAGACCCGACGCAGGTCGGCAAGAAGATCGACGCAGCGTACGCGCGGAAGGTACGCGCGAACGTGACCCGCCTCGGCACGGCCCAGCTCGTGCGCACCGAGCGCGGCTGGCAGATCGCGAAGTAGAGCGAAAGGGTGCTGGGTGCTGAGTGCTGGGTGCTGGGTGCTGAGTAGGAGCGCCCGCATTTCAGCACCCAGGACTCAGGAGTCAGGACTCAGCACTCGGCACTCAGGACTCAGGACTCAGGACTCAGCACCCACTCAGCACTCAGCACTCAGCACCCAGCACTATAGAATCGCGCTCCATGAGCGGAGCAATCTCCCAGACCAACCTCCCCTTCCCACTCGCGCGCCGCGGCAAGGTGCGCGACGTGTACGACCTCGGCGACCGCTACCTGTTCGTCGCCACCGATCGCATCTCCGCGTTTGACGTGGTCCTCTCCCCGGGGATCCCCGACAAAGGGACGATCCTCACGCAGATCTCGAACTTCTGGTTCCGCCGCTTCACACAACTCGAGAACCACCTGCTCGAGACGAGCTTCGCAAAGTTTCCCGGCGACGTCCGCGCGCACGACGAGCTTCGGGGACGCAGCGTCATCGTGAAGAAGTGCGAGGTCGTGCCGGTGGAATGCGTCGCCCGCGGCTACCTCGTCGGCTCGGGCCTCAAGGAGTATCAGCAGAGCGGCACGGTCTGCGGCATTCGTCTGCCGGCGGGCCTGACGACCGCGAGCAAGCTGCCGGAGCCGATCTTCACGCCCGCGACCAAGGAAGAGACCGGTCACGACATCAACATCTCGTTCGAGCGGATGGCCGAGATCATCGGCGAAACCCTCGCCTCCCAGCTCCGCGAGCTCACGCTGTCGATCTACCAGGAAGCCGCGGAGTATGCGCTCACCCGCGGGATCATCATCGCCGACACGAAGTTCGAGTTCGGTCTCAAGGACGGCCGCATCGTCTGGATCGACGAGGCGCTCACTCCCGATTCCTCGCGGTTCTGGCCCGCGCATCAATACGTCGAGGGTCGCAATCCGCCGTCCTACGACAAGCAATTCGTGCGGGACTGGCTGGAGTCGGCAGGCTGGAACAAGAACCCGCCCGCACCGGAGCTTCCGGCGGACGTCGTCGACCAAACGCGCGCGAAATACCTCGAGGCGTATCGGGAGCTGACCGGGGAAGAATTGGAGGTTTGAGGCGAGGCGGAGCCAAGGGTCCGTGGACGATGGGCCGCTTGGACGCTTCCTTGAACCTTACCGGGAGGCGCGTAGCCTAGCACAAGAATTGGTGGAAGCGCCACTACTGGTAACCAATATGCAACGCCGCACGGTTTTCCTCGTCCTGGGAGCGCTCTCGATCGCGGCCGCGGTCGTCGTCACGACCGCCGTCTTCTTCTGGCGCACGGCGAAAGCCACCGTCACCGAAGCGGTGTTCACCCCGCAGGAAAAACAGATCGACATCACCACCCTCGTGACTCAGGTTCGCGAGCTGAACCGCCTGGAGACGGCTTCGATGCGGGTGATGCACGTCGGAACGATCACCCAGACCTACAAGCTCGTGCCGAATGCGCTGGGCGGCGACGAGCTCACGTTCCTCGCCACGGGTGACGTCATCGCGGGAATCGACCTCTCCCGGTTGCGGCCGGAGGACGTGTGGCGCTCCCCGGACGGCACGATCAACCTCCGCCTGCCGGCTTCGCAGATTCTCGTGTCGCGCGTCGACAACGAGCAGTCGCGCGTCTTGACCCGGAAGACCGGCGTGCTCCGCCGCGCCGACGTCGACCTCGAGACCCGCGCGCGCCAGCACGCGGAACAGAACATCCGTGCCGAAGCCCTGAAGAGAGGCATCCTGAAGCTGGCCTCCGACAACGGCGAGAAAAAGATGGCCGACCTGCTGAGGACCCTCGGCTTCACGAGGGTCCGGTTCGTCTCCTCCCGACCGGCGCCTCTGAAGGCCGGAAGGCCGGAAGGATGAAGGGGAGAGAACGAATGAGTCATCCTGAGGCCGCGGAGACGGCGATGGACCCCCTGCGGTAGGCGACGCCCGCGCCTGAGGCAGGGGGTCCTTCGCCGCGCTCCGCCGGCTCAGGATGACAGCGGCTTTCATCCTTCACCCTTCGTCCTTCATCCTTCCAGGTCCAGGGCCGCGCGTGCGATCGCGAGCGCCCGCCGCAACGCAAGAGACTTGTTTTCCGTCTCGACATACTCCGTCGCGGGATCGGAGTCGTAGACGATCCCTGCGCCTGCCTGGACGTACGCGCGGTCGTTCGCGAGAGTGACGGTCCGGATGGTGATGCACGAGTCGAGGTTCCCATTGAAGCTGAAGTAAGCGACCGCGCCGGCGTAGGGGCCTCGTCGCGTGCTCTCGTATCGGTCGATGAGCTCCATCGCGCGGATCTTCGGCGCGCCGCTCACCGTGCCCGCGGGGAAACACGACAGGAAGGCATCGACGGGCGTGCAGCCTTCGCGCAGTTGCCCGTGCACGTCGGTGACGATGTGCATGACGTGGCTGTAGCGCTCGATGTGCTTGAAATCCTCCACGACGACCGAGCCGCTCGCGCAGACGCGTCCGAGGTCATTGCGGCCGAGGTCGACGAGCATGAGGTGCTCGGCATTCTCTTTCGGATCCGCGAGCAGCGCCGCCTCGAGCTCGCGGTCTTCCTCCGGCGTCCGCCCGCGCGGACGCGTGCCGGCGATGGGGCGCGCCTCGACGTTTTTGATCGGCGCACCTGTCGATGCGACTCCGTCGGTCACGCGCACGAGCATTTCCGGCGACGCTCCCACGAGCGTGCACTCGCTGGTGCGCAGCAGGAACATGTATGGCGACGGATTGATCGATCGCAGTGCGCGGTAGAGCGTCAGCGCCTCGCTCGTCGGATACTCGGTCTCCCATCGCTGGGAGAGGACGACCTGAAAGATCTCGCCGGCGACGATCTCCTCCTTCGCGTCGCGCACCATCTGCTCGAACGACTCGCGGGTGTGGTTCGCCGTGAGCTCGACCTTTGCGGCTCCATCGAATGCGATCGGCTCCACGCTCGCGCGTCTCAGCTTTTCGATCGCACGATCGAGGCGTTGATTCGCATTCTCGATCGTGTCGTCGCGGAAGATGTTCGCGACGACGTGCATCCGCTGCAATACGTGATCGAAGACGACGACATTGTCGAAGAAGAGCAGCTTCGCATCCGGGATGCCGGTGTGGTCGGGATTCGTGTCGGGGATGCGCTCGCTCCAGCCGCCGACGCCATAGCCGAAATAGCCGACCGCGCCGCCGAAGAAGGGCGGCAGCGCGTGCTCGTCCTTCACGCGCAGCGGCACGAGCTCGTCGTTGAGGATGCGCACGGGATCGGTTACCGTCGCGTCGAACCGGAGACTGCGCCGCGGCTCGAAACCGATGAACGAGTAGCGGCCGACGTTCTCCCCACGCTCCACGCTCTCGAAGAGGAATCCCTCGGTGTGGGCGTCGGAGAGCGCCGCGAATGCGACCAGAGGCGTAAGGGTGTCGGCGCTCAGCGTGCGCACGACGGGAATGACGTCATAGTCCATCGAATACCTTCATGAAGAGCTCGTGCTGCCGGACTGCCTGAGCGTGCAGGAGATCGAGGCCGCTGAAGCGCAGCTCCGCGTCGACAGGACGCGCCGCGCCGCTGTAGGCGGCCTCGATGTACGTCCGGCAACGCGGGATCGCGACCTCGGCCTCGGCCGGTAGCGTGTTGATGATCAGGTCGCCGTCGAAATCTCGTAGCGTGTCCATGTTTGCGCGGTTGTACACGGTCGCGGGGATGCGTGCGTCCTCGAGTGCGACGAGCGCCGCGCGCGCGGTGGGCCCCGCGCCGAGGACGGCGGCGTGGCCGTGGAGCGCCGGCCGCTGGCCGGCAGGTCCACCGACGGCCGCCGCGTCAATCAACGCCGCGAATCCGTCGACGTCGGTGTTGTCCGCGATGATGCGTCCGTTCACATTCACCAACGTGTTCACCGCGCGCGCGCGCCGCGCGTTCTCCGCGTGCTCGTTCGCAAATGCGAACGCGTCTTCCTTGAAGGGAGTGGTGACGCTGAGTCCGCACGGCTCGCCGCGCAGGAACGCATCCGTGATCTCCTGGAAGCGCTCGATCGACGCGATCGTGTACGCCGCGGGGACGTTCTTCTCGCGAAAGAGCCGGTTGTGGATGACGGGCGAAAGACTGTGCCCCGCCGGATTCCCGGCGACCGCGAACACGCGCTCCGCCTTCTGCGGTCGTTCGCCGTAAATCTCGAGCGCACGCTCCAGCGTGAGCTGGCCCGGCGCGGCGATGTTGCCCGCCGCGACGAACGCGAGCTCCGATCCGCGGAACGGAGCGAGGATGCGCGAGTACAAGCCGCTCTCGCCCATGCCGATGATGGTGGTTGGCGGTTGGCGGTTAGCGGTTGGCGGGAGCAGGAGACGCAGCAAACGCTCGTTGTCCGCAAACGTGTGCGGAGTCGCCGCGAGTTTCATGTGCGCGCAGCCCAGCGCCTGCATCTTCGCCACGATCGCTTCGACGTCGGTCATTCCTTCGTAGTCGTGGTGCGAGAGGATCGTGCGCGCGGGATCGTCGATGACGATGCCCTCGCGCCACTCGACGTCGATCAGGTCGATCCCGGCGCGAAGCGCCGCCTCCCAGGCGACTGATCCAGCGGGATCCTGCCGGCTGGAAGCCGGCGTAGCGGCCGGTAGGATGCCGGCGCTCCGCGGCACGCTTCGCCAGGTGAGGATCATCGGCTTCGCGGTCGCCGCACGGAGTGCTTCGAAATCAAACGTCTCGAACGGCTCCGCCCTGACCTCGACCATGTCGTGGGGGAGCGCAATGGCGCGGATCGCCTCGATTGCACTCTCGCAGGACTCTTCGAGCACCGTCACGACCAGATTCATCCTGCCAGCAACTCCATCCGCTCTTTCGCCGACACCACCCGTCGCGAGTCGCCCGCGCGGTTCCACATGTTCATCAGGTTCGCGAGGACGCGCTGCAGCGTCTCCCGCCCGTTCCAGGCACGGAGATTTTCGCTCATCAACTGCTGCGATCCACCGGTGAGCTGGTGCAACAGCGCGCCGATCTCGGGGATCGTCAGCGTCGATCCGCCGTGGAACGGATCGACATAGACCTCATTCAACTCGAACTGCACCTTCACGAGGTAGTGTCCCGGCAGCCCCACGCCCGCCGCGGTGAGACCGGTCTTCGTGGCGACATGGAGGAATACGATCGCCAGGGTGATGGGGATGCCGAGCTTCCGGTCGATGACCTCGTTCAGATAGCCATTGCGGGGGTCGTAGTAGCTCTGCGTGTCGCCCCGGTAGCCGTCGACGTCGAACATCTCCGCGCAGAGGTGCCCGAGGCGGAAGACGGGAGGCTCGCCCGCCGCGCAGCGGCGCTGCACGCGCATCGCCAGCGCGTCGAGCTCGTCGAGGTAGCCATTCACGTCCAAGCGCGGA
Organism: uncultured Thermoanaerobaculia bacterium; assembly: GCA_964558905.1. GTDB lineage: Bacteria > Acidobacteriota > Thermoanaerobaculia > Gp7-AA8 > Gp7-AA8 > QHVT01. Next base: position 158 of record CAZLGP010000155.1, on the reverse strand, counting down.
TAGTCCTCGAGCGCGATCAGCAGCGCGCCGCGCGCGAGGTTCTCGTTCGTGATGTCGCTATCGGCGTATTCGACGAACCGGCGCCGGGCTTCGGCAGGGTGGATGAGCATGAGTGGCGGTTGGCGGTTGACGGTTGGCGGTTGGCGGGAGAGCGCTGC
>CAZLGP010000154.1:0-18173 GCA_964558905.1 uncultured Thermoanaerobaculia bacterium | reverse complement strand
CTGCGCCCGGCCCCCTGCGCTCCGTTCGTCACGCCGTTTCCATCATCTCCGCAGGGATGTCGAAGTTCGACCAGACGTTCTGCGAATCGTCGTGGTCGTCGAGCAACTCCAGGAGACGCATGATCTGTTTCGACTTCTGCTCGTCGACGGTCACCCAAGTCGAGGGGATCATGTCGAGCTTGCCCTCGACGGTCGGGATCTTGCTCGACTCGAGCGCCTGGCGCACGGCCTCGAAGCTCTCCGGCGTGGTGTAGATCTCGTAGATCTCCGGATCGTCGGTCTGCAAATCGTCCGCTCCGGCCTCGAGGGCGACCTCCATCAGCTTGTCCTCGCCGACCGTGCTCTTCTCGATGGCGAAATAGCCCTTCTTCTCGAACTGGAAGCGCACGGACCCCGGGGTGCCGAGATTGCCGCCGTATTTCTCGAAGGTGTGGCGAATCTCGGGAGTGGTGCGATTGGTGTTGTCCGTGAGGCACTCGACGATGATGGCCACGCCGCCCGGACCGTACCCCTCGTACGTGATCTCCTCGTACGTCGCGCCTTCGAGCTCGCCGGTGCCGCGTTTGATGGCGCGCTCGATGTTGTCCTTCGGCATGTTGCTGGCCTTGGCTTCGGCCACGGCCGCGCGGAGGCGCGGATTGCCGGCAGGGTCACCGCCGCCGAGGCGCGCGGCAACGGTCATCTCCTTCAGGATGCGCGTGAAGACCTTGCCGCGCTTCGCATCGGCCGCACCCTTCTTGTGCTTGATCGTGCTCCATTTGCTATGGCCGGACATGGGAACTCCTCGATGATGAAAAGTATGGTGAGCTTCCAGCTGTTGAGCTGCTCAGCGAGAGGTTGTATAGCTTACCGCATGGCGGCCCCGGAATTCCCCATCCGCATCATCACCGACGACGGCGAATGCGAGGTCATCGACTCGCCCGAGGAGCTGATGGCACGCATCGACTCCCTCGACTCGACGGACCCTTCCGCCCGGGTGTGGGTGCGGGATGCGTTCGACCGTACCGTGCGCATCCGCATTCTTAGCGGCTTGATCGAGATACTGGAAGTCCTGAGTCCTGAGTCCTGAGTCCTCAGTCCTGAGTGAGGAACAGCACCCAGCACTCAGCACTCAGCACTCGGGCCTCAGGACTGTTTCGGTCACAACCACGTCCCCTCACCCCGCCCGCCGAGAGCTTCCTCGGCCGCGCGGACGCCGTGGTACAGCGCTTCCTCGAACAGCGCGACGGCGCTGAGGTCGGTGTTCGCGAAGTGAATGGCGCCGTGCGGGTCGGACGCACGGCGGCGCGCGTCGCTCCAGACGAAACCGGGACGGGGCCGGATCATCGCGTGACCCCAGCGCATGACATCGATGCGCTCGGTGAGTGACCGGATCTCCGGATGTGCTCGCGACAGATCCGCGAGCGCGACCTCGGCCCACTCGTCGCGTCCGGTGCTCAGCAGGCGCTCGCGCTCGCGGCGCTCGTCGCTCCCGGCGAGCGCGTAGTAGTACGTGAAGACCGTCGGCCCCCGATCGATGCCGCGCTGGTGCGTCGAAACGACGTAGCCGAGGGAGGGACTGTCGTAGAGCACGTTGTCCCACGCCAGCGGAAAACCGTGCGACACCGGGCGGTCGCGCAGCGAGAGGTTCGCCACCATCCACGAGCCGTACGTGAAGTCGCTCGATGTCTCCCGCGAGGGAATCACGTGTCGCGCGACGAACTGCGGTCCGGCGAAGATCACATGCCGAGCGTGCACGCCGATCGCCTCATCGCCTCGCACGGCGACGACGTCCCCGTTCGCGGCGATGTTCGTGACGAGCCATCCGGTCCGCGACGGAGCGAACCGCGCCAGGTGCGCCACCACTCGCCCGTTCCCCTCCGGCCAGGTGATCGACGGTCGATCGTCGCGCGACGCGAAGTAGAAGACGCCGGCCCACGCGCTCGTGTCGTCGAGAAGCGTGCCGTAGTCGTCGCGCGTCGCGTACTCGACGAACCAGCGCAGGCGCGGCGAGGTGAAGCCGCGCGCGTCCATCCACGCACGCATGGAGATGCGGTCGAGCGCCGTCACTTCCGCGTCGTCGGATGATGCCGCGACGGGGATGTCGAAGGCGCGGCGCCCGCGCGCATCGCGCCACGACGACCAGTGCGCGATCTCCGCCTCGAACGCCCGCAGTTGCCGCAGGTCTTCATGAGTTGCACCGGCCTGCAGGTACAGGCCCTCGTACCAGCGGCCGCGATAGAACAGGCGCTCCTCGGGATCGCGCACGAGGAACTGCTCGGCGATTTGTGGTGCCGCCGCCTCGGCGGCCGTTGCGCCGGCGCCCCGCCGGCGAGGCGCCGGCGGAACGGCCGGCGGGGCGCCGGCACCACCTTCCACGACCCCCATTTCGTCGAGGAGGCGCCAGAGCACACGATTCTCCGCCGATGGCGCGACGATGTAGTGCGCGCCCCATGGGAACGACGCGCTGCTGCGCGACGTGCCGCCGAGGGCGGCCTCGAGCTCGAAGAGGACGACGTCGCGGATGCCGGCGTGCGCGAGACGCCATGCCGCGGACAAGCCGGCGATGCCGCCGCCGGCGATGACGACGTCGTGCGTCTCCCATCGCGACGGCTGCGGCATCGCGCCGCCGCGCAGGCGATGGCCAACCTCGTCCGAGGCGCCGACGAGCTCGCCCGGCGGCAACGACGCCACGCGCTCGCCGCACGCGAGCGCGGCAAAGGGTGCGCCGAGAAACGTGGAGAGGACGTCCCGGCGCGTCAGCTCCACTTGCGCCACTCGTCTTCGTAGTACCGCACGAGCATCTGGTTGTCGAGGCGGTTGATCTCGACCGGCACCGGCTGCATGTCGCGCGGAAAGACGAACATTGCCGCCAGCGTCGACGCGTCGAGGAACCGCGCCGGCACCGTCACGCGCGATGGCGCTTCAAACGGACGTTGCGCGGCGAGCGCGAACCCCCAGACGCCGAACGACGGCACGGTCGTGTGATAGGGCCGCACATGCCAGCCCGCGGCCTCCATCGTCCGGACGATGCACCAGTACGACCGCGGCGCGTAGAGCGGCGAGGTCGACTGCACCGACATCGTCCCCTCGGGGGTCATCCGCCGCCGCAGCAGACGATAGAAGCGCGTCGAGTAGAGCTTGCCGAGCGAGAACGAGCTCGGGTCCGGGAAATCGACGATGGCCACGTCGAACGTGTCTCTCACGCGCTCGATCCAGATCATCGCGTCCTCGTTCACGACCCGGACGCGCGGATCGCGAAACGCGTTGCCGTTCAGCGCGGCCAGCGGCGCGAACTTCTCGGACAGGGTCGTCATCTTCGGATCGAGATCGACCAGCGTCACGTGAGCGACGTCGCGGTACTTCAGCACCTCCCGGAGCGCGAGCCCGTCGCCGCCTCCGAGGATGAGTACGCGCGTCGCCTTCTCCGCCGCCGACATCGCCGGATGCACCAGCGCCTCGTGGTAGCGATACTCATCGGCGGAGCTGAACTGCAAGTTGCCGTTGAGAAAGAGCTGAAATCCCGCCGGGTTGTTCGTGACGAGAATGCGCTGGTACGGCGAGGTGGTGGCATAGACGACGTCGTCCGCGTACAGCTCGTCCTCGGCCAGCGAGGTCAGGACGTCCGCGCGAATCAACGCGATCACGAGCACGACGACGACGAGCACGGCCCGCGCGCGCAGCACCGCCACGCCCCGCAACAACGGTCGCAGGAGCCACGTCCCGTACAGCGCCACCGAGGCATTGAGCAGCCCGAAGACGAGCGACGTCCGCACCAGGCCGAGACGGGGCACGAGAAACATCGGGAACAGGACCGCGGCGAAGAGAGAGCCGACGTAGTCGATGCTCAGCACGCGCGAGACGAGCTCCTTGAAATCGAGATGCTCTCTGAGGATGCGCATCAGGATCGGCAGCTCGAGCCCCGACAGGACCCCGATGATGAAGACGACGAGAAAGAGAAAGAGCCGGAACCATTCCAGCCGCGCGAAGCCGAGGAAAAGCAACGGCGCCGAGAATCCGCCGAGCAGGGCCACGGCCAGCTCCACGTCGATGAACCGCGCCGCCAGGTCGCGATCGAGAAAACGCGACAGCCACGCCCCTACCCCCAGCGCCGACAGATACAACCCGATGATCAGCGAGAACTGCGTCACCGAGTCGCCGAGCACGTAGCTCGCCACCGTGCCGGCGAGCAACTCGTAGATCAGGCCGCAGGCGGCGATGATCAGGACGTTGAGAAAGAGGATGGGGGTGCGGTTCAACGATCAGTGCTGAGTGCTGAGTGCTGAGTGCTGAGTAGGAGCTTCACCCAGCACTCAGCACCCAGCACTCAGCACTCCTCCGTCCTATCCATGTACCGCGGCGGCGATGATGATGGCCAGTCCGAGGATCACGGAGGCCATCAGGATCGCGAGAGCGGTGTTGTGGTCGGTTTCGATCTCCTTGGCGATCGAGAACGGGGAGATCTTCACCATCGCCCAATAGGCCAGGGCGAAGACGATCACGCCGAAGATCGTGTAGCCGATCGTACTGAGAAACGTCCGCAGAGCCGGAGCGAAATCCATTACTTGCCTCCTCGATATCCGCCGTACCAGAACACGCCCGCGTGCGCGCCACGCACGCCGCCGGGCGACATCCGCGTCCGTGCGGTCGACAACTCCTTGCCGCGCACGCTCGCGTACGCGTATCCGCCGATGATCAGTAACCCCAACAGTACGTAAAGCACTCGACCAAACACGATCTACTCCTCTTCCTCTTCATCGTCTTCTTGATGGAGGTGACCGCCAGGACTGAACGAGCTGTCCCGCCAGCGCCGGGCCTCGAATGACGCCTGCCGGATGATCGCGAAGAACGGGAAGATGCTGATGGCGATCAGCGCCAGCACCAGGTACAGCGCGCGGAACACGCCCTCCCGCACACGGATGTGCAGCGACGGCGGCGACTTCCCCGCTTCCCAGTGCGCCTCGACGCGCAGCACGTGCGGCCCCCTCTTCGGCGCGGAGAGGAATCTCGTTCGGGTATGCTTCCCCTCGCTCCAGCGCTCGCCGCCGTCGACACCGCTGTAATACTCGAGCGGCATCTCGAAGGACTTGAGCTGCCCCGCGGTCTCGTCCACGAGATCCACGCCAAGATAGACCCAGTTGTTCTGCAGCGGCGCGCTTGCGCGCACCTCGATGTTGTCGCTCCCCGTCAGTGCAAACGGCTGCGTGAAAAACACGCGCGCGTTCGCGCTCGTCGGATCCGCTCCCCACTCGCCCGCGGGCATCGACATGAGGTGGTAGAACTGATCGTGCAGCACACGCCGCGGCTTCATCGCCCCGAGAACCATCGCCGTGACGAGCAGCAGCACGAGCATGACCAGCCACGGAACGCCGAGGCGGGCCCCACGATACGGCTGAATCGGCCCCACGCCGGAGGGACGGACGAGCTTCTCCACGCCGAACGCCTTCTCGATCTCCCGGGGCTCGACGTAGCGCGCGTGCGAGTAGCTGATCTCCTGCGCGCCCTGGAGAGTGATCTCCTTGGAGATGCCGAACGGCGGCGAGACGTAGTCGACCGTATCGACCTTCTCCCCCACCGAGACCTTCCAGTAAAACTCGCCGAGGACGTGCGTGACGCGCGCTTTGGCGCTCTGGAAGACCTTGTACGTGCGGCCGTCGTGCTGCACCCTCTTCGCCGCGCTGCGCGGCGAGGTGTCGTTGACGTCACCGGGACGCAGCGGCGTGACGAAGCTCCAGTGATCGTCGCTGTTCACGAGCCAGCGATACCCGCTGTCGCGGTTGTACAGGAGGTATTCGGTCCAGAAGTAGTCGCGATCGAAGCGCACCGCGCGCTCCATGAATCCGGCCACGACGTACGGAACGTCGTCGATCGTGCCGGTCGCGCCGAGCGGGATGATCGGCCGCGTCTTCGACGGCTTCAGCTTCTTGAAGTACTCGAGCTTCCCGTTGGCGATGTCGTGGCCGGCGCCGCAATACGGGCACCAGATGCGCTCAGCCCGATCGGGTGCCCGCAGTTCGAGAGCGCCGCCACACTGGGAGCAGTTGAGCGTGACCAGCTTCGCGCGCGACGCCGCGCGAGCTTCGCCCTCGAGACCGAGGGCCGCGAGCGAGACTTCTTCACCGGTGAAGACGATCGGCGTGTCTTCGCTGTAGTCGATCGTCGCGAAGCGGCCCTTCGGCCCGCTGAGGTCCGCGTAGTCGTACCGCGCGCCCTCGTTCGGCGTCCACGGCAACTCGCCCTCGGCGGAGATGAGCTCCGCCTCGCCGATCTCCGCGACCACGAGATCGTTCAGAACCCGATCGCCGAGGCGCAGCGCGTCCAACGGCGGCGCGTTCTTCTCCGAGGTCTTGAAGGTGACGTAGAACCGCCCCTGCGCCTCGGCCAACCACGCCCAGCGTCCGTCCGTGAGCGCCGCGTACCACTCGTCCCATACGCCGCCGGCCTCGTGGCGGAGCTGCGTTCTGCCCGTGACCCTGAAGGACTGGCCGCGGTACTTTCCGTCCGCGCCGACGTGGAGAGGCGAGCCGGTATCGATCAGCGCCGCGACCTTGCCGTGGTCTTCGATCCCACGGTCGGTGCGAGCCACGATGGAGCGGCACGAATCACAGACGACGACCTCGGAGGATCCGATCGCGAACACGACCTGCGCGCCGCAGGAGGGACAGTTCGCCGTCGTCACCGCCCGCGCTCCACCTTGCGCACGCGGATATCGCTCGCCCCGAGAAGCGCGGCCAGGCGCTCCTCCCACGGCCAATCGGGACGCGGCCGGCAGCAGTAGAGATTCAGCGCGACGAACCCATGCTCGGGGTACGTGTGACACGCGAGGTGCGACTCGGTGAGCATCACGAATCCGGTGATGCCGGCATGTCCCGGAAAGACATGCCAGGCGGGCGCATGCAGCGGCTGCAGGTTCAGCTCCGCGATGACGCTCTCGAAGAGCGCAGTGAGGACTCCGACGTCCCGCAACGCGTCGGCATCACACCCGCCGGCTTCGACGAGCCACTCGGCACCGATTTCCATGAACGGAGACAGCATACGACGCGAGGGGCACGGGCTTCCAGCCCGCGTCCGCCCGTCTGTTGGCCAGACGCCCGCGTTGCGGGCCGAAGGCAACAGCCCCGGCTCAAGGGCATTGCCCGACGGGATGTTGCGATCGATCTGTTCTGCGAAGTGGGCGACGAAGGCGTAACCGGAACGCAAATTCCACGTACTATTGCTCGTCACACGGAGGTCACGACACACATGGGACTTTGGGACGCAATCAAAAGCGAGTTCATCCAGATCATCGAGTGGCTCGATGACAGCAACAACACCCTGGTCTACCGGTTCCCCGTGCACGACCAGGAGATCAAGATGGGCGCACAGCTCACCGTGCGCGAGAACCAGGTGGCCATCTTCATCAACGAAGGCCAGGTGGCCGATCTCTTCAAACCCGGGCGGTACGAGCTCTCCACGCAGAACATGCCCATCATGACGACGCTGCGGAGCTGGAAGTACGGCTTCGACTCGCCGTTCAAGGCCGAGGTCTATTTCTTCAACACGCGGCTCTTCACGGATCTGAAGTGGGGGACGCAGAACCCGGTGATGATGCGGGACGCGGAGTTCGGCATGATCCGCATGCGCGCGTTCGGCACCTACGCGATGCGCATCGCCGACGCGAAGGAGCTCTTCCGGACGATCGTCGGGACGCAGGGACTGACGACGACCGAGGACATCCTCGTGCAGCTCCGTTCGACGATCATCAGCCATCTCTCGGACATCATCGCGGAGTCGAAGATCGCCGCGCTGGATCTCGCCTCGAGCTACCGCGAGCTGTCGACGCTCGCGCAGAAGGAGCTCGCGCCATCGTTCGCGACCTTCGGGCTCGAGCTGGCGCGCTTCAACATCGACAACGTCTCGCTCCCCGAGGAAGTCGAGGCCGCGATCGACCAGCGCACGAAACTCGGCGTCCTCGGCGACCGCATGGGCCAGTACACGCAGATGCAGGCCGCGGATTCGATCAAGGTCGCGGCCGCGAATCCCGGCGGGATCGCCGGCGCCGGCGTCGGCCTCGGCGCAGGCATGGCCATGGGCCAAGCCATGAGCGGCGCCTTCGGCGGCGTTGGATCAACGGGAGCGAACCCGCCGCCGCCGCCGGGTCACGCGGCGCCACCGCCCCCTCCGGGCGGACAGGCAAACGTCCCCCGCTGGTCGCTCGCCATCGACGGCAAAACCTACGGCCCGTATACCGACGACGGTCTGAAGGCGATGATCCAGGGTGGACAGGTAAACGCCACGACGCATGCCTGGCGCCCCGGCGCCGCCGGCTGGGCGCCGCTCGACACGTACTCGGAGCTGGGAATCGGAGAGGGCAGCGCCATGCCGCCGCCTCCCCCGCCGTCCAAATGAGTTGCCCGTGACCCGTTGCCCGTGACCACTGCTGTATCGCCCGGGCGAAAATGCCCGGGAACTGGTCACGGGCGACGGGCAACGCCTCACTAATGACTGCAGAAGCTCTCCAATCCAAAGTCCGCAAGTTCCCCTGCGAGGGCTGCGGTGCTGACCTCGCTTGGGCGCCGGGAGTCACCGCGCTCAAGTGCCCGTGGTGCGGGACGACCAAAGACGTCGCCGCACCGACCGGCACCGTCGCCGAGAGATCCGTCGATGCGGGCCTGCGTGCGCCGCGCAACCTCGGATGGGGCGCGGAGCGCAAGGTCATCGCCTGCAAGCGCTGCGGTGCGCACACGACCCTCGATCCGCACGTCGCCTCGAGCTCCTGCGCGTTCTGCGGGACGAACGCCGTCGTCGAGGCGCCACCCGATGCGACCATCGCCCGACCCGAGGGCCTGCTGCCGTTCCGTATCACGCGCGAGTCGGCGCTGCAGTCGTTTCGGGCGTGGCTGCACAAGCTCTGGCTGCGGCCGAACGATCTCAAGCGCGCCGCGCGGATGAACACCATCCAGGGCGCGTACATCCCCTTCTGGACTTTCGACGCGGCGACGCACTCGCGCTGGACGGCCGAAGCCGGCTATTACTACTACGTCGAGGTCCAGGCCGTCGTGAACGGCCGTCGCCAGACGCGCCGCGAGCGCCGGATCCGCTGGGAACCTGCTGCCGGGTCGCTGGAGATGTTCTTCGACGACGTCCCCGTCCCTGCCTCGAGGGGAATCGACACCTCTCTCTCGCAGGGCATCGAGCCGTTCCCCACCGCCGAGCTCACGCCATACGAGCCGTCCTACCTCTCCGGCTTCCTGGCCGAGGAGAACGCGATCGATCTGCCGGAAGCGCTGGAGAGCGCGAAAGAGCGGATGCGCGACGAAGTGCGCGCCGCGTGCGCGCGCCGAGTTCCCGGCGATACGCACCGCAACCTCGTCGTGCACACCGTCTTCTCCGCGCTCGCCTACAAGAACTGCCTCCTCCCGATCTGGATCGCCGCGTATGACTATCACGGGACGCCCTACCGCTTCCTCGTCAACGGCGTCACCGGGAAATGCCACGGCACGGCGCCCTGGTCGTGGGTGAAGATCACGCTGCTGGTGATGACGCTGTTGACCATCGCGATGGTGGTGCTGTGGGTGATGGGAGGGTCGTGAACCGGTTGCCGGTTTTTCAGTGAGTCATCGTCCGAGCGCAAACCGCCGGCCCCCCTTCGCCCGGTTGCCGTGAGTGATCTTCCGAGCGCAAACCCCTGGCTACCGGCCACCGGCTACCAGCCGTTGTGTCATCGCCCGAGCCCAAAATCCCTGGGTTACCGGCCACCGGCCACCACGCCGTCGCGGAACGTCACTCGAAATTCCATTGACGCCGCATCGGGGGCGCGCTACCTTCACTCCGTCCCGAAACATCGAGTCCAGCGCAGTCTGTGAGGAGGATAGCTTCATGGCGTCACGCCGGTTCATCCGTTCCCTGTTCCTCGGCATTCTCACCACCCTTTTCGCGGTGAATCTTTTCGCCGCACACGGCCACATCGCCGGCCGCATCAGCCGCGAGAGCGGCTCGGGCATCGGCGGCGTCATCGTACAGGTCGTCGAGACCGGAGCCGTCCAGTTGTCGGACGCCAACGGCGACTTCCGTTTCGAGGTCCCCGAGGGGACCTATTCGTTGCAGTTCGTCGCGGGCGCGAACGTGACGACGGAGAGCAATGTGGTCGTTCCCCCCGGAAGGACGGCGCGGGTCGACAAGAAGGTCGACTGGCACCTGAGCGTCGCCGAGACGATCACGGTCTACTCGGCCTCCCGCCGCGTGGAGCGCGTCGTCGAGGCGCCATCCTCGGTCACAGTGATGTCACCCCAGGATGTGGCAGCCGTGGCCCCGTCGGGGCAGGCACCCCGGATCGTCGAGTCCGCGCCCGGTGTCGACTACACGTCCAGCGGTCTCTATGACACGAACTTCAACGCGCGCGGCTTCAACAGCTCGCTCAATCGCCGCATCCTGACTCTCGTCGACGGCCGCGATCCCGCCGTCGCGTTCCTCGGCTCGCAGGAGTGGGCCGCTCTCTCGTTCCCTCTCGATGAAATGGCCAGCGTGGAGCTCGTCCGCGGTCCCGGCTCCGCACTGTACGGACCGAACGCATTCAGCGGCGTGCTCAACATGACGACCAAGCAGCCCAAGCTCACCCCGGGCGGACGGCTTCTGATCTCCGGTGGCGATCTCAGTACGCGCCGCGCCGACGTCCGTCACGCAGGCGGTCTTGGCGGCGAGTGGTATTACCGCCTCGTCGGCGGCTATCAGCAGAGCGACGACTTCTCGCGCTCGCGTAACGCCACCGTCGAGTACACCACTCCGTGTCTGACCGCCGGCCAGACGGACTGCCTCCGTCGCGAGGCCGTGCCGCTGGCTCTCGACGAGGTCAACGTCCGCTTCGGCGGGGTCCGCTTCGACAAGCATTTCGCCAACACCGACGTCTTCACCGCCGAAGGCGGCTACTCGACGATCGAGGGCCCCGTGTTCCAGACGGGCATCGGACGCGTACAGGTCACCGACGTCGAGCGTCCGTGGTTCCGCCTCAACTACAACATGCCCCGCTGGAACATCGGCGGCTATTACGACGCCCGCAAAGCGGTCAATCAGGTCGCTCTCGCCTCCAATGCCCGTCTGTACGAGGACTCGTCGAATCTCCACGGTGAGATCATGACGAACTGGGATTTCTTCGGCGGCCGCACCCGGGTGATCGGCGGCGTCGCCTACAACTCGCAGGACGTCGACACCGCCAATCCCCAGGGCTTCCAGACGCTCATGAGCGAAGCCACCGACGAGCGCCAGCAGTCTGCCTTCGGCCAACTGGAGTTCGATCTGAGCGACAGGTTCAAGCTCGTCGGTGCCGCGCGCTGGGACGACTCCACGCTGCACGAGGCGCAGTTCTCGCCGAAGGGCGCAATCGTCTTCTCGGCAGCCACCAATCACACGCTGCGCTACAGCTATAACGAAGCCTTCCAGCGTCCGAACTACTCGGAGCTCTTCCTGTCCGCACCGGCCGGCGCGCCGGTGAACCTGGCCGGCGCCGCGGCGCTCAATCCGGCCAGCGCGCCCCTAGCCCCGTTCCTCCAGCAGCTCGGCTTCGGCCCCCTCCCGCTCCTGGCCCGCGGCAATGCGAATCTCGACGTCGAGAAGGTCCGCAGCCACGAGCTCGGCTACGCCGGGATCCTCGCCGGCAAGGTGTTCCTCACGCTCGATCTCTACAAGAGCAATCTCAAGAACTTCGTCACCGATCTGCTGCCGGGCGTCAATACCTCGTTCGCTCCCTATCAGGTTCCGGGAACCGTTCCCGCGCCGGTGGCGGCGGGCATCAACCAGTTCCTCGGTGCGGCGCTGGGCGCGAACCGCGGCGGCCTGACGACGGTCAACGGCGCGCCCGCGCTCGTGTTCTCGTACACGAACGCCGGCGAGGTCGACACGCAGGGCGGCGAGATCGCGCTCAATTACTACATCACGAACAACTGGCTGCTCGATTTCAACTATTCGCTTTTCGACTTCGAGGTGAAGAGCGCGCAGGTCGGCGATCTCCTCCTCCCGAACGCGCCCGAAAAGAAGTTCAACCTCGGCTTCGGCTGGCGCAGCGATAAGTTCGACGCAAAGGCGACCTACCGTTGGGTCGAAGAGTTCAGGTGGGCCGCGGGCATCTTCGTCGGTAACATTCCGGAGTATGAAGTGGTGAACGTCAGCGCCAACTACAAGATCACCGACATGCTCGGGTTCGGCGTCGACATCAGCAACGCCCTCGACGATGAGCACTACGAGGCCTTCGGCGGCGACCTCATGTCCCGCAGGGCCCTCGGCTTCGTTTCGATCAACTGGTAAGCGAGACAAGGGGACAGGGCGCAGGAGATTTTCCGCGCCCTGTCCCCGCTCCCTTACTCCTCCACACCATCGCGCCTGTGACGAGATGATCGCGGTCTATGCGCGTTGGCACGCGTTCAATCCCCGAAACAGATTCCCACGTCGCGCGCGGTCTGAATCGAGTCGCAGTCGAGCGGAACGACTTTCATCCTCCGCGTCGCATCCTCGAGTCGTACGTACTTCACGATCGGAGGGTCGAGCGCGACCATCACGCCGCTCTGTCCTTCGTCCAGCGCGCGGACGGCCGCGGCGCCGAATCGCAGCGAAAGGAGGCGGTCGAACGTCGTCGGCGTTCCGCCGCGCAGAAGATGGCCGAGGACCACGCATCGGGCCTCGCGTCCGGTGAGCTCCTCGATCTCGCGCGTAATGCGCTCGCCGGCTCCACCCAGACGTTCGTTCTCCCCCGCGACGCGCGGCTTGAGCAGCGAGATCGTCCCCTCTTTCGGCTTCGCCCCTTCCGCCACGACCACGATGGCGTGCTTCTGTCCCCACTCCTCACATTGCTCGATCTTCCGCGCCACGACGTCGAGGTCGTACGGGATCTCGGGGATGAGGATGGCGTCGGCCGTTCCGGAAATCCCGGCGTTGAGCGCGATCCAGCCCGCGTAACGACCCATCACCTCCACGATCATCACCCGCCCGTGCGCATCGGCCGTCGTGTGCAGCCGATCGATGGCCTCGGTCGCGAACGACACCGCCGTGTCGAAGCCGAAGGTGACCACCGTGCCGTCGAGATCGTTGTCGATCGTCTTCGGCACGCCGATCACGCGAAGACCCTTGCGCGCCAGCAGCGCGGCGATCGCGAGCGAGCCGTCGCCGCCGATCGCGATCAGCGCGTCGATCTCGCGATCATGGAAGGCCCGCACGAGATCGTCCGTTCGATCGACCTCGATGACGGTGCCGTCCGCCTGCTTCACGGGAAAGCGGCGCGGATCGCCTCGGTTCGTCGTGCCGAGAATCGTGCCCCCGAGAGGTGTGATGCCCCGGACGGAGTCCCGGGTGAGCGGGACCAGCCCTGCGCCGTCGTAGTCGTCCGGCCGAAACAGTCCGTTGTAGCCGTCGCGGATGCCGAGACACTCCCAGCCGCGGTTCACGGCCGAGAGCACGGCCGCGCGAATGACCGCGTTGAGGCCGGGAGCGTCGCCGCCGCCGGTGCTGATGGCGATGCGTCGGATGTCTGTCATGGTTGCCTCCGCCTACCCCGTATTGCGCATTCCCGCCGCGATCCCATTGACCGTCACGATGAACGCGTCGCGTAGCCCGTCGTCCGGATTCTGACGCAGCCGGCGGAGGATCTCCGCCTGAACCACGTTGATCGGGTCGACGTAAGGGTTGCGTACGTTGATGGACCGCCGCAGCGCATGGTTGTTCTCCAGCAGGTCCCGGTGGCCCGTCACCTGCCGGACCCACTCGACCGTTCGCAGAAGCCCCGCCCGGAGGTCCTCACCGAGGTCGCGCAGCTCGTCGGGGACGAGCACGCGATCGTAGTACGCCGCGATCCTCGCTTCCGCCTTGGCCAGGACCATCTCGATCAACTCGATCGTCGATCGGAAGAAGGGCCACTCCTCCATCATCGCGGCGATCGTGGCCGCGTCGCCCGCCTGGAATGCCGCGTCGACACCCAGCCAGGACGGCAACAGGAGCCGGTTCTGCGTCCAGGCGAACTGCCAGGGGATTGCGCGCAGCGACTCGACTCCTTTTTTCGGCCCGCCCCGTCGTGCGGGACGACTGCCGATGTTGATCTCACCGAGCTCCACCTCCGGTGTCGCCGCGCGGAAATACTCGACGAAGCGCGGAGTCTCGTACACCACGCCGCGGTACGCGCGCGCGGCCGCGTCCGACATCCGCTGCATCATCGCGCGCCATTCCTCGCGCGGAGCGGCCGACGGCGCCAGCGTCGCATCGAGCGTCGCCGTCGCATAGACTTCCAGCGTGCGGAGCGCGATCCCCACGAGGCCGAACTCGGCCTGGATCATCTCGCCCTGCACAGTGACGCGAAGTCGTCCGTCGACGGATCCGGGCGGCTGCGAGCGGATGGCCAGGTAGGTCGGGCCGCCGCCGCGACCGACGCTTCCGCCGCGTCCGTGGAACAGCGTAACCTCGACGTCCGCCGCGCGACACGCCGTGACGATCTCCTCCTGGGCCTGAAAGAGCTCCCACGCGGCCGTGAAGCGTCCAGCGTCCTTCGACGAGTCGGAGTAGCCGATCATCACCTCCTGCTTCCCGTCGATGGCCGCGCGATAGGACTCGATGGCCAGCAACCGGGCCATCGTCTCTCCGGCGCGACGGAGATCGGCAGCCGTCTCGAAGAGCGGCACGACACGCAGCGGATCCCGAACGCCGGCCTCCTTCTGCAGCAACGCGACCGCAAGGATGTCGGAGGGGCGCGACGCCATGGTGATGACGTAGGCGCCGAGGGAAGAGCGCGGAATCGCGGCGATGGCGCGAAAGGTCGCCAGGTCTTCGCGCGCGTCGTCGTCGAGCTCGAGATCGGGAGGGATCAGCGGGCGACGCGACGCGAGCTCGCGCAGGAGAAACTCCTGCCGCTGCTCTTCCTTCCACTCCGCGAAACTTCCCATGTCGAGAGGCTGTGTGATCGCGTCGAGAAGCGCCGTGTGACGCGCCGCATCCTGGCGCACGTCGAGACGCACGAGCGTGAGACCGAACGCGTGCACGCGCCGGATGACGTCGACGAGACGGCCGTCGGCGAGGATGCCGTTGCCCGTCTCGTGCAGCGAGCGATGACACCGCAGGAGCGGCTCGAGCAGCTCGCCCGCGTCGACGAACGCGCCTCCGGGCGGCCAGCCGCGCCAGCCGTCCGGTGTCCCGAGTGCACGCTCGATCGACGCGCGTGTGGCGGTCAGGCGGTCGCGCACGTCCCTCAGGAGGGCGCGATACGGCTCGTCGACCGCCGGGAGCTCGGGCGAGCCGGACTTCATCGACAACTCCGAGCGGAGGGCCTCGATCTCGCGCAAATACAGATCCGCGCCAACCCATCGCGCGAGGAGGCAGGCGTCCCCCGTCACCGCCGAGGTAACGTTCGGATTGCCGTCGCGATCGCCGCCGATCCACGACCCGAAGCGGATCGGAGCGGCGTCCATCGGCAGTGCGCGTCCGGTATGCGCTCGCAGCGCCTCGTCGAGCGCGCGCAGGGAGCGCGGCAGCGCATCCCAGAGCGTCTGCTCGAAGATGAACAGCCCGCCCTTCACTTCATCCAGCGGCGTCGGCCGCGCGTGGCGCACTTCGTCCGTCTCCCACGCCGCCGTGATCTCGCGCCGCAGCGCCTCGGTCGTCTCTCGCTCCTCGCGAAGGGTCAGGTCGCGGCGGTCGCGGCGGGCCAGAAGGTCGGCGATGCGCGCGTGCTTCTGAAGGAGCGTGCGCCGGACGACCTCCGTCGGATGCGCCGTCAGCACGAGCTCGATCTCGAGCGAGGTCACGCTCTCGAACAACTGTTCTTCACCGATCCCCTGCCCACGCAGCCTTGCGAAGACTTCCTCGAACGAGCCCGGCTGCGGCCCCGCGGCCGGATCGCGCTGGTAATCGCGCCGCCGGCGCACGCGGTGATGCTGCTCGGCGATGTTCGCAAGACTGAGGAAGTGCGCGAACGCGCGCGCAACCGGCAACGCTTCAGCCGTCGGTCGAGCGGCGAGCAGCTCCGCCAGCCGATCGAAGTCCTCGGCGTTCCCCTTTCGCCCGCTCTTCGCCAGCGCGCGTACGCGCTCGACCATGGCAAAGAGATCGTCCCCCTCCTGCGCGGACAATGTCTGTCCAAGTAGGTCGCCCAGAAGGTGCACGTCGTCGCGGAGGGGCTTGTCGGGCGATTCGGCCATGGGGGGAGTGTAGCCGTTGCCCGCGGTGAGCAGGGAAGGATGCGGCGCGACACGCGCCGCATCCTCGGGTCACCTTCGTCGCGTCAGCTCGCTGCTTTGTAGCGCCGGATAGAATCGCGGCGTGGCTCCTGCCCTCGAAGTGTCGAACGTCCGCAAAGCCTTCGGCGCGGTCATGGCCGTCGACGGGATCAGCTTCTCCATCGAGCCGGGAGAGATCTTCGGCTACCTCGGACCGAACGGCGCCGGCAAGACGACCACTCTTCGCATCATCGGAGACCTCGTGCGCAACGACGAGGGTGAGGTCCGGATCCTCGGACGCAGCCACCGCGACGCCGACGCGCGGCACGCGGTCGGGTTTCTGCCTGGTGAGCTGAAGCTGTGGGGATCGATGCGCGCCGGCGACCTGCTGGACGCCGTTGCGCGCTTCCGGCCGGAGCGTCCTCCCGTGCTCCGTCCTCGCCTGCTCGAGGCCCTCGACGTCGGCAGCGACGTCCTTCGGAAGCGCATCAAGTTCGCGTCGCACGGGACGAAGCAGAAGATCGGAATCATCGCCGCGATGCAGCACGATCCCGATCTCGTGCTCCTCGACGAGCCGACGCTCGGCCTCGACCCGCTCGTGCAGGAGGCCTTTCGCGGGCTGCTCCTCGAGTGCGCGGGACGTGGAAAGGCCGTCCTTTTCTCGTCGCACATCCTGCCTGAGGTGGAGGCCATCTGCGCGCGGGTGGCAATCCTTCGCGCGGGGAAGATCGTCGCGATGGAGAGCGTCGATGCAATGCGCAGGAATCTCGTCCGGCGCCTTCGTGTGCGTTTCCGGAGCGCTGTACCGGCGGATCTGGGCGCGATCGGCGGGGTGCTGCGAATGACCGCGCGCGACCGCGAGGCGGAGCTGTTCGTGCAGGGCGATCTGAATCCGGTGCTGCGCCGTCTCGCGCGCGAGGAGATCGAGGACTTGGTGTTTCCTGAGCCCGAGCTCGAGGACATCTTCATGGCCCACTACCGAGGCGGCGATGTTTAGTCTAATTCGTCTCCTGATGGTGCGGAATCGCGCGCTGCTGCTCGTCAGCGCGGCGATCTTCGGAGCGTTCGAAGTGCTGATCTGCGAGCCGGTTGTAGAGGTCGTCCATGATCAGCCAGAGGTTGTGCCGCTCGCAGAGCTCGACCACGCCCTGGATGAATGCCGGCGAGTAGACCGCGCCGCTGGGATTGTTCGGGCTGTTGAGGATCACGGCCTTCGTGTACTGGCCGACCTTCTCTTCGATCTCGCGCACGCTCGGCTGGAAGCTGCCGTCTTCCGGCGTGATCGGCACCGGCACGCCGCCGGCGAGCTTCACCATCTCCGGGTAGCTCACCCAGTACGGCGCGGGGAAGATCACCTCGTCCTTCGGCTCGAGGATCGCGTAGAGCGCGTTCATGATGGACTGCTTCGCGCCGCTGGACACGACGACGTTCTCCGGCGCGACCATCCGTCCGTAGTGCTCCTCGGTGTAACGGATGACGGCCTTCTTCATCGCCGGAAGACCGTCGGCGGGCGCGTACCGGACTTCGCCGGTATTGAGCTGCGTAGCACAGCCGAGGATGGCGTCGAGCGGCGCCCTGCTCTTCGGCTCACCTCCTCCGAGGTGAATGACCGGCTCGCCTTTTTCGCGGAGCTTCGCGGCGGTCTCGTTGAGTCGCAGGGTGGGCGACGGGAGGATCGAACGCGCCAGTTGGCTGATGCTCATGCACACTCCTTGTGGTGGGCAGAGCCATCGTCGTCCCAGCATGAACAACGGGGGTATGTTGATGGTCACAGGGCGAGGTGTCGTGCTCCCCCCGCATACACACAGCCCCGAGCGAAGTCGAAGGGCCGGTTTAGCACCTGAGCAGAGTGATCCCACAGGCGATTGCGGCCCGCTACGCGGGCACTGGAGTTTGGACATTCGCACGCAGCACGTGATTCGTGCCCGCGTAGCGGGCGCCGGAGTTTGGCCCTTCCGAGGTCTGCGCCGTACGGTCTACGCCGACGTGAAGCGGCCGGATCCTGTGCCGCGGAGCGGCAGCCAGACGGTA
>CAZLGP010000153.1:0-17386 GCA_964558905.1 uncultured Thermoanaerobaculia bacterium | reverse complement strand
AAAAGACTCATGGCGCGTGCGGATCTCATCTCTCGGTTTTTCAATTTTCAATTTTCAATTTTCAATTTTCAATTTTCAATTGCCTGATCCGCTCCGGGTCCGCATCATCGCCGTGCAGATAGCATCGTGCGCTCTGCCCTTCGCCGACCGGGATCAGCGCCGGCTCGTTGCCGAGGCAGATGTCCATGACGTCCGGACAGCGGGGGTTGAACTTGCAGCCTTGCGGCAGTGCGGTGAGCGACGGGACCATGCCCTCGATCGTCGCGAGACGTGTCTTCACAGGCCCATCGACATCCGTGATGCTCGGGAGCGATCGGAGGAGGCCGCGGGTGTACGGATGCGCGGGGCTCGCGAACAGCGAGCGCACCGGCGCTTCCTCAACGACCCGTCCGGTATACATCACGATCACGCGCTCGCAGAACTCCGCGACCACGCCGAGGTCGTGGGTGATCAGAAGCACCGCGAGTCCGAGCCGTTTCTGCAGCGACGCGAGGAGCTCCATGATCTGGGCCTGGATTGTCACGTCGAGCGCCGTCGTCGGCTCGTCCGCGATCAGCAGCTCCGGATCGCACGACAGGGCGATGGCGATCATGACGCGCTGGCGCATGCCGCCGGAGAGCTGATGCGGGTAGTCGTGCAGGCGCTTGTGCGGGTCCGGAATCGAGACCAGCTCGAGCATGTCACCCGCCTGCTTCCACGCGTCCTTCTTCGAGACTTTGCGATGGATGCGGATCGCTTCAGCCACCTGCGCGCCGATCTTGAAGACGGGATTCAGCGACGTCATCGGCTCCTGAAAGACCATGGCGATGTCGTTGCCGCGGACGTTGCGCATGTCCCTTTCGGAGAGGGACGCCAGGTTGCGGCCTTTGAAACGGATCTCGCCGGCGGTGATCTTTCCCGGCACGGCCACGAGCCGCATGATCGACATGGCCGTGACGCTCTTCCCGCAGCCGGACTCGCCCACGAGAGCCACGGACTCGCCGCGACGGACGTTGAAGGAGACGTTGTCGACCGCATCGACGGCCCCATCGGAGGTGAAAAAGGTGGTCCGCAGGTTCTTCACCTCCAGCAGCGCCTCGGCGGGATTCACATCCACATCCGCCACCCTCGCCCCGGTCATCCCCACGGGCTGTTCGGCCGACAAATCCGTCACGCGCCGGGATGGTAGCAAGATTGGTGACAGGGAGGCATTCGAGTTGCCGGCCAGCCCGTGCCGGCTAGTCGGTTTCCCCGTTCGTCACCGGCTCGTCGAGAAGGTCGATCAGCGCGAGCGCTTCCTCCTCGTCGTCCTTGCGTACCCAGATCTCCGCGGCGCCGATCGAGTTGTGCGCGTCCGTGCCGAACCGATTCATCGGAAAGAGGTCCTGCAGGGCGTTGCTTCGGGTCATGAACTCGATGTTCGCATCGCGAAGCACTGACTCGACCAGCGGCAGGATCGCGGGATTCATGGCCTCGAAGACCTTCACCAGCTCGACGTCCGGCTCGCCTTCGGGCTCGGGCGGGCCAGCCTCGCCGAGCGCGATGCCGCAGTCAGCGCACTGCGTGAATCCTTCGCGATATTCGACGCCGCATTCGGGACAGATCATGATTCACCGCCTCCTGAGTCTTCCCAACGTCGCTCGCACCTCGGGCACCCCGAGGACGAACGCGGCCCCAAAGTACACGATCCCGAAGGCGGCGCTCACGAGAATCGCATCGACGATGTTCGACAGAGGAAGGCGGGCGGCGATGGGACGCGCGGCGTAGAAGTGTGTCAGCACGGCCGCCGCTCCGGCGGCGAGTGCGGCGAGCCACACCTTCATCATGAACGCTCGCTTCGACTCCCCTCCTCCGATCCTGCGCCCGAGAGCCCGGCGCAGGAGGAGGAACTCGACCCACGCCGCGACGGCCGACGCCGTCGTGATGGCGACGACCCCCAGGGAGAGACTCCCGTCGGGCATCGGAGGCAGTGGAAGGCCGAAGAACGCGAGGATCCTCGGGAAGATCCAGCCGACGGTGAACACGAAATGAAGAGCGAGCGCCGCTCCGAAAAAGACGCGGGCGATGGCGATGCGAAACGGCGTCTTCGTGTCGTGCAGCGCATAGAAGGCCGACGAGTACAGACGGCTCATGGTCGACACCAGAAGACCCAGTGAGGACCCGATCAGGGTGTACCAGACGATGAGCGTCGTCTGCGGCGTGAACGCGCCTCGCTGAAACAGCGCCGCCACGAGCACGTTTCCGATCAGCACGAATGCGACGGTCGTGGGGATGACGAAGAACGCGACCTGGCGCAGACCCCGGTCGAGGCGCATCCGCAGCACCCGCCGCACCTCGTCCTCCGAGCCCCGCGCGGCGGACATCTCCGGCAGCTCGGCCGCCGCGACCGACATCCCGAAGACCGAGATCGGCAGCATGTACACGGTCTGCGCGTAGAACAGGAGGGTGACCGCACCGGTCGGCAGGAGCGAGGCGATGAACGTGTCGACGTAGCCGCTGATCTGCACCACACCGCGGCCGCCGACGACCGGCGTAATGTTGCGGAAGATCGTCCGCACCGGCTCGAGAGAGCGATCGAAGCCGAACGACAGGTACTTCGCGTGACGGAGAACGAACGGCACCTCGATGCCGAACTGCAGGCCGCAGCCGAGCAGCGTCCCCCACGCCAGCGCATGCGCGAGCTCCGCGCCGCTCAGCCACATCCCGAAGATCACCAGCGTCGCGATCATCGACGCACTCCAGAGCACCGGCGCGACGTATCCGATGAAGAACTGCTTGTGCGTGTTGAGGATCCCGAGCGCCCACGCGTAGAGCACGAGGAGACCGACGCCCGGGAAAATGATCCGCGTGAATCGGACCGCCAGCTGCATCACGTCGGGGTCCAGGCCTGCGACGGTGATGCTGAGAATGAAGGGAGCAGCGATGACGCCGATCGCCACGATCACTCCGACGAAGAGCGCCAGGAACGAGACGAACACACCCGCCACCCGATCGGCGACCTTCTGTTCGCCGCAGCTCACGAGACGCGAATAGACCGGGATGAACGCCGCGGAGAGGACCCCCTCCCCAAGCAGATTCTGGAGGAAGTTCGGCATCTTCAGAGCCACGGTGAACGCGTCGGCCGCTCCCGACGCGCCGAGGTAGTGCGCGAAGACGCTCGTGCGGATCAGCCCCGCGAGCCGGCTGAGCAGAATCCCCGCCGCGACGAGCGCGGCGTACCCACCGAACCTCGGCTGGCGGGTGGTGGGTGGCGGTTGGCGGGGAACGTCCCCGCCGGCGATGTCGGAATTCATGAGAGGACTGGCGGGATAAGATACCGCGCCCGGTGGGCGGTTGACGGTTGGCGGTGGGCGGGGTACCGAAAAGGCACCCATCGTCTCTCCCGCCAACCGCCAACCGCCAACCGCCAACCGATGACAAAGCCCATCCTCATTGCAGGTGCGGGACCATCCGGCCTCGCCGCCGCCATCGCCCTCGCGCGGGGGGGCCGTGCCGTGGAGGTCCACGAGGCCAGACCCGACGTCGGTACGCGCTTCATCGGCGATCTGCAGATCATCGAAGGCTCCTCCGAGCGCGAGCCCGTCCCCGACTTCCTCCACCGGATCGGCATCGGGCGCAACTTCTGGTTCCGCCCTGCCCTCTCCGCGACCTTCTACGATCACCGCAACACGCGGCGGACGATCCGCAGCGAAGACCCCTTCGGCTACTTCATCCGCCGCGGAGCCGAGCTCGACACGCTCGACCGCGGACTCCTCGCCCAGGCACGGCAGCTCGGGGTGAACGTCGTCTTCAACAGCCGCCTGCAGGACGCCCACATCGTCGCCACCGGGCCCGCCTCGCCGGACGGACTTGCGCGGGAGATGACCTGGCACACCTCCGATCCCGAGCGCGTCGAGGTCTTCTTCAATCACCACCTCTCGCCCGGCGGCTATTCGTATCTCTTCATTCTCGACGGGCTCGCGACCTTCGGGTGCGCCATCGTCGCGGACTTCAAGAAAATCGACGACTACTTCGAGCACTCCCTGCAGGGGGCGCAGAGCGCGCATCCGTTCACGATCCCGGCGGAGACGCGCACGGGCTACTCGTACATGAACTTTCATCTCAAGCAGGGCGCGACGAAGAACGGTGCCCGCTACGTCGGCGAGGCCGCGGGATTTCAGGACTACCTCTTCGGCCTCGGCATCCGCTACGCGCTGACGAGCGGCTGGCTCGCGGCGCGGAGCATCCTCGAGAATTGTGACTTCGATGAGTTGTGGCAGCGCGAGCTCGGGCCGAAGCAGGAGACCTCGCTCGTCAATCGCTTTCTTTACGAGGCCGGCGGCAACGCCGGCCTCTCGATGTTCGTTCGCCAGGCCGCGCGAGCGAAGGACTTCAACGGCTACCTCGGAAAGTGGCACCACAGGACGTGGTGGAAGTCCCTGCTCTCGCCGGTCGTGCGCCTCGTCTGGCGTCACCGCGGCCGCTGCCGGCACAAGCCTGGCGAACACTGGTGCCGCTCGCGCGACACGGGGATCCGAGTCCCGCCCCTCGGTCCATTGAGCAAAGACCCGTTGCCATGAACGTAGACGACGCTTACCGCTACTGCCGCGCGATCGCGCACAAGCACGGCGCGAACTTTTCGGTGGGATTCCGCTTCCTGCCGAAGACCAAGCGGCGTGCCGTCTACGCGGCGTATGCGTTCTGCAGGGTGGCCGACGACATCGCGGATGAACCGGTTGACGGTTGTCGGTTGGCGGTTGGCGGGAGTGACGAGGCGTCGTCTCCCCGCCAACCGGCAACCGACAACCGCCAACAACGACTCGACGACTGGCAGCGCGAGCTCGAGGCCTGCTACGCCGGCGCGCCGACCCAGCCCATCACCCTCGCTCTCGCCGATGCGCTGCAGCACTTCGCGATCCCGAAGTGCGCATTCATCGCCCTCATCGACGGATGCCGGCAGGACATGGTGAAGACCCGTTATGAGACGTTCGAGGAGCTGCTGCAGTACTGCGAGCTCGTCGCGGCGTCGATCTCCGACATCTCGCTCGCGATCTTCGGCTATCGCAGCGAGGCCGCGATCGCCCACGGAAGGAATCTCGCAATCGCCCTGCAACTGACGAACGTCACCCGCGACATCGGCGATGACCTCTCGCGCGACCGGGTGTACGTGCCGGCGACGGAGCTGCGGGCGTTTGGCGTCGAGGAGCGCGAGCTCTTCGCCCGCGCGGACAACGAGCGGGTGCAGAAGCTCATCGAGTTCCAGATCGACCGGGCCCACGGCTACTTCGAGAAGGCCGAGCCACTGCTGCACGAGCTCGATTTCGACGCCCGCTTCCCCACCCTCCTGATGGGCGGCGTCTACGCCACGGTGCTGGCGAAACTCGAGAAAGACCCACTCATCGCCATTCGCAAACGCCTCTCGCTCTCTCCCCTGCAGAAGATCCTCGTCATCGGCACACGCGTTCTTCGCCCACACTTCGTTTGAAACTCACAGATAATCAAGCCCGTCACAGGTGTCGGGGATGAGTCAGAGCGCAGAGGGCACGGCGCAGGGCGCAGAGGGCACCGCGCAGAGCGTAGAAGTCGAAGGCCGGCGGTTGCTCTTCTGCGCTCTGCGCTCTGCGCTCTGCGCTCTACTCCTGACCGCGGCCACCGCCGCGGCGCAGGAAGTTGCCACTGCGGTCGTGCCGGTCGTGGGGAGCGTCTTCGGCGCGACGATGATCCACTGGAAGACGGACGTGGAGATCGTCAACGACACCGGCCGCGCCGCGGACGTCGCTCTCGAGCTCCCGTGCGCGCCCGAGCAGCCGGTGATGCTCCTGACCCTCGCCGCGGGCCAGTCCCAACGTTTCACCGACATCGCCGCCCAGGCGTTCGGCATGGACCATGTGCTCTCACCGCTCCGCGTGACCACCAGCGGCCGCCGGTCGGTCACCGTGCGTGCGAGCGTCTACGCGATGCGCGACGACGGGAGCTTCTTCTCGCCGTCCCAACCCCTGGGCGTCTACGTGGGTCCGTCGTACCACCCGACGCGCGTCCTCGACGGACTCGCCTTCAGCGAGGAGTTCCGGACAAACGTCGGTCTCGTGAACTTCGGCGAGCGCGACGCGCACTTCCTCCTTGCGCTGCAGCGTATCCCCGGCCGCACTCTCGCGATGACGCCGGTCCGCGTCGGCGCCGGCGGCATCGCCCACATGTCCCTCCAGTCGCTGTTCCCCTTCATTACCGACGGCAACGGCTTCTCGATCGTGGTCGAGACGCTGGCGCCGGAAACGTACGTCTATGCCTCGGTCATCGAGAGCAGCGAGCACGCAGGCCGCTTCGTCGCACCACGGATCGGCCTGCGCTAGCCGCTGCTTTCCATGAGGGTGTCATCCTGAGCCGCGGAGACGGCGAAGGACCTTCTCCGTTGCGTGCTGGAAGGTCCTTCGCTGTCTACGCAGCTCAGGATGACACCTCTTTTCTGCCGCGCAGGCTCCTAGTCGGCACGGCCGGCAACGCGGAGGTGAACTGTCATCCTGAGCCGGCGAAGCGCGGCGAAGGACCCCCTGCGATTGGGAACGCCCGCGCAAGTGGCAGGGGGGCCTTCGCCGCACTTTTGCCTGTAGGGATGACTGTCGATCTCCGTGCGCTGTCCCCTCCGCGCCGCCCCCTGCTATCCTTCGCGCTCGATGAGCGACGAGCCGGAATACCTGATCTGTCTCCAGTGCGAGACGCCCACGTATCAGTTCGAGTTCGCGAACGGAAAGCTTGCCACGATCCTCTGCACGACCTGCGGCAACGACGACGTCTCGGATTTCATGACCGAGGCGGAACTGGAAGAGAGCTCGTAGTCAGAGCGCAGCGGACAGAGCGCGGGAGAGCTCCTCACGGGTCTCCTGCGCCCTGTCCCCTGCCCTCTGATTATGAAACCGGTGATCATCGGAATCGCGGGCGGTACGGGCTCCGGAAAGACGACCGTCGCGCGGGCCATCTACGACCGCGTCGGCAAAGAACGCATCGAGTGGATCTCCCACGATTCGTACTACCGCGACTTCGAAGGGCTGAGCGCCGAGGAAAAGCATCACATCAACTTCGACCACCCCGACTCGCTCGAGACCGAGTTGCTCGCCCGTCACATCGATGTTCTCTGCAAAGGCTCGTCGGTCGAGGTTCCGATGTACGACTTCGACACGTACGCGCGCCGCGCGGAGACCCTGCGCGTCGAGCCGCGCAAAGTGATCATCGTCGAAGGCATCCTCGTCCTCGCCGAGCCGGAGTTGCGCAGACGCATCGACATCAAGCTCTTCGTCGACACCCCTCCCGACGTTCGGTTCATGAGACGGCTGGTTCGGGACATCAAGAGCCGCGGCCGGAGCATGGAGTCGGTGATCGAGCAGTACATCACCACGGTCCGGCCGATGCACGAGGAGTTCGTCGAGCCGTCCAAGCGCCACGCCGACCTGATCATCCCCGAAGGCGGTGAGAACCTCGTGGCCATCGACGCGATCATCGCCAGAGTGGAGCGTTTGTTGGGTTAGTTTGGTGGCCAGTAGCCAGGGGCCGGTAGCCAGTGGCCAGTAGGGTGTGGCCGGTTGCCGAGGACCTTCCCGTCGTCCGGGCGTTCCCCTGGCTACTGGCTACTGGCCACCGGCTACTCACTGTCTCTCCACCCGCAACGCAAAGCATCCGTACGTCGGAAACCTCACGTGCAGAAACGCGGTGTCGCCGCGACCGAGAAACCGCTGTACCGTCGCCTCGGCGTCGCCCGCCGTCACCAGTTCCGCCTCGAGGATCTCCTCGGCCTCGGAGTACGCGCGCACGACGAACCTCTCGCGGAGATATCCGCCCGTCGGCAGCGAATCCAACGCCGCGCTCTCGCTCGAGTCCTTCGCGAGCACGAACACCGGCCCGTACTCCTTGTACGGCCCGACCTTCGCGAACGGCGTGAAGCTCGCGAGAATCAGCTCTTCCCCCGCGACGGCGCGCCGCAGAACGTCGCGACACGGCTCGCCGCCCTCCGCGACGACACGCCTCACGGGCTGGCCGAGATCGTCGATCCTGTCGTAACGGACCTTCTGAAGAAAACTCGCCGGAAGTGGCGCAATCCGAATCGTCATTCCGTGTTCCTCCGACGGAAGAACACGGGGTACGTGACGCGCGTTCGGGGCGGCGCTACTTCTTCACGTCCGGCATCGCCGTTCCGTAGAAGTACTGCTCGAAGAACGGCCCGTAGTCCTTCTTGGTCATGAACTGCAGGAGCCCGATCACGTCCGTCGTCGTGCCGTACTTTCCGCGGAAGCTCCGCTGATAGGACTTCAGGAACGTGAGGAACTGCTCGTCGCCGAGCTCACGATGGAGGCCGGCGAGGAGGTACGCGCCCTTCGCGTAAATGAGTCCGGCGCGCTGGACCATCCCGGTGAGAGGATCTCCCGGATTCACGAGACGGTTCGCCATGGGGATCACCGTCGCGTTCGTCGCCGTCTTGGCGTCGGCCTGCCAGTGCGCGAATGCCCGATTGTAGTCGGCGGGACGTCCTGCGTCCTTCATGAACAGCGCCGCGGAGTACTCCGAGAAGGCCTCCTCGATCCACTGATCCTCGGGCGATTCCGCTATCACCGCGTGTCCCCAGTACATGTGCGCGAGCTCGTGCGCAAGACGGAGGTTGATCCCCTCGATGAACTGGTTCTCGTACCGCATCTTCGGGGTGAACGCTTCCTTGGTGATGAAGACGATTCCCGCCGGGGCCTGGCCGTACCCGACGTCGTTCTTCTCGATGATCGTGATCTCGTCGAACGGAAACGGTCCGAGGAAGCGCGGGTAGTATGCGGCGGCGGCGAAGGCGATGCTGCGCAACGACTTCCAGGCCTGGGCGTTCTTCACCATGAACGACGCCACCCGGACGGTCAGTCCATTGATCGTCTCTTCCTCGAAGTGGTACCTGCCGGCGAGGATGGCGATATGCGCAACCGGCGTGTCGAGCTTCGTCTCCAGCACGTTCCAGTCGCCCTCCTCTTCCCGCCGGACGGTCTTGCCGGAAGTGAAGACCGTGAAGGGCTTTTTCACCTTCAGCACCGCGTGATACGTGAACCTCATCTCGTTCCGGCGCAGCATCGGAAACCAAGGCTCGATGCCGAGTTCCCAGTAGTTGCTGCGATCCGGCCGGTACAAGATGTTCCCTTCGATCTCGAACGTCAGCTTGATCGGCTTGCCCGCCGGTGCCGGTTGCGCGAGGCCGACCACGAGCGAGTCGTTCTCGTGGTGATACGAGAGTTTGGTCCCCCGTTCGTCAGTCACGGAGCGAACGTTGTACTTCCGCGGATCGACCCTGATGTCGAAGTAGTAGTCGCTATAGTGCTCGAACGCCACCGCGGAGAGGGCACGGCCCTGCGGCACGAGCGTCTCCACGACCGTCAGCGTCGCGTTGTCCGCCTCGGTATTGACGAGCAGGACGTCGAGATCCGTCAGGCGCACGTTCGCCGGCGCGGTGACGCGGTCCGCACGGCCGATCGCCTGTCGCGACAGCGGCGTCGCGAACAGCCAGCTCGCGTAATTGTTCATCCGGAACTGCGGCCTGCGCATGAGCGTAAACGACTCTCCGCGCGTCCAGACATCGTCGTAGACGTAGACGTACGGATGGTCCACTCCCTGGATGTCCGCACGCACGGCCCGCGACGTCGGTGCGTTCAGAGCCTGCAGCACGAACAAATGCTCCGCCGGCTCCGTGAAGCGCGGACGGGCGAACAACTCCCGGAGCTCCCTGAACTGCACCTGCGGCGCGGCCGCTGCCTCGCCCGTGGCAACAGGCAGGCCGTTGCCCCGGAGGAGAACGCTCTTGAATTTCTGCCTGATCGTTGCTTTGTCGGCGTCGCCTTCCACGGCGACGTCGACGTTCTTTGCGTTGTAGCGGACCGCAGTCAGCTCGTCTTTGTTCACGGTCTCGTACGTAAACGTGCCGGAACCTGTGAGAAAAAGACCGACCTGTTGATCGCCCGCCATCACCGGCGCGACCGTGCCGGAGTCGAGAACCACGCTGAGATGTCCCACGCTCACCTGGAACGCGGAGACCGACCGCCCCTCGCCCGCGGTGAGCTCCGTGTACTTCTTCATCAACTCTGCGACGGTGGGGGCGGCGAAGGCGGGAAGAGAGAGACAGACGACGAGCAGAAGACGAGAGACGTGACGCATGCAGGTTCTCCAGGGACCGGATTGGACTCGCCGCGATGATACGTTACTTGCAGTAACTTTCCCGTCCTTCACGACGTGACAACATGTCGCAACGTCGACAGGTCCATGAGCTAATCACCCCTCGGGGGCGATCGCGTCCGCGCCTTTCTCTCGGTGCGACCCGCCGAGACTCGTTGCATGAATCGGGTCGTTTCACACAGGACTGTCACGAAACATGGGCAGCGTCCTGAAAACAGGGCGGTCGCCAATTGTGACCGGATATCGCTCATTTCCAACGGCTTAGAAGAATTCACAGCCGACGCGGAATCGCCGGTCATTGCGCCCGGTTGAACGCACACGTGGATGGGCCGGATTGACCGGTTCGGATGCCGAATCTAAAATAGGCGGGCCCACAGGTCGTTCCAGGTGTCCGCCACACAGCTCACGACAGAAGGGGGGGATTGGGGATGCCTCTCGTACACGTCAAAGAAGACGAGACATTCGAGAATGCGCTTCGCCGCTTCAAGCGGAAGTGTGAAAAATCGGGAATTCTGTCCGAGCTGAAGAAGCGTCAGCACTACGAGAAGCCGAGCACGAAGCGGAAGCGGAAAGCCATCGCGGCCCGGAAAAAGGTGCTGCGGAAGCTTGCCGAAGAGAGACGTGCCGGTTACTGAACCGCACATGGTTCCACGAAGCGCCCGCGAGCAATCGCGGGCGTTTTCATTTCCCGAGAAGCGTCGCCAGTGGCCAGAGGCCAGTAGCCGGTGGCCAGTGAGAACGACCGCGGCCCTCGCACCGCTGTCCCTCGGCAACCGGCCACTGGCAACTGGCCACTGAAGACTGGCCTGCAACCCCGACTGACGAACATGAGCTCCTCCCTCACCACTCTCGAGTTCGACCGCGTCCTCACGCTCGTGGCCATGGAGGCCAAGAGCGCGCCGGGAAAGAGCTCCATCTCGCGACGCCGCCCACTCCGCACACGCGAGCAGTGCGAGCGCGCCCACGCCGACCTCGGCGAGATGGTGCGCTTCTTCCACACCGACGGTCTGCTACCGCTGGCGGGCCTCGATGACATCGCGCCGCTCTTCTCGCGGGAGACGGTCCTCGAGATCGACGAGTCGTGGCACGTCGTCCGCGCAGTCCGCGCGACGCAGGCGATGCGGGAGACCCTCACACGCACCGAGTCGTACCCCCGTCTTCGCGCGATCGCCTCCGACATCCCCCAGTTCGACGAGCTGCTGGCAAAGACGAACAAGTACTTCACGCGCGAAGGCAAGCTGCGTGAAGAGGCCTCGGCCGAGCTCCGCGCGATCCGCGCGCGCATGCAGCAGAAGCGCTCCGCGATCCAGCGGACACTGGGCGACATCATGAACCGCAATGCGGACGCGATTCAGGAGCCGCTCGTCGTCATGCGCGGCGACCGCTACTGCATCCCCGTCCGCAGCGACAACCGCAACGCGGTTCCGGGCATCCTGCACGAGCGCTCCGGCTCGGGTGCATCGTTCTTCATCGAGCCGATGGCGGCCATCGAGTTGAACAACGACCTCGCCGATCTTCTGATCCAGGAGCGTGAGGAGATCGCCCGGATCACCCGTTTCATCTCCCAGACGCTGTTCGACGAGGCGGACGCCATCCGCGACGCGGTCGCGATCGCCGGCGAGCTTGATGCTCTGCAGGCTTGCGGCATCTTCCATGACACCATCCGCGGATCGCGGCCGACCTTCTCCGCCGATCGCGAGCTCCACATCATCGACGGACGGCACCCGCTGCTCGACGAGCGACTCGCCTCGCTGCGCCAGGAAGCGTGGGGCGAAGAGCCGAGCGATCAGAAGATCGTCCCTCTGACGATTCGCCTGAGCTGTCATCCTGAGCCGGCGAAGCGCGGCGAAGGACCTCCTGCTTCAGGCGCTGACGTCGCCAGCCGCGCGGGATCCTTCGCCGTCTCCGCGGCTCAGGATGACAGTCAGACCGCCCTCGTCATCTCCGGACCCAACGCCGGCGGCAAGACCGTGGCCCTGAAGACCGCCGGGCTGCTCGTCGCGATGGGCATGAGCGGCCTTCCCGTCCCTGCCGCGGAGGGTACGGTCCTCCCCTGCGTCGACGCGTTGCACGTCCTGATCGGCGACGACCAGAGCGTGCTCGAGCACCTGTCGACATTTTCAGCCTACCTCATGCGCCTGAAGCACATCCTCTCGCGTGTGACGAAGAGCTCGCTCGTCCTGCTCGACGAGCTCGGGTCGGGGACGGATCCCGAGGAAGGGGCGGCGCTCGCGGCCTCGATCATCGAGCACCTGCTCGAGGTCGGCGCGCTGGTGGTCGTGACCACCCACCTCTCCGCGCTGAAGAGCTTCGCGGTCAACGACACCCACATCGTGAACGCGTCGATGGAGTTCGACGCCGCGACCGCGCTCCCCACGTATCGCATGATCACCGGCATCCCCGGCCGCTCGCGCGCGATCGAGGTCGCGAAGATGATCGGTCTTCCGGCGCGGATCATCGCCTCCGCCCACGAGCGCCTCGGCGAGCGTTACGGCGAGACGGACCACCTGCTCGCGACGCTGCAGAAGAAGATGGCGGAAGTCGTCGCGCAGCAGGACGAGGTTCTCGCCGTGCGCAGAGACCTCGAGTCCGAGCGGAAGACCACGCAGGACAAATCCGCCGCGCTCGAGAAAGAGCGCGCCCGGCTCGGTACGTCGTACCGCGAGGAGCTCGAGCGCCTGCGCGATGACGTCGCGCGCCAACTCGCGGCCGAGATCAAATCGCTCCGCGACATGGACCGCGCCGCGCGCGCGTCCGTCAACGCGAACGACGTGATCCGCACGGTGACCAAAGCCGTCGAGAAAGCGGTGGAGTTCATCCCGTCCGAGCAGCGCACGATCCGCGTCGGCGAGAAGGTGGAGCATCGCAAGTTCAAAATCGTCGGCGAGCTCGTCTCCGTCGACGGCGACAAGGCCGTGCTGAACGTGAACGGCCGGAAGATGACCGTCGAGACCCGGGACCTGGTTCCCAAGGGAGGCGCCACCCCGGCGCCGGTCAAGCCGCGGCACACGACGACGTCCACCGACGCGCCCACCATCTCCGCGGAGCTCAACCTCATCGGCCAGCGCGTCGACGACGCCCTCGAGGAATCCGACAAGTTCCTCGACCGAGCGCTTCTCGAAGGCAAACAGGCCGTCCGCATCATCCACGGCTTCGGCACCGGAACGCTGCGGAAAGCCGTTCGCGAATATCTGCGGAAACATCCGGCGGTGCGCTCCTGGCGGCCGGGAGCGGATAATGAGGGCGGCGATGGGGCCACGGTCGTGGAGCTCTGACTCTGAGGGCGCGAAGCGACCGAAGAGTCAACGGTGCCCTCTCGATGAACGCTCTTCGCGGGGGCTCCGTTGACTCTTCGCTTCGCTCAGAGTGACCGGGGAAGATGGCATTTACAGACCTCAACGACCAGGTGATCGCACAAGTCCGCGACGCGGCCGACCTCGTCGACTTCGTGCAGCAGGTCACGCCCCTCAAGCTCGCCGGTGCGCGCTACAAGGGCCTCTGCCCGTTCCACCGCGAGAAGACGCCGTCGTTCACCGTCGATCGAACGAAGGGACTCTTCTACTGTTTCGGCTGCGGTACCGGCGGCGACATCTTCAAGTTCCTCACCCTCACCGAGCGCTTCACGTTCCCGGAGGCGGTCGAACATGTCGCGCAGCGCGTCGGCATCGAGCTGCCGAAGAAGAAGCGCACCACGCGTGACAACGAGAAGGACGATCTCCTGCAGCTCATGGACGACGCGTCCGAGGCATTTCATCGCGCGCTGGGCTGGACGCCGAATGCGGCGGAAGACTACCTCCGGCAGCGGGGAGTCCCGAAAGAGATCGTCACGAAGTATGGCTTCGGATTCGCCCCCGACTCGTGGGACTACCTGCTTCGCCTTCTCGGACAGAAGCATGGCGAGAAGCGCCTCGAGGCGGCCGGCCTCATCACGCCCCGCAAGGAGAAGAGCGGCTACTACGATCGTTTCCGCAACCGCCTCATGATCCCGATTCACTCGGACACCGGGGCAATCGTCGGCTTCGGCGGAAGGTCGCTCGACGGCGGCGAGCCGAAGTACCTCAACTCCCCCGAGTCCGAGCTCTTCAACAAATCGCGGCTGCTCTACAACCTCCACCGCAGCAAAGACGCGATGCGCCGCTACGACCGCGCCATCCTCGTCGAAGGCTACTTCGACGCGATCGCCATCGACTACGCCGGCGTGCCGGGCGTCGTCGCGTCGATGGGCACGTCGCTGACGACCGGACAGGCATCGCTGCTGCGACGTTTCACGCGACGTATCGTCCTCGCGTACGACGGCGACAACGCCGGCCGGGCCGCGACGCTCCGCGCGGCGCCGATCCTCCTCTCCGCCGGCCTGCACGTCGAGGCGCTCGACCTCCAGGGTGAGAAAGACCCCGACTCGCTCGTTCAGGCCCGCGGCGTGGACGGCTTCCTGGAAGTGCTCTCGAACGCGATCGACATCTTCGACTTCGGGCTGCGCGAGTGGGCGAAGGATGCATCGTCCCTGACCGGGCGGGAAAAGTCCGAGCGCGTCGAACAGTTCATGCCTCTCCTGTCGGCCGTGACCGACCCGGTCGTGCGCAACGAGGCGGCGCAGCGGATCGCCGACGCGTTCCGCCTCCAGTTCGAGACCGTCTGGTCGCGCGTGCGGGGAAAAGCCTCGACGGGCGCGACGCCGGAACGCCAGGTCTCCGCCCCCCAGTCCTCGGGCGAAAAGTTCGTGTTGATCGCGGCCCTGCAAGGGCGGCTTTCGACCGAGCAGATCGCGCGTCTGAGGGAGGATTATTTCGACGACGCTGCGAGCAAAACGATATTTTCCATCATAAAAAGTGACCTTTCGGTAGGCCAACCTATTGATTTTGGACAGGTCGCGACCCATCTTAGGGGCGAGGCCGAGCTGACGCTGCTGTCCGAGCTCAGCCTCAGCGAAGACATTGACGACCGTTCTCTCCAGCGACTCGAAGAAAACCTCCTCCCCATGGAGAGAACGTACCTCTCTCGCCGGATGCAGCAGATTCAACGACAAATCATCGATGCGGGGACCGACGGTGAAGGTCTGGACGAGCTCTACCGGGAGAAGCTCCAACTGTCGCGTATGTTGCACTCACTGAAATAATTATCGTCCCCGCCAGATTACGTTGGTGTCCTCAGGACGAACCTTTGGCTGGCTTGTCAACCCAAATTTTTGACACACCTAGCAAGGCCTCGTTCGGGGGCCTCGAGAGTGCCGACAGGGCGACTTCACCAGCTGCCCATTGCGAGGAGCGAAAACCATGACGACACGCCTGCGCACTTCGAATCTCGAACCGGATTCCAACTACGAAGATGAGGGGGTCGTCGAGTTGAGTGTCGAAGAAAAATATGCGGAAGTAAAGCAGCTCATCGCCATCGGCAAGGAAAAGGGCTTTCTGCTTTACGACGAGATCTACGAAGTCCTCCCGGAAGAAGTCACGTCCCTCCCGGAAGAGCTGGATGAGATCTACATCCGCTTCAACGATCTCGGAATCGACGTCATCGAGGACGCCGAGAAGCCTCTCCAGGCAAGCCCCAAGGGCATCGTCACGATCGACGGAACCATCGAAGAGAAGGAGATGGACCAGCGCGAGGAGGTCCAGCAGGACATCATCGCGGCCTCCAGCGGCATCGTCGACAAGACCAACGACCCGGTGCGCATGTACCTGCGCGAGATGGGCACGGTCAAGCTGCTCGACCGCCAGGGCGAGGTGGACATCGCCAAGCGCATCGAGAAAGGCGAGCGGAAGGTTTTCAAGGCCCTCTCCGCCAACCGCATCATTCGCGAGGAGATCCTCAAGATCTACGAGGCGGCCAAGAAGGACGCCCGCGTGATCAAGGAGACCATCGACCTGGCCATGCCGGACGATGACGGCAGTGTCGACGCCGCCGCGCCGGACGGCGAGTCGAAGATGCCCGCCGCGGCGATCAACAAGATCGCCGACATCATGAGCATCTTCGAGGGCATCGCCAAGCTCGACAAGAAGATCAAGGACGGGCTGGTGAAACTGGCGGATCCGAAGAAGCTGTCGGACCGCATCATCGCCACGACCCTCAAAACCATCGATCGTCTCGAGCAGGAGCTCGCCGACGAGCTGCAGCGCGTCGACTTCACGCCGCAGACTCGCAATCGGATGATCAACAAGCTCAAGGACATCGACAACGAGCTCGCCCAGGCGGTGTCGATGATCCGCAAGGACGAGCAGGCCCTCAAGCGCGAGAAAGACAAGACCCGCAAGGACTTCTACAAGCGCCGCCTGACCAAATACCAGGAGAAGCTCGGCGAGCTGGAGATGTTCTACGGCGTCACGCACGAAGATCTCCGCAAGACCATCCGCGAGATTCGCGCCGGTGAGGAAGAGGCCGACCAGGCCAAGCAGGAGCTCATCGTCGCCAACCTCCGCCTCGTCGTGTCGATTGCGAAGAAGTACACCAACCGTGGCCTCCAGTTCCTCGACCTCATCCAGGAAGGCAACATCGGCCTGATGAAGGCGGTCGAGAAGTTCGAGTACCGTCGCGGCTACAAGTTCTCCACGTACGCCACCTGGTGGATCCGCCAGGCCATCACCCGCGCCATCGCCGATCAGGCCCGCACCATCCGCATCCCCGTGCACATGATCGAGACGATCAACAAGCTCACCCGCACCAGCCGCGCGCTCGTGCAGGAGCTCGGCCGCGAGCCTCAGGCCGAGGAGATCGCCGAGCGGATGGACATGCCGGTGGCGAAGGTCCGCAAGATCATGAAGATCGCCCAGGAGCCGATCTCCCTCGAGACTCCGATCGGAGAAGAGGAAGACTCGCATCTGGGAGACTTCATCGAGGATCGCGGCGTGATCTCCCCCATCGAGCACGTCATCGTCGCCAATCTGAAAGAACAGACCTCGAAGGTCCTGCGCACCCTCACCCCGCGCGAGGAGCAGGTCCTCAAGATGCGCTTCGGAGTCGGCGACGGCGCCGAGCACACGCTCGAGGAAGTGGGTCGCTCGTTCAACGTCACCCGCGAGCGCATCCGCCAGATCGAGTCGAAGGCGCTGCGCAAGCTTCGTCATCCGTCACGCAGCAAGAAGCTGCGTCCGTTCCTCGACGCTACGTTCTAGTTCCCGGCACGGTTGACCTGAAGCTCAACCAACGAATCGGGCCGGCTAAAGCCGGCCCAAAGTGCTGTTGGCCCTGCGCTCCGACGATCAGGAACTCAGCGCCCGCGGCGGACAACGCGTCCAACATCTCGGCG
>CAZLGP010000152.1:0-16138 GCA_964558905.1 uncultured Thermoanaerobaculia bacterium | reverse complement strand
ATTTCGCTCCTCAACATAGTGTCATCTATGCTTTCGTCGCGAAATCGCCGTGCGACTCGCATCCAGGCCACTCTCGGCTGTCTCGCGACGAAAGGCTGTGAGAAATGCGGGCTAGCGGGCTAGCGGCACGGCTTCGGGCGGCGCAGCGCGCCTGACGTGTCATCCTGAGCCGCGGAGACGGCGAAGGACCTTCTCCGGTGCGTGCTGGAAGGTCCTTCACACGAGGGCCGCGTCCCAGACCAGCCTCAGCGCGCTCCTCGGCGGCTGCCTTTGCTCGGCGGCGGCGTCTTCTTCTTTCGCTCGACCGTCCGCGCCTCCTCGCGCACCGGCACTTTCTCCACGGCGGGATCTTCCCCAGGCTCCGGCTGTGCGTGGCGATTGCGATTGTCGACGATGCGGGTCTTCATACGTCGCGAAAGGTGCAACCGCCAGGCCCGGGGGCCTGGCGGTCGTCGCGACGCTCTTCATACGGGCCGGTTCCCTTGATCCACCCTCCCGCCATCACACCGGCGACCGTCAACGAAGGCTCACGACCTTTACTCCATCGGTCGGCGCCGATACCGATACATAGCCGATCGCGCCGGGCCGCTCGCGCACATACTTCAGAACCTCAGCATCGTCTCTTACTTCCGCCGGCGGCGTTTGACGACCCGAGAAGATCTGCTGGCGCCAGTAGCTCTTG
This sequence comes from uncultured Thermoanaerobaculia bacterium, assembly GCA_964558905.1. Lineage (GTDB taxonomy): Bacteria > Acidobacteriota > Thermoanaerobaculia > Gp7-AA8 > Gp7-AA8 > QHVT01. The sequence goes on along the minus strand of CAZLGP010000152.1, from coordinate 15,456 downwards.
ACTGCGTCGGTTTTCTTCCGGAGGACGGCGTCGCTGAACTCCGCCCTCACCGGCGAGGTCGCCACCTGATCGACAGCGACGACCGCCGTGCCGTCGCTCCACTGGACCGACTTCTTCATCATCATCGCGGCCACATCCTCGGAGCTCAACGTGGACGCCGGGTTCGCCCGGTTGACCACGATCTTGAACCCTGCTCCTTCAGCGAGGGGCGCGAACAGGAGAAAACAGACTATCGCGGCTTTCTTCATCGTCGTCCCTCAGAAGTTGTAGGTGAGGCCGAGCACGAACTGCCGCCCGGTCGCGAAGGTGTAGACGCCCATTTCGTGATACTCCTCATCGAAAACATTCTCGACGCCCGCCGTGGCCGCGACCGCATTGGTCACCTTGAAGCCGCCACGAAGGTTGAGGAGATCGAATCCCTGGGCGTAATCCGGATTGCCCATCTCCGACGGATGGAGATGGCGCTGCGCCTGTTGATGCCGCCAGACGAGCTCGACCCACGGCGCTCGCGCAGCGACCGGCGTGTACAGCACGCCCACCGCTCCGGCGCCGCCGGGGACGAATGCCAGCGCGTCGCCGGTAATGGTATCGACCGCATGCGACTTCGCATAGTGCGCCCATACCGAGACGCCACGAGGCATCACGTACCGACCGGCCAGCTCAAATCCCTCGATGTTGGCTTCGCCCACATTCAGGTTCTGCAGAATGTCCCAATCCGTGGGGTCCTGCTGTCCGTTTCCGTCGAAGTCGAGGTACGTCACGGTTCGAACGGACAGGAGCCCGGAGAGCTCATTGCGGTAGACGAAAGCAGAGCCGGAGAATCCTCTCCGCTCGTACTTCGCACCGACCTCGTAGCTCATCACGTGCTCGGCCTCGACGTTGGCATTCGGGATCTGCACGCCGAACCTGCCGTTCGGTGAGAAGACAAAGGCAAGGCGGGACGTATCGTCGATGTTCGGAGCGCGGAACCCGCGAAAGGCGTTCGCGATCACGTTCAGGTGGGGACTGACGTGAGCGATCAGGTTCAGCGCTCCCGTCACATCGCTCTGGCTGTTATCGAGATTCAGTTCGCCGAGGAACGACGTTTCTTGCCCGCTCGTGCCGAACTTTCCGTAGCGCGCACCGGCGACGACCGTCAGCCATTTCCATGGATGGAAGCGGTCCTGGAGGTAAACGCCCAGCATGCTGTATTCGGACCCGTCCATCTGGGTGCCGCGCTGCCGCATGATCTGGCCGGTCGCGAAATCAGGACCGAATACCCAGGACTCGACCCGATCCTTCGAGTAGTCGATGCCGTAGACGAAGTGGTGGGAGCCGATGAACTTCCCCATCTCGAGGTTGGCGCCTCCAAGATGGTCCCCGTCGAAGGTGTGCGTGGTGGCCCCGTTGAATGTGACGTCCACCTCCTGCTCCTGGTAATTCCAGTAGGCGACGGCGCGAAGCGAGTCCGCCCAGGGACGCGAGCTCAGGTCCTGATAGGAGAGGGTGGCCATCTTGAGCTCACGCGCCACCGTGAAGCCTTCCAGTCCGATCTCGACATCATTCTGCTGCACGCTCTGATAGCCGAAGCCGATCGACTTGTCCGCCGTCAGCCGGATGTCACCATTGAGGTAGGCGTCCGCCTGCTTGAACCCCAACTGTTGCTCGGCGCCGCCGCCCGCCCGCACGTCTCCCGTGCGCATCCCGGAGATGCCGCCGTGCAGTCGCACACGTCCGGTGTCGGTGTACACCTGCAAGGGCGTGGTGAGGCTCGATCCGCCGCTCGCGAAGCGTGCGCCGATGGAGCCTCCGAATCGGTCACCCGACGGGCCGCTCTTCTTGGTGATGATGTTGATCACCCCACCGAGCGATTCCGTTCCCAGCACCGAGACCACTCCGCGTACGATCTCGATGCGGTCGATCTGATCGACGGCGATGAGATTGAGGTACTCGCGCTCCGATCCGCCCCATGTGGCGTTATTCACCTTGACCCCGTCGATGAGGATCATCACCTGCTTTCCGGTCAGGCCGCGCATGATCGGGGATCCGCCCGACGGCCGCGAAGAGATCACCAGGCCGACCTGCTCTTCGAGGATCCGGGCGAGACCGTTCGGGTTCGCACGCCGGATCTCCTCACCCGTCACCACGGTGACCGCGCGACTGGTGTCGAACGTCCGCTGGGGCGTCCGGTCCACCGAGTAGATGAGGTCTTCCTTTGTTTCAACCACCACGGTTTCCTCGTACTTTGCGACAACGGGCGGCGCTTCCTCGGACGGCTCGGCGACCGTGGTCGGTGCGGATTGGACATCGTCCGAGGCGCCGGCCGCGAATGCGACGGCACCAAACAGGACGGTGCCAAATACGATGAATGCACCAGATATCCTCATATTGTCTCTCCCATACGTAAGAGTTCAGGACGGCGAACTGCTTCGGTGGGAGCCGCAATCGCAACCGCGCTGCCAGACCAAACAAACCCGTAACTCCTTTGGATTCAGTCGATCGTTCGAGCCGTGCGGCCGCGCCGGTCTAAGAACTCAGACAGCTTGTCTGGAAATCAGACGGCATTGCAGGGGATGACTGAAGGGCTGCACGTGGTACGACTCGGTCGGGAAGACGACGTTCGACCACGGCCTCGATGCTACGAATCAATTCTCTCCAGCGGCTCGAGCGCCGGCCCGTTCAGCACGTCCCCCTGGGGGGTGAATCGCGAGCCGTGACATGGGCAGTCCCATGTGCGCTCGGCGGGGTTCCAGGCGACGTCGCATTTCATGTGCGTGCAGACAGGGGAGACGCAGTGGAGCGTACCGGCGTCGTCGCGGTATGCGGCGATCTTCCGTCCATCGATTCGGATGATCTTCCCTTCGCCGACGGCCACGTCATCCGTGGTCTTCGCCTGGACGCCGGTCGACGTCAGGCGATCGGCGATGATGTGCGCGGGGAAGTGCATGTTCTCGGTGATGAACTCGCGGGTGGTGATGTGGGGCCGGTTGCGCATCGGATCGAAGACATCGGCCCATGGATTGCGCACACCGAGAATGAGGTCGCTGATCAGCATCCCTCCGAGCGTGCCGAAGGTCATTCCCTGTCCCGAGTAGCCGGTCGAGATGTAGACCTGCTCTTTCGAGCCGCCGATCATCGGCAGCCCTCCGTGAGGTTCGATGATCTGACCCGACCAGCGGTAGCGCGGCTCGTGCGGACCGAAGGCCTGCCGCGTGTATTCGGCCAGCCGGCCGAAGCATCCCTCGGTGTCCTCTTCTTCGCCCGTGCGGTGGTCCTCGCCGCCGACGATGAGAAACGTGCCTTCGTCGGTCTCCTGCCAGCGGGTGTAGTGGTACGGGTCGGCCGTGTCCCAGAACAGACCGTCCGGATGCAATCCCGCCTCGGCGAAGGCGATCGCGTATGAGCGGTACGCCGCGGTCTTGGTGTGCACGTGCGTGAAGCCGCTGACGGGAACGTTCGTGGCCATGAAGACGTGGTTCGCGGTGACGCGTGCATGGTCGGTCTCGACGATCCCCGCATCGATTTTCGTGGCGAACGTCCGCTCGAAGATCTGCGCGCCCGCGGCGGCGGCGTGTCTCGCGAGCGCGGCGAGGTATTCGCGCGGATGGAACTGCGCCTGTTCCGGCCAGAGCACGGCCCCACGGGTTTCGAACGGGAGGGGCACGCTGTCGATCCACCGCGCGTCGAGACCCGCCTCGTGCGCGGCAGTGGCTTCGTTCTTCAGCTCCGCCACGTACTTCCGTTTCTCGGTGTAGAGATAGCCCGGTACGCGGCGGAAGTGGCAGTCGATCGAGTAGCGCTGCACGAGCTCTGCGATCTTCTCCAGAGACGCGCGGCTCGCGCCGGCAACGAGCTTCGCTTCGTCCTTGCTGTAGTGACGCTGCAGGTAGTGATACCGGGCGTCGATGGCGACGGTAATGTGCGCGGTGGTGTTGCCGGTCTCGCCGGAGCCGATCGTGTGTTTTTCGAGGACGACGACGCGACGACCCTTCTCCGCGAGAAGAAGAGCCGCCGTCAGACCGGTGATTCCGCCCCCGACGATGGCCACGTCGACATGGAGGTCTCCGCGCAAAGGGTCGAATCGGAGAGAGGACGCCGTAGCGTCCCAGAGAGGCGTGGATTGATGTCGCATCGCCTCCCGGCCGAGCAAGAAGTGTGCGAGCGAAGCGGAAAAAGTGACGCAAAACGTCACTCACGGCACGGATCGTGCTCGACCATTAGATCGCCTCGAAAGAGCACACGAAGGGTATCGAAGCACTTGATTCTGAACCCCGAAGGAGACACACACATGGCAACGAGTAAACGCGGTTTTGCATCGATGGATCCGTCGAAACAGCGTGAGATTGCAAGCAAAGGTGGGCGCGCGGCTCACGCGAAGGGCACCGCGCACGAGTTCACGTCCGATGAGGCGCGCGTCGCCGGTCGCAAGGGCGGCGAAGCCGTCAGCCGCGATCGCGCACACATGGCCGCGATCGGACGCGAAGGTGGTCACAGTCGCGGAGCGCGTGCGCGGGCCGTGGCCGCGGGTGCGGGTGCTGCCGTAGGCCTGGCTGCAGGCGCGGTTGCCGGGGCGGCATACGCCAACCGCCACCCGCAGGAAACGGGCTCCGATTACGCGCAGAGCACGGACTCGCAGCCTTTCGTTCGCCAGGCGAACGAGGAGCGCGGAGGGTTCGAGTCGAATCGCGGTTACGGCTCACAGGAGCGCCGTCCGAACAACGACCGCGATCGGAACGACAAGGCCAACGAAGGCGGTTCGTTCTCCGGACGCGACAGAATCTGAGCCGGCGCGGCCGGTGCTGGTTTTGCCAGGCGTCACGCGCGCCTGTGGCCCAGAGGACGCTTTCAGCCGCGAGGAGCGCCGCCGAGAAGGCGGCGCTCCTCATGTTTCTTCCATCCGGTCCGCGAGCTCTCCGCCGAGCCACCCGGTGATGATGGTCAGCAACACTCCGGCGGCCGACAGCAGGATCGCCGCGATCTGCGGATGCGCGGGCGCATCGCGCCGCAACATCCAGCTTGCCGCGTAGAGCACCGCCACGACCACCATCCCCCCGCCGTGCAGCGCGCCAACGCGCCGCGCCCGCGTCCCGCGCGGAATGGCCAGCCAGTCGATCAGGCCGAAGATCGCGGCCACCGCGCCACCCACCACGCCGGCGAAGATCAGCCACCACGCCACGATCGCAAGCTGCTCGTTTCGCCGTGCCAGCCAGGCGAGGTCGAAAAAGAACGACGTCGCCAACAGGCCGAGAGGAAAAACGATGAGGATCTGGTGGACTGGGTGGCCGAGGATGCGTGCGCGTGCCTTCATGAGTGGTTGCCCGTTGCCCGTTGCCCGTTGCCCGTTACCCGTTGCCCGTTACCTTGCCCGTTGCCCGTTGCCCGTTGCCCGTTGCTCGTCGCCAGGGCTGTATCGCACGGGCGATCATGCCTGGGCAACTGGCAATTGGCCACGGGCAACCACTGCCCACTACGGCGAGCCTCGAGCGAGCCGTATGACCTCCGCGAAGTGGAGCGTCTTTCGTCCCGTTCCCTGCTCGATCTGCTCGCGGCAGGAGAAGCCGTCGGCGATGATCAGCGTCTCCGGATCGGCATCGCGGACGAATGGCAGGATGACGCGCTCGCCGACCTTCATCGCGAGGTCGTAGTGCTTCGCGTCGAAGCCGAACGCGCCCGCCATGCCGCAGCAGCCCGAGTCGGGATGGGTGAGGTCGAGGCCCATCGCGCGAAGGATCGCTTCCTCCTCGTCGAAGCGCATCACGGCCTTGTGATGACAGTGCGCCTGCACGATGGCTTTCCTCTCGAGGCGTGGGAGGGAGACGTTCTCGTGCGCCAGGAACTCGCTGAGGGTGACGGCGTTCCGTGAAAGCTGCTGCGCCCGGGGATCGTCCGGGAAGAGGTTCGGAAGCTCGTCGCGGAAGACCGAGACGCAGCTCGGCTCGAGTCCGATCACGGGAAGACCTTCGTCGATCACGGCAAGCGTCTGGCGGAGCTGTTTCTTCGCGAGGTCGAGAAAGCCCCAGTCGTAGAGCGGACGTCCACAGCAGACGCGCTTGCTCGGGATCTCCACGCGATAGCCCGCGCCCTCGAGGACATCGACGGCGGCCAGTGCGGTGTCGGGCGTGAAGTGATTGTTGAACGTGTCCGGCCAGAGAATGACCCTTTTCGCATTCGTGGTCCGGGGCCTGAACTGCTGCCGGAACGTCCTGCGCGCGAACCTGGGCATCCGGCGCTGCTTCGCCACTCCGCTGAAGGGCTTCATCATCGACATCATCACGTTGGCGATCGACGGCATCGTCTGCGCGAGTCCGGCCCACCACCAGATCAGGCCCATCGTGTACGCGGGGATCGGACGAAGGCGGCCCTCGTAGTAGTGCGACAGGAACTCGGCCTTGTAGGTGGCCATGTCGACCTGCGTCGGGCAGTCGCCTTTGCAGCCCTTGCAGGCGAGGCACAGCTCGAGCGACTCCTTCACCGCCTCGTTGCGCCACGAGCTCGGGACCACCGTCCCCTCGAACATCTCGAAGAGCAGCCGGGCGCGGCCCCGCGTCGAGTGTTCTTCCTCGCGCGTGACCTGATAGCTCGGGCACATCGTCCCGCCGTCGAGGCGACGGCAGCGGCCGACGCCGACGCAGCGCAGGACGGCGTGATTCATCCGGCCGTAGTCTTCGCGATAGCGGAAGTGAGTCTCCGGGTTCCACGGCTCGTACCTGCTGCCGAGACGGAGGTTTTCGTCCGGCTCGTAGGGGGTGATGAGCTTTCCGGGGTTCATCTTCCAGTCGGGATCCCACAGCGACTTGAACTCGCGGAACGCCCCGAGCAGCTCGGGGCCGAACATCTTCCCGAGGAGTGCGCCACGCGCCTGGCCGTCGCCGTGCTCGCCGGAGAATGACCCACCGTACGACGCGACGAGATCCGCGGCGTCGTCGATGAACGCGCGAAACTTCGCGATGCCCGGCTCCGACTTCAGATCGAAGTTCGTGCGCGTGTGCACGCAGCCGTCGCCGAAGTGGCCGTAGAAATCGCCGCCGTACTCGTAGCGCTCGAGGAGCTTGCGGAGATCGCGCAGATAGCCGCCCAGTTTCTCCGGCGCGACCGCGGCGTCCTCCCATCCTTCCCACATCAACGGCTTACCGGGGACGTGGCCGGTCGCGCCGAGTCCGGATTCGCGCACGGCCCAGACGAAGCGCGCCTCCTTCGTCGAGTTGTCGAAGAGCCGTGACTGCGCGACCGTCGTTTCCAGACGCCGGGCCTTGTCCATCGCCTCTTCGATCGTCTCTCCGCCGAGCTCCACGAGCAGCCAGCCGCCACCCGGTGGCAGGAGCGCGATTCCGTGGGGGTTCATCCGCTTGTACTGCTGGTCGCGCACGAGGAGGTCGTCGAAGCCTTCCAGTCCGATCGGACCGAAGGAGAGAATGCGCGGGACGTCGTCCGCCGCGACGTAGACGCTCGGATAGCCGATGACCAGTAGCGCACGCGCGGGAGGGCTATAGACGAGCTTCGTCTTCGCCTCCAGCACCAGGACGCAAGTCGACTCGCTGCCGACCAGCGCGCGAGCGACGTTGAAGCCGTTCTCCGGGAGCAACTCGTCGATGTTGTAGCCGGACACGCGACGGGCGATCCTCGGGAACTTCGAGCGGATGAGGTCCGCATACCGGTCGCGAATCCGTTGGAGACCCGCGTAGATCTCGCCGCGCCGGCCGCCACCGGCGATGATCGCTTCCAGCTCCTCCTTGCTCGTCGCGCCGACGCGCATCCGCACGCCGTCGTAGGTGAGCACGTCGAGCTCCTCGATGTTGTCGACGGTCTTTCCGGACATGATCGAGTGCACGCCGCAGGAGTTGTTGCCGATCATCCCGCCGAGGGTGCACTGCGCGTGGGTGGCGGGATCGGGGCCGAAGGTGAGCGTGTGTCTTTCCGCCTCGCGACGAAGGTCGTCGAGGACGATGCCCGGCTCCACGCGTGCGAAACGTGCCGCCGGGTTCATCTCCGCGATCCGGTTCATGTACTTCGACATGTCGAGGACCACGGCGACGTTGCAGCACTGGCCGGCGAGACTCGTTCCGGCCCCGCGTCCAAGGATCGGCGCCCCATGCTTGCGCGCCAGTTCGACGGCGGCGATGACGTCGCTCGCGTCGCGCGGAATCACCACACCGATCGGCAGCTGGCGGTAATTCGACGCATCGGTCGCGTAGAGAGCGCGCGACCCGTCGTCGAATCGCACCTCGCCGCGCACGGCACGCTTCAGCTCCTCCGCCAGTAGCGAGGCGTCGATGCTCAGCGATTGCAGACGATCGTGGTGGTCGATGCGAGGAGCGACGGCACGATCCTCGTGCGGAAAGGGGACGGGATCCCAACGCTGGAGCTCGCGGTTCACGGGGGGCAGTTTAGAACGTCGGCGGGTCACTCCGTCGCCCTCTGTGCTCTCTGTGGCTCTGTGGCTCTGTGGTGAAGGTTTGCGTGCGTCCGCCGAGCGGCAGCGTGTCGTCGCACCGTCGGCGCAATTCCAGTCAGGCGGGGGACCACCACAGAGCCACAGAGAGCACAGAGGGGGACGGAGTTGGAGAACAGTCCGAGGTTTAGACGCACTGCCGCCCGAGGCCCTCGCAATAACCTGGGCGAAACCTAACGTTTGTTGATCCGTAACGTATTCATAAGCGACGACTCCATGCGCGTGCTCCTCCTGACCCTGATCGCGACGGCGACGATCGCCTCCGCCTCCCCTTCCGCTCCCGGACGGCAGATCATCGGCTCGGAACAGGACCACTCACTCGCGGCCACCGAGGTCAGCGACTGTCAGCACTTCTACAAGACCACCTTCACCAGCTTTCACGCGCAGACGCACGATCAGGAGCAACGCGAGCTCCCGCTCACCGGCATTGAGCTGCTCAAGGTCACGGCCGGCGAAGAAGGGGGAGTCACGGTGCGCGGCTGGAACCGACCCTTCGCCCGGCTGATCATCTGTCGCTACGCGGCGGCGCACACCAAGGCGCAGGCCGCCCGCATCCTCGACGGCATCACCGTCTCGCACGCAAACGGCGAGATCTCGTCGTCCGGCCCGGCCATCGACACGAACCACGCGTGGTGGGTGAATATGACCCTCTACGTCCCGCGGAAGGCGTCGCTGGAGATCCGGGCGACGAGCGGCGGAGTGGCCGTTCGCAACATGAGTGGCGACGTCACCGCGATTGCGACGAGCGGCGGCATCTCCGTCGCGCACTCGTCCGGGCGCTACAAAGTGTCGACGAACGGCGGCGGAATCACGCTGGACCGCGTCTCCGGCAACATCGAGGCGAGCTCACGGAACGGCGCGATCGCGCTGAAGCTCCCGGCCGCGAACGGCCAGACCGTCGAGGCGAAGATCGCCGAAGGGGGCGAGATTCTCTGCACGCTCCGCGGCTGCGAGGCGGCGCAATGGGGCGCGGGACACCGGCAGATTCGCATCGGCGCCGGCCAGCCTCAGATTCGCCTCTCCACCGTCACCGCGCCGATCATCATTGGACCCGTAACCTTCTGAAACTGCTACATTTAGTGGGCCATCGAACCTGCGGCGGGGCATGGAAACTGCAATCGTGCGAAATGAATGAGTGAACGGGAGACGCTTCGCATCGCGGCGGTGGCCGACATCCATGTGAAGAAGACCGGCCAGGGAACGCTGCAGTCGCTGTTCTCCAAGGCAACCGAGGAGGCGGATGTGATCCTCCTCTGCGGCGACCTCACCGACTACGGCACAATCGAGGAGACGAAGGTCCTGGCAAAGGAGATCACCTCCGCGCTGCGCATTCCGGCCGTCGGCGTCCTCGGCAACCACGATTTCGAGTCGGGTCTGGAGAAGGACGTCGTGTCGATCCTCACCGACGCCGGCGTCACCATGCTGGACGGCGATTCGACCGAGATCCAGGGCGTCGGCTTCGCCGGGGTGAAGGGCTTCGCCGGCGGCTTCGGCCGCCGCGCCCTCGGCGCGTGGGGCGAGAAGATCATCAAGGACTTCGTGCACGAGACGATCAACGAGTCGCTCAAGCTCGAAGCCGCGCTCGCGCGTCTGCGCACCCCGCAGAAGATCGCGGTCCTGCACTACTCGCCGATCCAGGCGACCGTCGGAGGCGAGCCGCCGGAGATCGTCGCGTTCCTCGGCTCCAGCCGACTCGAGGAGCCGCTCGACCGCTACCGCGTCAACGCCGTCTTCCATGGTCACGCGCACCGCGGCAGTCCGGAGGGACGAACGAAGAACGGGGCGCCCGTGTACAACGTGGCCATGCCCGTGCTGACGACGGCTTTCCCCGACCGGCCGCCGTTCCGCGTCGTGGAAGTTCCGCTCACGGCGGAAGCAGTGGCGTGAACGAGCAGGAACGGAACCCTTGGGAGCCCAAGCAGTAGAATCGGAGCATGAACCACCCCGCATTGCCCGCGGACGTTACGCGGGATGACCTTCTCTCCTGGTACCGGGCCAACCGTGCCCGCTCGCGCGAGCTGTTCGACCTCGTCGTCCCCGACGCGTACTTCGATCGACCCATCGCGCTCCGCAATCCGATCGTCTTCTACGAGGGCCACATCCCGGCGTTCTCCGTCAACACGCTGATCAAGCTCACGCTGAATCGGAAGGGAATCGACGAGGGGCTGGAGACGCTCTTCGCGCGCGGAATCGACCCCGAGGACGAAACGGCGGTGAGGAGTCCCACAGACGTGTGGCCGTCGCGCGAGGAGGTGCAGGCATACGCAAACGCCGCCGATGAGCTGGTCGAGGAAACGCTCACCGAGCCGAGCGAGGCCGCGTTCACGATCCTCGAGCACGAGGCGATGCATCAGGAGACGCTGCTGTACATGCTGCACGAGATGGATCACGTGAAGAAGCGGTCGAGTCTTCACGTCGTCGAGCCGACGAGCAGCTCGGCGACTCGACGATTCAACGACTCGATTGACATCCCTCCGGGGAAAGCGACCCTCGGCAGCGCCGAGGGGTTCTTCGGCTGGGACAACGAGTTCTCCGCGCACACCGTCGACGTCCCCACCTTCACCATCGACTCGCGCGCCGTCACCAACGGCGAGTACCTCGAGTACATGAACGCCACCGGCGCCAAGGCGCCGCACTTCTGGGCGCGCGGAGAGCGCGAGTGGTTCTGGCGCGGGATGTTCGAGATGCTGCCGATGCCGTTCGACGCGCCGGTGTATGTCACCCACGACGAAGCGTCCGCGCTCGCGCGATGGAGAGGCCGGCGACTTCCGACCGAGGCGGAGTGGCATCGCGCTCACGACTGCGGCGTCCCCGATCTGACCGGCCTCGGCTGGGAGTGGACGTCCACCCTCTTCGCACCGTTTCCCGGCTTCGCGGCGATGCCTTCGTATCCGCAGTACTCGGCCGATTTCTTCGACGGCGCACACTACGTCATGAAAGGCGCGTCGCCGGCGACGCCACGCGAGCTGATCCGCCCGAGCTTCCGCAACTGGTTCCGTCCTGCCTATCCGTACGTCTACGCGACATTCCGTTGCGCGCGCTGATCTCGAGCGGTGTGCCGGTCGCGCGCTGATCTTGCATGGCATCAAATGCTATGGACATGAAGATTTACAAACCCAAGTCATTCAACCTCTCCGGCCTCAACGGGATCTCCGATCAGACCCTGGAGATGCACTTCAAGCTCTACGAGGGCTACGTCACGAACACGAACGTCCTGACGGAGCGCATCGCCGCGATCCTGTCCGATGGGAAGGTCGACCAGGAAGAGATGCCCGCGTACTCCGAGCTCACGCGCCGGCTCGGCTTCGAGTACAACGGCATGGTCCTGCACGAGTACTACTTCGGGAACATGAAGCGACAGGGCGGCGGCGACGCCGCGCGGGACTCGAAGCTCCGCGAGGCCGTCGAGCGCAGCTATCCGAGCTACGACATCTGGAAGACCGATTTCGTCGGCATCGGCAAGATGCGCGGCGTCGGCTGGGCCATCTGCTATCTCGATCCCAATACCGGCCACATCTCCAACCACTGGATCTCCCTGCACGAGACCGGCAACGTCTCCGGCTTCGTCCCTCTCCTGGTGATGGACGTGTGGGAGCACGCCTACCTCCTCGACTACAAGCCCTCGGATCGTCCGAAGTACATCGAGGCCTTCCTCTCGAACGTCGACTGGGAGTCCGTCGATGCGCGAATGAACGTCCCCGTGCCGGCAGCCGCCGCGCGGTAACGTTGCCAGTTGCCGGTTAACAGTTGCCAGTTGCCAGTTGCCGAGGAGCTGTTCGTGAGTCGCACAGTCCTGGCAACTGGGAACTGGGCACTGGCAACTTTGCGCGCGCGGCAGCCAGTTGCCGGGAGTCTCTTCCGCGAGCCGCCGCAGTCCTGGCAACTGGCCACTGACAACTGGCCACGCCATTGGCAACCCGATCACCGGCAACTTTCCCCGATTTGCGCCGTATCCTGTCCTCATGACGACGCTGATCGAGGTCTCCGGCCTCCGCAAGCTGTACCGGTCGTCTTTCGGCAAGCCGAAGATCATCGCGCTCGACGGAATCGACTTCCAGGTGAAGGAAGGCGAGCTCTTCGGGCTGCTCGGTCCGAATGGCGCCGGTAAGACCACGACCGTTAAGGTTCTCCTCGGGCTGACGCACGCAACGGCGGGCACGGCCTCCGTCTGCGGGCTGCCGGTGCGCGATCCGGAATCCCGCCGCCGGGTCGGCTATCTTCCCGAGGGCCACAAAATCCCGAACTACCTGACGGCGCGCCAGGCGATGTCGATCTTCGGACGGATGTCGGGGATGACCTCCGCCGACATCGCGAAACGGGTGTCGCTCCTGCTCGAACAGGTGCGGATGACCCAGTGGGCGGACGTCCGGATCAAGAAGTTCTCCAAGGGCATGACCCAGCGCCTCGGCCTCGCCTGTGCGATGGTCCACGCGCCGCAGGTCCTGCTCCTCGACGAGCCGACCGACGGCGTCGATCCCGTCGGACGCCGCGAGATCCGCGACATCCTGCGCGCCGAGGCCGATCGCGGCACGGCGGTCCTGCTCAACTCCCACCTGTTGTCGGAGATCGAGCGTACCTGCGATCGCGTCGCGGTCCTGCGCGACGGCAAGGTCGCGGCTTTCGGTACCGTAAAGGACTTGACGCAAAAAAGCGCAACGTACAAGATGGTCGCGTCGCCGGTCGACGAGTCGCTCCTCGCGTCGTTCCGCGAGACCGGCGCCGGCGTCGAGCAGGTGAATGGACACATGGTCCTCTCGGTTGCCGACGTAGAGCATCTGAACGCGCTCGTCGATCAGCTCCGCGCGCGCGGCGGTGTGCTCAGCGAGCTCACACCCGTGCGCGAAACGCTCGAAGACGTGTTCGTCGATCTCGTCCGCGCGGAAGAAGGCGTCTCGGTGGGAGCACACTCATGACCATCACAAATGCTGAGCGCCAGCGAAGCATCAAGGGTGCCCTCACGCTGAGCGCACCATTCACGATTCACGCGGGGGCTCCGCTGACCCTTCCTCGCTGCGCTCCTCAGGGTGGACCGAAATGAAAGTCCTCGCAGCGAACATCGAAGACGTGATGCGCGAGGCCGCCGCGCGGTGGACGCTCATCGCCTACTTCTTCCTCTCGTCGCTCTTCATCATCATCTTTGCGTCCGCGATCAACCTGGACATCGTCGACGGCGCCCTCGCCGGCGCGAAGCTGTTCGGAAAAGAAGTCGACATGCGCGACTCGATCAGCATCGAGAAGCTCGTGCTCGGCTTCGAGACGGGGTTCAGCGTCTTCCTCTACTTCATCTGCACGTTCCTGGCGATCTTCGCCACGGCGCACCTCGTGCCGCGCATGCAGGAGAAGGGGACGGTGGACCTCTACCTCTCCCGACCGGTGTCGCGCGTGAAGTTGCTCCTCTCGCGCTACGTGGCGGGACTGATTCTGGCCGGCAGCAACGTCGTCTATCTGGTGGGCACGATCTGGCTGATCGTCTGGTGGAAGACCGGGGTGGCAAACCCGCGCTTCCTCCTTGGCGGCACGATCATCTTTCTCGTCATCGCCGTTTTGCTCGCGTTCGCGTTCCTGATCGGCGTGATCACGTCGTCGACCGCGGTCTCGATCATGACCACCTACGGCCTCTTCTTTTTCGGATTGATGCTGGCGGCGCACGACAGAATCGCCGCCGCGGTGTCGGAGGAGTGGCAGGCGTGGACGATTCAGACGCTGTACTGGGTCTTCCCGAAGACCGCGGAGCTGGGCCAGGCGGTCGTCGCATTCGTCGGCGGCAGCGAGCTTCCGGAGCAGGTTCTGCGGGTCCTCACTCCCGCACCATTTTTGACGACAGCGGCATTTGGCGCCGTCTGTCTTGTTCTCGCATCGTGGCTGTTCACTCGAAAGGAGTTTTGATCATGTCCCGTTCCCTTCGTAGTCTGGTAGTTCTCACGCTCGTCGCGGCGCTGGCGCTTCCCGCGCTGGCCGCCGACGACGCGCTCAACCTCGTGCCGGCGAATGCCGTGACGGTCGGCATGGTCAAGCTCGCAGAAATGCGTACGAGCCCCCTCTCTTCGATGCTCTTTCAGCACACGGACAGGATGAGCAGCGACGGTGAGGCCGAGAAGTTCCTCCTCGAGGCGGGCCTCTCGCCGACGAAGGACGTCGACGTTCTGGTCGTCGCCACCTCACCCCGCACGGCTCTCGGCTCCGAAGCGGACGTGCTCGTGATCGCCGAAGGCCGATTCCAGCCGGAGAAGCTCACGAACGCGCTCGTCTCGCGCGGAGCCGTGAAGAAAGACGGCTACGTGCTCTTCACCCCGAAGGACAAAGACCATGCCGCCGACGAAAACGGCGCGGTCGCGTTCCTCTCGCCGTCGATGGCCATCGCCGGCAATGAGCGGTCGGTCGTGGCCGCGCTCGCCGCCCGCGCCAGCGGCGGCACCGGCTTCCGCAGCCGCGGCACCCTGGGACTCGACCTCGCCCGCGTCGACTCCAACGCCACCGCGTGGGCGCTGGTCGACGTCACCCGCGCCGCGCGACTGACGAAGGGCGGCAACATCAACACCGGCAAAGGCCAGTCGGGCGATGCTCTGAAGGCTGCGATCAGAACCCTGTCGACCGTGGCGGTGTGGGCGAAAGACACTGGCGACACGCTCCAGCTCGGCGCCATCGGTCTCTCCGGCGACGCCGAGACGCTGCAGCTTCTCGAAGACACCGTGAAAGGCGCGCTCTCCGCGCTGCGTCTCGCGGTGAAGGACAAGTCGCCGGAGATGGTCTCGGTTCTCCGCCGCTTCGACGTCTCTCGCAAGAGCGGCTCGATCATGGTCGAGGGCTCGATCCCCGCGGCTACGCTGCGCGAGCTGATGGCGAAGAAGACCGCGGCCGTCGGTTCGAAGTAGCCGAGCGTTGCCAGCCTGCGCTGGCTGGCCAGGCCTCGGGGCTCGTTGTCGCCCGAGGCTTGGCGGGCACGGGCAGGCTTCGCTTCCTGGTCCGCTCGCGAACAGGACCTCGCGAATAAGACCTATAGGACGAATAAGACGAATAGGACGAATAGG
>CAZLGP010000151.1:0-28923 GCA_964558905.1 uncultured Thermoanaerobaculia bacterium | reverse complement strand
GCCGGAGATCGAGCCGTATCCGGTGCGGGTCCGTGCGCTCGCGCAGCTCCTCGACCGCGTCGCGTCCGCCGGACAACGCGACCATTTCCACCGGGAGCGGCGCGTCGCGGAACACCACCTGCACCGGCGTGGACAGCCCTTCCCAGGCGACGGCCGTGCGCAGGATGTCGTGCCGCGCGATCAGCCGTTGCAGCACGGCCAGGAAACGCTCCAGCCGTTCCCTGCTGTCGAACGCGACCAGATCGCGCAGCAGATACGTATCGCCTTCGGTCTCGAGCAGGTGATGGAACAGCATGCCCTCCTGCAGCGGCAGGAGCGGGTAGATGTCCTGGATGTTGCCGGCGCCCCCGGGCACGGCCGCCACGATGCGATCGATCTCCGCCTGCGTGAGCGCGACCAGCGGCAACAGTTCAGGCGTGATGGCGCGCGTCTCCGGCGTCAGCAGATTGGGCGGAACCTCCGGCCCCTGCGCCGCGGCATCGCGGCTCAGCGTGGCCGCATAGTCGGAGAGCGTGGGAGAGGCGAAGACGGCCCGCACCTCGCCGGCGAGGCCGAGCGCGCGCAACCGCTCGACCATGGCCACGACCAGCAGCGAATGGCCGCCGAGCTCGAAGAAGTGATCCTGGCGCCCGACGCGCTCGACGTGCAACAACTCCTGCCACAGCGCCGCCAGCGTCTCCTCGATCTCGCCCTGCGGCGCCTCGTACTCGCGCAGCTGAAGCCCCATGGCCTCCGGCGCGGGCAGCGCCTGGCGGTCGACCTTTCCGTTCGCCGTCAGCGGCAGCGCGTCGAGCTGCACGTACGCCGACGGCACCATGTACTCCGGCAGTTGCCGCGACAACGCGTCCCGCAGGTCCCCCACCGACAGCTCGACGCCGTCCTCGGCGACGACATAAGCCACCAGGCGCTTCTCGCCCGGCGCGTCTTCGCGCGCGAGCACCACCGCGTCGCGCACGCCCGCGCACTGCCCGAGCTTCACTTCGATCTCGCCCAGCTCGATCCGGAAACCGCGGACCTTCACCTGGAAGTCGTTCCGGCCGAGGAACTCGATCGTGCCGTCCGCCAGCCAGCGCCCGCGGTCGCCGGTCTTGTACATCCGCGCGTCCGGCTCCGCGCGGAACGGATCGCGCAGGAACCGCTCGGCCGTCAGCTCGGCGCGGTTGAGATAGCCCCTCGCGACGCCGTCGCCGCCGATGTGGATCTCCCCTTCCACCCCCACCGGCACCGGTTCGCCGCGCCCGTCGAGGATGTACACCTGCGTATTGGCAATCGGTCTGCCGAGCGGAATCGACCGCGCGTCCTCGGCCACTTCGCGGATGTCGTGCGTGATGGCGAACGTCGTCGTCTCGGTCGGGCCATAGCCGTTCACTACGTGTGCGGGACGATGCTCGCCGGCGAGCAGTTGCCGGATCGTCTTCGGATCGAGAGCGTCGCCGCCAACCAGCAGGTACCGCAACTGCCCGAACGCCTCGGGCAAATGATCGACGTACTGATTGAACAGTCCGACCGTCAGCCACAAGGCGGTCACGCCGCCCTCGTGCAACGCCGTATTGAGCCGCGCCGGCTCCATGACCGTCGTCTGCGGCACCACGAGCAACCGCGCGCCATTGAGGAGCGGGCCCCAGATCTCCCACGTCGCGGCGTCGAAGGCCGGATTGGCACAATGCGCGAAACAGTCCTCCGGCGTGGCCTCGAAATACTGGGTATTGACAACGAGACGGTTGATGCAGCGATGCTCGACCATCACGCCTTTCGGCGTGCCCGTGGAGCCCGAGGTGTAGATCACATACGCGAGATTGCGCGCGTGCAATCCTTCGACGACCGGGTCATCCGCCGGCAGGCGCCGCGCCAATACCGGCACGTCCACATCGAGGCGCAACACCGGGATCGCGGTTTCGGGCAGCTGCGACTCCAGGTCGGATTGAATCAGCAGCGCGACCGGCGCACTATCATCGATCATCCAGGCCAGACGCTCGCGCGGATAGGCCGGATCGAGCGGCACATAGGCGCCGCCCGCCTTCAGGATGCCAAGCATCCCGGCGATCAGGTCGGGATTGCGCTCGCTGCAGATGTCCACGCGGTCGTCGGGCCGCACGCCGAGGCCGATCAGGTAATGCGCGAGCCGGTTCGCACGAGCATTGAGCTCCGCATACGTCAGCGACTCGCCTTCGTACACGACCGCCACGGCGTCGGGCCGCGCAATGGCCTGCTGTGCGAAGAGCTCGTGCACGAGCCGGTCATTCGGATACGGGACCTGTGTGTCATTGAAGGCGAGCAACTGCTGCTGCCGCTCGGATGCCGTCAACAGCGGCAGCGCGTCGACAGCCAGCGATGCATCGGCGACCATGGCCTCGAGGACGCGGACGTAATACCCGGCCCAACGCGCGACCGTGTCGCAGTCGAAGAGATCGCGCGCGTAAATGATCTCGCCGCCGAATACTTCGCCGCCATCGGCCAGCAGCAATTGCAGGTCGACCTGGATGGTGTCGAGGGTCTGTCGCACCGGCGCCAGCTTCAGGCCGGGGAGCTCCAGCGAGCCTCCGTCGTTCTGCGTCCCGCCGGAGTCATTCCAGGTCAGAGTGACCTGGGCCAGCGGACTGTGGCTGAGACTGCGCTGCGGCTGCACTGCTTCGACGACCTGCTCGAACGGCAGGTCCTGATGGGAGAAGGCCCCGAGGGTCGTCTCTTTCACCTGCGCGAGCAGCGCCTCGACGCTCGGCTGCCCGTCGAAACGCAGGCGCAGGGCCAGCGTGTTGATGAAGAAGCCGATCAGGTTCTCGACCTCGCGCCGCTGACGGTTCGCGACCGGAGTGCCGATCACAACGTCCGTCTGACCGGACAGCCGCGACAGCAGCAGCCCCCAGCCCGCGAGCAGAACCATGAACGGCGTCAGATCGTGACGCCGGCAGAGCGCGCGCAAACGGGCGGTCAGCTCCGGCGAAAGCACGACCGGAACGCGAGCGCCGGCGTGGCTCTGCACCGCGGGCCGCGGCCGGTCGGCCGGCAATTCGAGCAATGCCGGCGCGCCGGACAGATGCTCTTTCCAGAAACCGACCTGACGGGTCAGCTCATCGCCCTGCAGACGGTTGCGCTGCCACACCGCGTAATCGGCGTACTGGATCTCCAGCGGCGGCAGCGGATCGGCCTCGCCGCGGCTGAACGCCGCGTACAGCGTCGCCACTTCACGCACGAGAATCCCGAGCGACCCGCCGTCCGTGACGATGTGATGCTGGGTCACGAGCAGCACGTGCTCCTCGTCCGTCAGCTTCAACAACCGCCCGCGACTCAACGGGCCCTCGCTCAGATCGAACGGCGCGCGAGCCTCCTCGTTCGCCCGCGCGGCAACCGACGCTTCACGCTCGTCCGCCGGCAGGTGGCTCAGGTCTTCGCGCTGTAAAGAAAAACCGCAGTCCTCCGCCAGGATCTCCTGCACCGGCGCGCCGTCGATGGCCACGAAACGCGTGCGCAGGCTCTCGTGCCGGGCCACGATTCGATCGAGCGTTGCCTGCAGCGCCTCCACATCGACCCGCCCGAGCAGCCGCAGCGCCGTGGGGATGTGGTAGGCCGCGCCCGCGGTCTTGTCAATCTGGTCGAGCAACCACAGACGCTGCTGTGCCAGCGACAGCGGCAACGGCCTGCTTCGATCGGCCGACTCGATGGTCTCACGGGCCTGCGTCGTCTCGACCCGGAGCTTGATCTTCTTCTGAAGAGCCGCGCGCAGCAGCTCTTCTCTCGTCATGGCCGACTTATCCACCGGTATTGCCCCCTAATAGTGCCTGCAGCTCCTCATCGGACAGTGATTCCAGCTCGGATTGCAGCGTCGCGAGCTCCTGCTCGGGGATCAAACCCTGCTGCTCCTGAGCGACGAACTGCGCGAGCTCGGAGAGCCGGGGCTTCGCGAAGATCGTCCTGACCGGTAACGTGACGTGGAGTTGCTCCTGAACGTGAGCAGAGAGAGTGATGGCCTTCAATGAGTGGCCGCCGAGCTCGAAGAAATGATCGTTACGGCCCACCCGCGACAGCTTGAGCAGATCCTGCCAGATCGTGGCGAGGGTCGTTTCGATCTCGCCCTGCGGCGGGTCGTATTCACTGGTGCGCTCGTTGGTGTCCGGTGCCGGAAGTGCCTTGCGATCGAGCTTGCCGTTCGGTGTCAGCGGCATTGCGTCGAGGACCACGAACGCCGACGGCAGCATGGACTCCGGCAACTGCCTGGACAGGAGCGCGGGCAGCGCCGCGGTGTCCAGCGCGACATCCTCATCGGCCACGAGGTACGCCACCAGCCTTTTGTCCCCCGGCGTGTCTTCGCGGGCGAGGACGACCGCCTCGCGCACGCCGGGGGACCGGCCGAGCTGTGCCTCGATCTCGCCGAGCTCGATCCGGAAGCCGCGGATCTTCACCTGGAAGTCATTGCGGCCGAGGAATTCGATGTTGCCGTCGGCCAGCCACCGCCCCAGATCGCCGGTCTTGTACATGCGCGCGTCCGGCTCCGCGTTGAACGGATCGCGCAGGAACCGCTCGGCGGTCATTTCGGGCCGATTCAGGTAGCCTCGCGCAACACCGGCGCCGCCGATGCAGATCTCCCCCTCCACGCCTAGCGGCACGGGCTCGCCGCGTTTGTCCAGAATGTAAATCCGCGCATTGGCGATCGGCCGGCCGATCGGGATGGGCCGGTCGTCCGCGACAGACGACGGCGCGACGGCATACGCGGTGGCATTGACCGTCGCTTCCGTCGGCCCGTAGTTGTTGAGGAGCGCAATGCGGCTGGCGGTTGGATGCGAGAGCCATTGCCGCGCATCGCGGCTCTCCAGCGTTTCACCGCTGACGATCACCAGACGCAGGGACTCACATGCGGCAGGGCCGCCGCGGCCCGGGACCTGCGACCACTGGCGCCACAGCGCGGTGGGCAAATCGGCCACGGTGATGCGGTTGAGGTTCAGGAACGACGCGAAGTCGTTCAGGCCGGCGTGGGACGGGCGCAGGACCACGGTTGCGCCGACCGACCAGGCCGGAAAGATCTCCGCCACCGAGCTGTCGAAACCGAACGACGCGAACTGCAGGACGCGGTCGCGCGAGGTCAGCTCGCACATGCGTGCCTGCGCAGTGAGCATGTTGACGACGCCGTCGTGCTCGACCATCACGCCTTTCGGCGCACCGGTCGATCCCGAGGTGTAGATCACGTAGGCGAGGCTGCACGCGGTGAGACCGCGGGCGCGCGCGTCCGGATTGGTGGTGGGCCTCGCGGAGAACGCCTCGCCGTCGAGCAGCAGCGTCCGCACCTCGGTCTCGGGGAACGATCGCTGCAGGACGCCCTGCGTCAGCAGGGCTTTCGGCGCCGCATCGTGCAACATGAACAGCAGCCGCTCGACCGGGTGCGCCGGATCGAGCGGCACGTAGGCACCGCCGGCTTTCAGGATCCCGAGCAGGCCGATCATCATCTCCAGGCTGCGTTCCACGCAGATCGCGACGCGGTCATCCGGCTGCACGCCGGCCGCGATCAGCTCGTGCGCGAGCTGATTCGCGCGGGCATCGAGCTCGCCGTAAGTGAGGCTGCGATCGTCGAGCACGACCGCCGGCGCATCGGGGTGCGCCGCGGCCTGCCGCTCGAACAACTCGTGAATCAGACTGCCTCGGGGATACTCCGCCTCCGTGGCATTGAGCTCGTCCAGCAGCCTCGCCCGCTCGTCCGGCGGAAGGATGTCGATCCGCGCCACCGGCCGCTCATCCTCCTGCGACGCGGCATCGACCAGCGCCGCGACCGCGGTCGAGAAATAGCCGACGAGCCGCTTCGGATCGATGGTTCGACAACTCTCGAGGACGAGGGCGAAGGTGCTGCCGTAATCGTCCACGGAGACGGAGAGCGGATAGTTCACGGCCTCGTGAGCGCTCAGGCGGCGGATGCCTTCCATCTCCGGCGTCGCGGTGGCCGCTCGTGCATCCACACTGTGGCGGTAATTGAGCAGCGTCGTGAACAACGGCAGCGGATGCGGCACTCCGCTGCAGCGCTGCGCCAGCACCAGCGGCGCCTGCTCGTGCGCCAGCAGCGACACCATCCCCTCGTAGCCCTGGCGGATCACCTTCCGAGCGTCGCCCTCGAGCGACAGCCGCAGCGGCAGGGTGTTGATGAACATCCCCAGTGCGCGGTCGGCACCGGCCGCACCCTGCAGGCGTCCCGACAGGACCGTCCCGAACACGACCTCGTCGCGCCCGGTACAGCGCGCAAGGACCTGTGCCCAGGCGACGTGGAACAGCACGGACGGAGGTACCCCCATTCGTGCGGCGCAATCGCGGATCCGGCTCGACTGCTCCGGATCGACGCGCACCCCGGCGCTTCGGAGCTCCGCGGTCCGGATCTGCACGTCGAGAATGCCGAACGGTGCCGTCGGCTCGTCGATGCCGGCGAACTGCTCGCGGAAATAGGCCTCGTGCTCCGCCGGCGCGACCCGGCCGGCGTGCGCCACCAGGTTGCGCAAAGGGAGAGGCGGCGGCAACGGGTGACGCTCGTCGCGCATCAGCGCCCGGACGTCGGCCATCACCAGCTCCAGCGTCTCGTGATCGCAGACCATGTGGTGCGACAGCAGCGCCAGCACCCATTCCCCGCGCCCGGCATCCTCGACGGCATACGCCGACAACAGAGGCGCGCGCCGCAGGTCCAGGCGCATGCGATGCGGATCGGTGCGCTCGCGAAGCTCTTCGACGGCGTCGCGGTCGCCGGACGGCACCACGACCTCGATCGGCAGCGGCGCGTTTCTGTACACCACCTGGACCGGCGTGGAGAGACCCTCCCAGACCACCGCCGTACGCAGAATGTCGTGGCGCGCAATCAGTTTCTGCAGAACCTCCAGGAAGCGCTCGAGCCGCTCCCTGGTGTCGAAGGCGATCAGGTCCCGCAGCAGATAGGTGTCGCCTTCGGTCTCCAGAAGGTGATGGAACAGCAGCCCTTCCTGCAGCGGTAGAAGCGGATAAATGTCCTGAACGTTGCCGACGCCGCCGGGCACAGAGGCGACGATGCGATCGATCTCCTCCTGCGTGAGCGCGACCAGCGGCAACAGTTCGGGCGTGATCACTTCCGTATCCGGGGTCAGGCGGTTGGGCGGGACGTCCGCGTCTCCCGCGGCGCCGTCGCGACGCAACGTGGACGCATAGTCGGAGAGCGTGGGAGAGGCGAAGACGGCCCGCACCTCGCCGGCGAGGCCGAGCGCGCGCAGCCGTTCGACCATGGCTACGACCAGCAGCGAATGGCCACCGAGCTCGAAGAAGTGATCGTGACGGCCAACGCGCTCGACGCGCAGCAACTCCTGCCACAGCGCCGCCAGCGTCTCCTCGATCTCGCCCTGCGGCGCCTCGTACTCGCGCAGCTGAAGCCCCATGGCCTCCGGCGCGGGCAGCGCCTGGCGGTCCACTTTCCCGTTTGCGGTCAGCGGCAGCGCGTCGAGCTGCACGTACGCCGACGGCACCATGTACTCCGGCAGTTGCCGCGACAACGCGTCCCGCAAGTCCGCCACCGACAGCTCGACGCCGTCCTCCGCGACGACATACGCCACCAGGCGCTTGTCCCCCGGCGCGTCTTCGCGGGCGAGCACCACCGCGTCGCGCACGCCCGCGCACTGCCCGAGCTTCACCTCGATCTCGCCCAGCTCGATCCGGAAGCCGCGGACCTTCACCTGGAAGTCGTTGCGGCCGAGGAACTCGATCGTGCCGTCCGCCAGCCAGCGCCCGCGGTCGCCGGTCTTGTACATCCGCGCGTCAGGCTCCAAGCTGAACGGATCGCCCAGGAACCGCTCGGCCGTCAGCTCGGGGCGATTCAGATAGCCCCTCGCGACGCCGTCGCCGCCGATGTGGATCTCTCCCTCCACCCCCACCGGCACCGGTTCGCCACGACCGTCGAGGATGTACACCTGGGTATTGGCAATCGGTTTGCCGAGCGGAATCGACCGCGCGTCCTCGGCCACGTCGCGGATGTCGTGCGTGATGGCAAACGTCGTCGTCTCGGTCGGGCCATAACCGTTCACCAAATGCGTGGGACGATGCTCGCCGGCGAGCAGTTGCCGGATCGTCTTCGGATCGAGAGCGTCGCCGCCGACCAGCAGATACCGCAACTGCCCGAATGCGTCGGACAAGTGATCGACATACTGATTGAACAGTCCGACCGTCAGCCACAATGCGGTCACGCCGCCCTCGTGTAATGTCGTATTGAGCCGCGCCGGCTCCATGACCGTCGCCTGCGGCACCACGAACAGCCGCGCGCCATTGAGGAGCGGGCCCCAGATCTCCCACGTCGCGGCGTCGAAGGCCGGATTCGCACAATGCGCGAAACAGTCCTCGGGCGTGGCCTCGAAATACCGGGTATTGACGACGAGACGATTGATGCAGCGATGCTCGACCATCACGCCCTTCGGGGTGCCGGTGGAGCCGGAGGTATAGATCACGTACGCGAGATTGCGCGCGTGCAATCCGTCGACGACCGGGTCGTCCGCCGGCAGGCGCCGCGCCAATACCGGCACGTCCACATCGAGGCGCAGCACCGGGATCGCGGTTTCGGGCAGCAGCGACTCGAGGTCGGATTGAATCAGCAGCGCGACCGGCGCACTATCATCGATCATCCAGGCCAGCCGCTCGCGGGGATAGGCCGGATCGAGCGGCACATACGCGCCGCCCGCCTTCAGGATGCCGAGCATGCCGGCGATCAGGTCGATGTTGCGCTCGCTGCAGATGGCGACGCGATCGTCGGGCCGCACGCCGAGGCCGATCAGGTAATGGGCGAGCCGGTTCGCGCGGGCATTGAGCTCGGCATACGTCAGGGACTCGCCTTCATACATGACCGCCACGGCGTCGGGCCGGGCCGCGGCCTGCTGCCCGAACAGCTCGTGTACGAGCCGGTCACTCGGATACGGGATCTGCGTGTCATTGAAGGCCAGCAACTGCTGCTGCCGCTCGGACGGCGTCAACAGCGGCAGCGCGTCGACGGCCAGCGATGCATCGGCGACCATGGCCTCGAGGACGCGGACGTAATAGCCCGCCCAGCGCTCGATCGTGTCGCGATCGAAGAGTGCCGTCGCGTACATCAATCCGCCGACGACCGCGGAGCCGGTATCGCTGAGCAACAATTGAACGTCGACCTGCGTGGTCTCACGCGGCCGGCCAACCGGCTCCAGGATGAGGTCGCCCGCCGTCTGCGCGGCGCCGTTCGCCCGAGCTCCGTCGAGGCCGCGGTCGAAATGGTTCCAGGTGAACGTGACCTGCGCCACGGGACTATGGCTCCGGCTGCGTTGCGGCTGCAGCGATTCGACGACCTGCTCGAACGGCAGGTCCTGGTGTGCGAACGCCGCCAGCGCGGTCTCTTTGACCTGTGCGAGCAGCGATTCGACCGTGAGCTGGTCATGGAGACGCAGGCGCAGCGGCAGCGTATTGATGAAGAAGCCGATCAGGCCCTCGACTTCGCGCCGCTGCCGGTTCGCCACCGGCGCACCGATGACGACGTCCTTCTGTCCGCTGAGGCGCGACAGCAGCACGCCCCACGCGGACAACAGGGCCATGAACAACGTCACGCCCTGCCGCTGCGAAAATGCACGCAGCCGGGCGGTCAGCTCCGGTGACAGGGCGAGCGGCACGCCGGCGCCGGCATAGCTCTGGACCGCGGGCCGGGGCCGGTCGGACGGCAACGTCAGCAACGCCGGGGCGCCGGATAATTGCTCCTTCCAGAAATCGATTCGGCGGGTCAGCTCCTCGCCCTGCAGCCATCGACGTTGCCACTGTGCGTAGTCCGCGTACTGGATCTCCAGCGTGGGCAGCGGATCGGCTTCGCCCCGGGTGAATGCCGTGTACAGCGCCGCCACCTCGCGCTCCAGGACGTTCTGCGACCAACCGTCGCTGATGATGTGATGCTGCGTCATGAGCAGCACGTGCTCTTCATCGGAAAGCGCGAGCAGACGGCCGCGGATCAACGGGCCCGCTCCCAGATCGAACGGTTCGCGGGCTTCGGCAGCCATGTGCTCGGCCACGGCGCGGACGCTTCCGTGGTCATCGACGCCGCGGAGATCGTGCACGGCCAATGTGAAGCCGCGATCCGCCGGCGCGATCTGCTGGTGCGGTGCGCCGTCGAGGACCACGAAGCACGTGCGGAGGCTCTCGTGCCGCGCGACGAGCCGGTCGAGCGTGGCCCGGAGGGCCGCGACGTCGAGCCTGCCGCGCAAACGGAGACCTGTGGACATGTGATAGGCCGCGCTCGCCGACTTGTCGAGCTGGTCGAGGAACCACAGACGCTGCTGGGTGAGCGACAGAGGCAGCGGCTGATCGCGATCGGCGAGCGGAATGTGCCCCATCGCGCTTGCGCCCGTCGCACGCACGGCACCGGCAAATCCCGCGAGCGTGGGCGCGGCGAACAGCGCGCGCACCGGTACGTCGACATTCAGCAGATCGCGCACGCGCGAGATCAACTGCACCGCGAGCAGCGAGTGACCGCCGAGCTCGAAGAAGTGGTCGTAACGGCCGACGCGCTCGACGCGCAGCAAGTCCTGCCAAACCGCGGCAAGGGTCTCTTCGATCTGGTCCCGCGGTGCTTCGTACTCGCGCGCGATCTGCGTCGTCGTCTCCGGGGCCGGCAGGGCGTTGCGGTCGAGCTTCCCGTTCGCCGTCAGAGGCATCGCGTCAAGCATCACGAACGCCGGCGGCACCATGAAATCGGGCAGTTGCGACAGCAGCACCGACCGCAACTCGGCCGCCTGCAGAGTGGTCCCTTCGCCGGGCACCACATAGGCCACGAGGCGCTTGTCACCCGGCACGTCCTCGCGCGCAAGAACCACCGCTTCGCGCACCCCCGCGCACCGGCCAAGCTTCGCCTCGATCTCACCGAGCTCGATGCGGAAGCCGCGGATCTTCACCTGGAAGTCGTTGCGTCCCAGGTACTCGATGCGGCCGTCGGCAAGCCAGCGGCCGACGTCGCCCGTCTTGTACATGCGGGCGGCCGGGTCGTCGCTGAACGGATCGCGCA
This sequence comes from uncultured Thermoanaerobaculia bacterium, assembly GCA_964558905.1. Lineage (GTDB taxonomy): Bacteria > Acidobacteriota > Thermoanaerobaculia > Gp7-AA8 > Gp7-AA8 > QHVT01. The sequence continues at coordinate 17,936 of CAZLGP010000151.1, read as the reverse complement.
GGAAACGCTCGGCGGTCAGGTCCGGGCGGTTCAGATAGCCGCGCGCGACGCCGTCACCACCGATGTAGATCTCGCCCGCCACACCAATCGGCACCGGCTCGCGATGCACATCAAGGACGTAGACGCGCGTATTGGCGACCGGCCGGCCGATGGTCGCGTCGAATCCGTCTTCACGCGACATGCGCACCCAGGTCGAGTACGTCGTCGTTTCGCTGGGACCGTACAGATTTGCAACGGCGCACGTCGACGTCTCGGTAAAGAGACGCTCGACGATGTCTCGTCTGAGCGGCTCGCCGGCGAGATTCACCAGGCGCGTCGTGGCGGGGACGACCCCGGCGTCGAGCAGCGCCCGGATGGCCGACGGCACCGTGTTGATCAGCGTCACCGGCTCACGGCGCGTCGTCAGTTCCAGCGCATCACGGACCAGCGTCAGCGTGGCACCCGCCGCGAGAGGAACGAACAGTTCCCACACCGCGAGATCGAAGTTGATCGACGTCGAGAACAGAGTGTTGGACAGCTCTTCGTTCGTGAAACTGCTCAATGCCCAATACAGGAGGTTCACGGTATTGGCGTGCTCGATGGCGACGCCCTTCGGCAGCCCCGTCGAGCCCGATGTGTAGATCACGTACGCGAGGTGGTGTGGCGTCACGCCGAGGTCGCGCGGATTCGGGTTGGACGTCGGTCGCGCCGACAGACGCGCCGTGCACTCCAAACGATCGAGCAACACCGCCGGTAAACCGGCATCCGGCAGGCGTTCCTGCAAGGCCTGCTGCGTCAGCAGCGCTTTGGGGGAGCCGTCGCGGAGCAGGTAGTGCAGGCGCTCGGCCGGATAGGCGGGATCGAGCGGCAGATAGGCGCCACCGGCCTTCAGGATCGCGAGCAGTCCGATCACCAAGTCCGGAGTGCGGTCGACCGAAATGGCCACACGGTCATCGGGCCGTACTCCCATCGCGATCAGCTCGTGCGCGACCTGATTGGCGCGGGCATTGAGCTGGCCGTAGGTCAGGCTTCGATCGTCGAAGACGACCGCCACGGCATCGGGGCGCGCGGCGGCCTGCCGCTCGAACAGCTCGTGAATCAGCTCGCCTTTGGGATAGGCCGCCTCGGTGGTATTGAAGTCGATCAGCAGCCGGCGGCGCTCCAGCTCCGGCAGTAGCGGGAGTTTCCCGACCGCGGACGTCGCATCCGCCGCCATGGCCTCCAGCAGCCGGACGTAATAACCGGCCCACCGCTCGATCGTCGGGCGGTCGAACAGCGCGCTCGCATAGTCGAGCACCGCGTCGACGCGGTCGTCGCGATCGGCGACCAGCAGCGACAGGTCGAAATACGAACGGTTCGACGAGCTCCCCACCCGCGCCAGCGTCAGGTCCGGCAACTCCAGCGCGCGCTCGCCGGGGGCGCTGGTGTTGTTGAGGGCCAGCATCGTCTGGAACAGCGGGCTGTGACTGAGCCTGCGTACGGGCTGCACGGCCTCGACGACCTGCTCGAACGGCAATTCCTGGTGCGCGAACGCCGCCACGGCCGTCTCTTTCACCTGCGCGAGCAGCGAGGCCACGGAGGTCTCTTCGTCGAGACGCAGCCGCAACGCCAGCGTATTGACGAAGCAGCCGATGAGGTTCTCGACTTCGCGCCGCTGCCGGTTCGCCACAGGCGTGCCGATCACGACGTCCGTCTGTCCGGACAGCCGTGACAGCAGCAGGCCCCAACCCGACAACAGGGTCATGAACAGAGTGACGCCGTGACGCTGCGACAGCTCGCGGAGGCTCGCCGTCAGCTCCGGCGACAACACGAGCGGCAACGTGGCCCCCTGGGGGCTCTGTACGGCGGCGCGGGGCCGGTCGAGCGGCAGGTCCAGGAGCGCCGGCGCGCCGGCGAATTGGTCCTTCCAGAACTCGCGCTGGCGCACGAGCTCCTCGCCCTGCAGCCAGCCGCGTTGCCATTGCGCGTAGTCGGCATATTGAATTTCGAGCGGCGGCAGCGGATCGCCTTCACCGCGGCGAAATGCCGTATAGAGCGCGGCGAAATCGCGCACGAGGATGCCCAGCGACCAGCCGTCGCTGACGATGTGGTGCTGCGTGACCAGCAGCACGTGATCGTCGCCGGCGAGCTTCAGCAGCCGGCCGCGAACGAGCGGTCCGGCGCTCAAATCGAACGGCGCGAGCACCTCTGCCGCGGCCCGCGTCGCGACGGCCGCCTCGCGCTCATCGGCGGACAGCGCGCTCAGGTCTTCATGGCCCAAGGCAAAGCCGCATTCCTCGGACGCGATCTGCTGATACGGCACGCCGTCGATGGCGACGAAACGCGTGCGTAGAGCCTCGTGGCGCGCCACGAGCCGGTCCAGCGTCGCACGCAGCGCGGGCTCATCGAGACGGCCCAGCAGCCGCAACGCGGCCGGGATGTGATAGACGGCGCTCGCGTCTTTGTCGAGCTGGTCGAGGAACCACAAGCGCTGTTGCGCCAGCGACAGCGGCAGCGGCTGGCTCCGGTCGGCGGGCGCGATGCGAGCCATCGTGCTTGCGCCCGCGGCGCGTACACCGGCGGCAAGCGCGCTGAGGGTCGGCGCCGCGAACAGCGCGCGCAGCGGCAACTCGACGTCGAGCGTCTCCCGCAGCCGCGAGACCAGCTGCACGGCCAGCAGCGAATGGCCACCGAGAGCGAAGAAGTCGTCGTTTCGTCCGACGCGCTCCACGCGGAGCAGCGTCTGCCACAGCTCCGCGATGGCTCGCTCGACGTCGTCCTGCGGCGCCTCGTACTCGGCCGCACGCAGCGAGGTGCCGGGTGGCGGCAACTGCTGTACGTCCACTTTGCCGTTGACGGTCAGCGGCAGCTCATCGAGCCAGACATACGCTGCCGGCAACATGTACGACGGCAGGTGCGACGACAATTCCGCGTGCAGGGCGCTCTGCCGTTCCGCGTCGTCGGTCGCCGCGACCACATAGGCGATCAGTTGTTCGTCCCACAGACGCACGACGGCGTCGCGTACGTGGCCGCTCTGATTCAAGCGACTTTCGATCTCACCCAGCTCGATGCGCAGCCCGCGGAGCTTCACCTGCCGGTCCATCCGGCCCAGAAACTCCAGATTGCCGTCCGCGCCCCAGCGCACGCGGTCGCCGCTGCGGTAGGCACGGGCACCTCGAACGGTGACGAATTTCTCGGCGGTCAGCTCCGGCCGGTTCAGATAGCCCTTGGCGACGCCCGCACCGGCGATGTACAGCTCGCCGGGCGCCCCGGCCGGCTGCAAGCGCCCCTTCTCGTCGAGCACGTACAGGGCGGTGTTCTCCATCGGCCCGCCAATCGGGATTCGCGCGTCCAGTGCGTCGAGGTTGGCCGTGACGTCGAACCACGAGCAGCCGACCACGGTTTCGGTCGGACCATAGTGGTTATAGATCCGGCTGGCGGGGAACTTCGCCTGCAGCCGGCGCGCTAACGCCGGCTCGAACGCTTCGCCGCCGATGATGAACGCATGCGCCGACCGGCGCGGCTGGTCGTCCGAGAGCATCAGTAGCGCGCTCACATGCGATGGCGTCAGTCGCAGCAGCACCGCGCCGTCGTCGTCCGCCAGCCGCCGGCTCAATGCATCGAGCTCCCCCTCCTCCGGGAGCAGCTCGACGCAACCGCCGCACAACAGCGGGACGTACAACGCCGGCAGCGTGAGGTCGAACGCCGGCGAGGTGGCGACGAGGGAGCCCCGCAGGCGCTCGCCGCAATAGTTGCGGCGCGCGAACGCGCAATAGTCGATGACGGCGCCGTGGTGCACTTCGACGCCTTTCGGCTCGCCGGTCGAGCCGGACGTGTACAGCACGTACATCGCGTCATCGGCGGCGAGATCGATCGCGGGCGCCGCGCCGGCGTAGTCCCCGAGCCAGTCGCTCTCGGTCGAGGCGCCGTCGACGAAGACGGTGTCGATGCCGAGCACCGGCAGCTGCATCGTGCGGCTGTCCAGCAGCACCACGCGGATGTCCGCGTCGCGGATCATGGCCGCCAGACGTTCGGACGGCTGCGACAGCGCGAGCGGGACATACGCGGCGCCGGTCTTCATGACCGCCAGCTGCGCGATCAGCAGCTCGATGGAGCGGCCGAGGTGCACGCCGACGCGGGCACCGCGTGCCACGCCCTGCTCGGCGAGCAGCCCTGCGAGCCGGTTCGCGCGCGATTCGAGCTCGCGATAGCTGATGGACAACCCGCCGCAGCGCAGCGCCACCGCGTCCGGCGTACGCGCCGCCTGCTGCGCGATGGCATGCGGCAGCAGTCGTTCGCGGCCCTCCGCAACCACGGCACCCGCGCCAGCTTCCTCCAAAGCGCGGACGCTCTCCGGGTCGAGTCCTGTCAGCGCGTCGAGCTTCGCGTCCGGCCGCGCTACCATCTGCTGCAGGAGGCGATGGTAGGTCTCGGCCATGCGGGCAATGCTGCCGCGCCGGAACAAGCCCGACTTGTACCCCCACGTGAGCCGGAGCTCATCCGGCGTTTCGGTGATCGACAGGTCGAGATCGAAATGAACCCTCTCGTCGGCCCGGCGGATCGATTTCAGTTGCAGGCCGGTCAACTGCAGCTGACCGGACTCGTAGTTCTGCAGGACGAACTTGATCTGGCACAGAGGGTTGTATGCGAGGCTGCGCGGGTGCTTCAGAACGTCGACCAGATGATCGAACGGAACGTTGTTGTGCGAGAACGCCTCGATCGTGTCGACCCTGGCCCGGGCCAGCAGCTCGGACACCGTCTGCCGTTCATCGATGTTCGTTCGGAGAACCTGCGTATTGACGAAGCATCCGATCAGCGGCTCCAGCTCCTTCTGGCCACGGCCGCCGTTCGGGATGCCCATCACGATGTCGGATTCGCCGCTGAAGCGGCTGAGGAGCAAGGCGAAGGCGGACTGCAGCACCATGAACAAACTGGCGTTGTGCGCGGCGGCGAGCTGCTGTAATCCCTTCAGAAGAGACTTGTCGATTCCGTAGTGCAGCAGCTCCGCCTCGAATCGCTGCACGGCGGGACGCGGCTCGTCCAGCGGCAGATCGTGGACGACCGGAATCCCGGCCAGGCGTTCCTGCCAGTACGCGACGTCGTCCGCCAGCGCTCCCCCCTGCCCCGCCTCGCGCTGCCAGATCGCATAATCGGAATACTGCACGGGCAGTGCGGGAAGAGTGGGCTCGCGGCCGTCGAGACCGGCTTCATATGCCGTCGCGAATTCCCTGACGAGCACGGACAGCGACCAGCCGTCGCAGGCGATGTGATGGACGGTGAAGAGCACCACATGGGAGTCCCGCCCCAGGCGGATCAGGGTGCAACGCAGCATCAGATCCGACGACAGATCGAACGCGCGCGCGGCATTCTCGCGAATCATCCGCTGCACGGCGCTCTGCTGATCCTCGGCATCGAGCGTCGCCAGATCGACGTGCGCGACGGGCACCGGCCGAGGGGGCAACACGACCTGCACGGGCTCTTCGTTCTCGAGACGGAAGACCGTGCGCAGCACGGAGTGGCGCTCGACGATGAGATCCAGCGCGCTCTGCATCGATGCGAGATCGAGCGCACCCGTCAGCGCGAACGCGGCCGGGAGGTTGTAGTCGGCGCTCCCGCCCTGGACCTGGTCGGTGAGCCAGAGCTGCTGCTGTGCGTAGGACAGAGGGTAATGACTGCGTACGGGCTGCGCGGTGAGAACGGCGTTCTGTTCCGACGTTCTCTCCGTCAGCCAGCGGATGATTGCCGGCTTGTGCTCGGCGAGCCGCGCGCGGAGCTCGGCCGTCAGGTTGCCGGCCGCGTCGTCGGCCAGCAGCTTTCCTTCACGGACGGTCAGCCTGATGCCGCTGCGCTGGCAGTCCTGCAACACCTCGAGAAATGTCATATCTCCACCAGTTCCCCGCGCGATGGACCGTGCGAGTCCGCAATCAGATCGCTGCGCAGCGCACGGAGTTGTCGATGTCCGTCGAGGGCCTCGGCCAGCGAAACGACCGTGGCGCGCTCGAAGACCTCCCGGATCGAGACCTGGAGACCCAGCCGGGCGTTGAGCGCAGCCATGATTCGCACCGCCAGCAGCGAGTGCCCTCCGAGCTCGAAGAAATTGTCGTGACGGCTGACGCGCGGGAGGCGCATCAGCTCCTGCCAGACCGCGGCGACCAGCTCTTCCATCTCGCCCTGCGGCGGTTCGTATTCGCACGCGCCGAGCTTCGTGAGCTCCGGCGCCGGCAACGCCTTTCGATCGAGCTTGCCATTCGCGGTCAACGGCAACGCCTCGAGCTGGACGAACGCCGCCGGGATCATGTAGTCGGGCAGTTGCGCCGACAGAGCCGCGCGCAGCTCCGCGGCCTGCAGCGTGCCGTTCCCGGCGGCCACGAGATACGCGACGAGGCGCTTGTCGCCCGGCGCGTCTTCGCGCGCGACGACCACCGCCTCGCGCACGTTCGCGCACGCATAGAGCCTCGCTTCGATCTCCGCCGGCTCGATCCGGAAGCCGCGGATCTTCACCTGGAAATCATTGCGGCCGCGGAACTCGACGTTGCCATCCGGCAGCCAACGGCCGAGGTCTCCGGTCTTGTACATCCGCGCATCCGAGTCGGCGCGGAACGGATCGCGCAGGAAACGCTCGGCGGTGAGATCGGGACGATTCAGGTAACCGCGCGCGACGCCGTCGCCGCCGATGTGGATCTCGCCCTCGACGCCGAACGGCACCGGCTCGAGCCGGGAGTCGAGAATGTAGATCCGCGTGTTGGCAAGGGGACGGCCGATCGGGACGGCCCCTCCCTCGGTCAACAGCGAGGGCTCGACGGCATGGGCCGTGGCATTGACCGTTGCCTCCGTCGGCCCGTAGTTGTTGAGCAACACGATGCGCTCGCTGCCGGGCAGGGAGAACCACCGTTGCGCGTCGCGGCTCTCCAGCGTTTCGCCGCTGACGACCACCAGACGCAGGGACTCGCACGGAGCGGCGTTCGCACGACTCAGGTCCTGCGACCACTGCTGCCACAGCGCGGTCGGGACGTCGATCGCGGTGATCCGGTTCCGTTCGAGGAACGAGCCGAAGGAGCCGAGGTCGAAACCGGCCTGGCGCAGCACGACCGTCGCTCCGGCCGACCATGCCGGGAAGATCTCCGCCACCGAGCTGTCGAACCCGAACGAGGCGAACTGCAGGACGCGGTCGCCAGGCGCCAGCCCGCACATCGCCGCGTGGGCGGTCAGCATGTTGACGACGCTGCCATGCTCGACCATCACGCCCTTCGGCGTGCCGGTCGATCCCGATGTGTAGATGACGTAGGCCAGGTTGCCTGCGCGTGCGCGGGTCTCGGGATTGTGTGCGGGTCGCGACGACAGCGTTTCATCGAGGTCCCCGCCGTCGAGGGTCAGGACCGGCACCGCGGCCGGCGACAGCCGGTGCCGCAACGCCTTCTGCGTCAACAGCGCCTTCGGTGCGCCATCCTCGAGCATGTACTGCAGGCGCTCGGAGGGATGCGCGGGATCGAGCGGCAGATAGGCGCCGCCGGCTTTGAGGATGCCCAGCAGTCCCACCATCATGTCGAGGCTGCGCTCGAGGCAGAGGGCGACGCGGTCGTCCGGTTGCACTCCGAGGGCGATCAGCTCGTGGGCGAGGCGGTTGGCGCGCGCATTGAGCTCGGCGTACGTCAGCTCACGGTCTTCGAAGACGACGGCCACCGCCTCCGGTTGCGCGGCGGCCTGGTGCTCGAACAGCTCGTGAACGAGGCTCTCATTGGGATACGCCGCCTCCGTCGCGTTGAGCTCGTGCAGAAGCGTCGCGCGCTCCGCCGCCGGCACAACGTCGATCTGCACCACCGGGTCGGGTGTCGAACCATCGAGGGCGTCGATCAGGCCCGTTACGGCCGTCAGCAGATACGCGGCGATCCGTAGCGGATCGATGCTTCGCACCGATTCGACGGCAATGCCGAAGCCGGCGCCGTAGTCGTCCACCGAGACCGAGAGTGGATAGTTCACGGACTCGTGGACGCTGAGCAACCGGATGCCTTCCATCTCCGCGGATGCAGGCGCCGCCCCGTTGCCGACGTGGCGGTAATTGACCAGGGTCGTGAACAGAGGCAACGGCGCCGGTACGCCGCTGCAGCGCTGGGCCAGCACCAGCGGGGCCTGCTCGTGCGCCAGCAGCGACACCATGCGCGCAAAGCTCTGCTGCACGACCTGACGCGCGTCGCAGTCGAGCGACACCCGCAGCGGCAGCGTGTTGATGAACGACCCCAGGGTGCGGGCCATACCGGCCGCCCCCTGCATACGTCCCGAGAGGACGGTGCCGAACACCACATCGTCGCGCCCCGTGCAGCGCGCGAGCACCTGTGCCCAGGCCACGTGGAACAACACGGAAGGCGGTACGCCGAGGCGGCCGGCGGAGTCGCGTACCCGGCGCGCGAGGTCCGGGTCGAGTCGCCTGCGCGCCGTCTCGAGCTCCGCGCTACGGACCTGCACGCCGAAAATCCCGAACGGCGCCGTCGAATCGTCGACGTCCGCCAGCTGCTCGCGGAAATACGCCTCGTGCTCCGATGCAGGCACGCCGCTCGCCTGCGCCACCAGATCGCGCAGCGGCAGCGGCGGCTCCAGCTCATGGTCCCTGCCGTCCAGCAGCGCGCGCATCTCGGCCATCACCAGATCGAGCGTCACGTGATCGCAGACGATGTGATGCGTCAGCAGCGAGAGCAGCCATTCGCCGCGCGCGGCGTCTTCAGCCACATACGCGGCCAGCAGTGGCGCGCGCCGCAGATCCAGCCGCACGCGCCTCGGGTCCGTGCACGCGAGCAGCGCTTCCCGTGCATCGTCGCCGCCGATCGCGGTCTGCGCGAGAAGCGACGCCTGCCGGTAGACGACCTGCACCGGCGCCGACAGTCCCTCCCATTGAATGGCCGTGCGCAGAATGTCGTGCCGCGCGATCAGACGATCCAAAACGGACAGAAAGACATCCAGGCGTTCACGGCTGTCGAAGGCGATGACGTTTCGCGAGAGGTAGGTGTCGCCCTCGCCCTCGAGCAGGTGATGGAACAGCATCCCTTCCTGCAGCGGCAGCAGTGGATAGATGTCCTGGATGTTGCGCGCTCCGCCCGGCACCGCCGCGACGATGCGGTCGATCTCCGCCTGCGCCAGCGTGACCAGCGGCAACAGCTCCGGAGTGATCGCGTCCGTCTCCGGCGTCAGGCGATTGGGCGGAACCTCCTCGGCGGCGGGCGTGCAGCCGGCGCCCAGCGTGGCCGCGTAATCGCGGAGCACGGGCGCGGTGAAGATCGCCCGCACCTCGCCGTCCAGACCGAGCGCGCGCAGCCGCTCGACCATCGTCACGATCAGGAGCGAGTGGCCGCCGAGCTCGAAGAAATGATCGTCACGGCCGACGCGCTCGACCTGCAACAGCTCCTGCCACAGCGCCGCCAGCGCGGACTCGATCTCGTCCCGCGGCGCTTCGTATTCGCGCGCGGGCAGCGTGGAGGCATCGGCCAACGGTAACTGCCGGCGATCGACCTTGCCGTTCGCGTTCAGCGGCAAGGAGTCGAGCTGCACGAAGGACGCGGGTAGCATGTAGTCGGGAAGCCGTGAGGAGAGCGCGGCGCGGAGCTCCCCCACTTGCAGCGTCACCCCTTCATCGGCGACCAGATACGCGACCAGGCGCCTGTCGCCGGGCACGTCTTCCCGTGCAACGACGACCGACTCGCGCACGCCGGCGCAGGCGTCGAGCTTCGCTTCGATCTCGCCGAGCTCGATCCGGAAGCCGCGGACCTTCACCTGGAAGTCGTTGCGGCCCAGATACTCGATCGTGCCGTCCGGCAGCCAGCGGCCGAGATCGCCGGTCCTGTACATCCGGGCATCGGCTTCCCCGTGGAACGGATCGGCCACGAAGCGCTCGGCGGAGAGCTCGGGACGGTGCAGATAACCGCGCGCGACGCCGGCACCGCCGATGTAGATCTCCCCCTCGACGCCGACGGGCACCGGCTGGCGGTACGCGTCCAGGACGTAGACGCGCATGTTGGCGATCGGGCGGCCGATCGGAACGGTGTCGCCACCCGGCCCGTCGCACAGGTGCGCGCTCGCACAGACGGTGCTCTCGGTCGGCCCATAGGCATTGAAGAACCGCACCTTGCCGTACCAGCGCTGCACGAGGGCGGGCGGGCAGACGTCGCCGGCGACGATGAGGCATTCCAGCGCCGGCAGCTCGACTTCGCCACACGCGGACAATGCCGTCGACGGCAGGGTTGCGTGCGTGACGGCCAGCTCGCGCATCGTGCGGACCAGCGGCTCGCCGGGCAGCAGCGCAGGACGCGGCGCGAGACAGAGGCACGCCCCGCGCGTCAGCGTCATGGCGATCTCCCAGACGCTGGCATCGAACGCCGCGGACGAGAACTGCAGGACGCGACTCCCGGCATCGACGCCGAACAGGAGGCTCTGGGCATGGGCGAGATTGCGCAGGCCGCCGTGCTCGACCATGACGCCTTTCGGCAATCCCGTGGACCCCGACGTGTAGATCACGTACGCGAGGTGGTTCGCGCCAACGCGCACGTCGGGATTGCTCGTCCGCTGCGCCGCCACCGCCGGCAGCCCCAGCATCTCCTCGGTCAGCACCACCCTGGGCGCGCCGTCCTCGAGAATGAACTGCAGGCGCTCGGCGGGATACGACGGGTCCAGCGGCAGGTACGCCCCGCCGGCTTTGAGCACGCCGAGCAGTCCCACGACGAGCTCCAACCCGCGCTCCATGCGGATCGCGACGCGGTCGTCCGGCTCGATGCCGAGAGCGATCAGATGGTGCGCGAGCTGGTTGGCGCGCGCATTGAGCTCCGCGTACGTCAGACGCTGATCCTCGAAGACGACCGCGATCGCGTCGGGCTCCAATGCGGCGCGCTCCTCGAACAGCTCGTGCAGCAGCCTGTCACTCGCGCACTCGGAGTCATACGCATTGAAGTCGTGCAGCAGCCGGCGCCGCTCCGCCGCCGGGAGCATGGGCAGCGTGTCGGCGCGGCCCGGCGCATCCGCGGCCATCGCTCCCAGGAGCTCCACGAAACAGGCGGCCCAGCGTTCGATGGTGGCCCGATCGAACAGATCGCTCGCGTATTCGATCGCGCCGGTCACATGGCCGTCGCGATCGGCCATGGAGAGCGACAGATCGAACTGCGCCCGGGCCACGGTGGTCTTCACCGGCGCCAGGGTCAGTCCCGGGAGCTCCACCGCCCCCTCACCCGGCGCGCTCGTGTTGTTGAAGGCGAACAGGACCTGGAACAGCGGAGTGTGGCTCAGGCTTCGCTGCGGCTGTACTGCCTCGACGACCTGCTCGAACGGCAGATCCTGGTGCGCGAAAGCGGCCAGCGTGGTCTGTTTGACTCGCGCGAGCAGCGTCTCCACGGTGGGTTGGTCGTCGAGACGGAGCCGCAGCGCCAGCGTGTTGACGAAGAACCCGATCAGATTCTCGAGCTCGCGCCGCCCGCGGTTCGCGACCGGTGTTCCGACGACGAGGTCGGTCTGTCCCGACAGTCGCGACAGCAACAGGCCCCAGGCCGAGAAGAACGTCATGAACAGCGTGACGTCATGACTCCGCGACAGCGCGCGCAGACGGGCGGTCAACTCCGCGGACAGCATCAGCGGGCCGCGCCCGCCGGCGTGGCCGCGGACGGCCGGCCGCGGACGGTCGAGGGGGAGACTGAGGAGCGCCGGAGCACCGGCGAGGTGCTCCTTCCAAAACCCGGTCTGTTGCGCCAGTGCCTCGCCGGTCAACCAGCCGTGCTGCCACTGCGCGTAATCGGCGTACTGGATCTCCAACGGCGGCAGCGGATCGGCCTCACCTAGCCGGAACGCCGCATACAGCGCCGCCACTTCGCGCATCATGACGTTGATCGACCAGCCGTCGGTGACGATGTGGTGCTGCGTGATCAGCAGGACATGCTCGTCGTCCTCGAGGGCGAGCAGCCGGCCGCGAACGAGCGGCCCGGTGCTCAGATCGAACGGCGCCGCAGCCTCCTCGGCCGCCGCTGCGGCGACCGCCGCTTCGCGCTCGCCCACGGGCAGGCCGCGCCAATCATCGCGCCGCAATGCGAACCCGCAGTCGGCCGGCGCGATCCGCTGAGACGGCGTCCCGTCGACGGCCGCGAACTGCGTGCGCAGGCTTTCGTGCCGTGCGACGAGCCGATTCAGCGTCGCCTGCAGCGCGGCGAGATCGAGCTCGCCGAGCAGCCGTAGCGCGGCCGGCATATGGAAGGCCGCGCTCGCGCGATGGTCCAGTCGATCGAGGAACCAGAGGCGCTGCTGCGCCAGCGACAGCGGCAGCGGCCGGGTGCGATCCGCCGGCGGAATGGTCTCCATCGTGCTCGCGCCGGCGGCGCACACGACGCCGGCCAATTCACGGAGCGTCGGCGCCGCGAAGACTTCCCGCAGCGGCACCTCGACGTCGAGCGCGGAGCGCAGTCGCGACACCAGTTTCACCGCCAGCAGCGAGTGCCCGCCGAGCTCGAAGAAGTCGTCGTGCCGCCCGACCCACTCGACGCGCAGCAGGTCCTGCCACACCGCGGCCAGCGCTGTCTCGACGTCGCCCTGCGGCGCCTCGTACTCCTGCAGGCTGAGCGCGCCCGCTTCCGGAGCGGGCAGCGCGTCGCGATCGAGCTTCCCGTTCGCGGTCAGAGGCAGCGCGTCGAGCACAACGAACGCTGACGGCACCATCGATTCCGGCAGCCGGGCGGAGAGCGCCGCGCGAAGCTCCGCGACGTCGGGCGCGGCGCCACCGGTGACGAGATACGCCACCAGACGCTTGTCGCCGGGCACGTCCTCGCGGGCCACGACCGCCGCTTCGCGCACACGATCGAAAGCGACGAGCTTCGCTTCGATCTCGCCGGGCTCGACGCGGAATCCGCGGATCTTCACCTGCAGGTCGTTGCGGCCGAGGTACTCGATCGTGCCGTCCGGCAGCCACCGGCCCAGATCGCCCGTCCTGTACATCCGCGCGTCCGGCTCCGCGCGGAACGGGTCTCTCACGAACCGCTCGCCCGTCAGCTCCGGCCGATCGAGGTATCCGCGCGCGACTCCGTTGCCGCCGATGTAGATCTCTCCTTCGACACCGGGCGGAACCAGCTCGCGGTTCGGATCGAGGATGTAGATGCGCGCATCCGCGAACGGCCGCCCGATCGGCACCGCGCCAGGACGGACCGCGACACACGCTTGCACCGTCGCGCACACCGTCCCCTCGGTCGGGCCATACGCGTTGAAGAATTGAACGTCGCGATCCAGCCATCGCTCGACGAGCGCCGGCGGGCAGACGTCGCCGCCGACGACGAGGCAGCGCAGCGCGGGCAGCCCCTCGGGCTCACAGAGCGCCGCCACGCCGACGGGCAGGAGCGCATGCGTAATGGCGAGCTCGCGCAGCGTCGACTGCAGCGGCTCGCCGGGCAGCAGACGATCGCGCGGCGCGAGATGCAGGCTCCCCCCGTGCGCGAGCGTCATGAAGATCTCCGCCGCACAGACGTCGAACGCCGGCGAGACGAACTGCAGGACGCGGCTGTTCGCGGCGATGCCGAACCGCCGCGCGTGCGCCAGAGCCATCCCGGCAGCGCTGTGATGCTCGACCATCACGCCCTTCGGAGTGCCGGTGGACCCCGAGGTGTAGATGACGTAGGCCAGATGTCGGGTGGTGAGGCCCCGTGCGCGCGCATCGGGGTGGCTCGTCGCCCGCGCCGACAGTCGTGCCTTCAGGTCCTCGCCGTCGAGCACCAGGGTCGGGATCGAGGCGACGGAGAATGAACGCTCCAGCGCCTGCTGCGTCAGCAGCGCTTTTGGCGCGCCATCGCGCAGCATGAGCTCCAGCCGCTCCGCCGGATAGGCCGGATCGAGCGGGAGATAGGCGGCGCCCGCCTTCAGAATGCCGAGGATGCCGACCACCAGATCGAGCCCGCGCTCGACGCCGATCGCGACGCGGTCATCGGGACGAACCCCGAGCCCGATCAGTTCGTGTGCGAGCTGGTTGGCGCGCGAGTCGAGCTCGCCGTACGTCAGGCTTCGATCCTCGAAGACCGCTGCCACCGCGTCGGGCTGCATCGCGGCCTGGCGCTCGAACAGCTCGTGAACCAGGCGATCGCCCGCAACGGCCTCCGCGCCGGCATTGAGCTCGTGCACGAGTTGCCGCCGCTCCGCCGGCGAAAGGATCGGGAGCGCGTCGATGGATGCCGGTTCACCGGCGGCCATGGCTTCGAGGAGCCGCACGAAGTAGCCGGCCCAGCGTTCGATCGTGACGCGATCGAAAAGATCGCTCGCATATTCGAGCGCGCCGGCCAAGAGACCGTCGCGGTCGGCCATCGACAGCGACAGGTCGAAGTGCGCGCGGTCGCCGGCCGACTTCACCGGCGCCAGCATCAGACCGGGCAGCGCCAACACGCCCTCTCCCGAGGTGTTCGTGTTGTTGAAGGCGAACATGCTCTGGAACAGAGGGCTGTGGCTCAGAGAGCGCCGCGGCTGCACCGTCTCCACGACCTGCTCGAACGGCAGGTCCTGGTGCGCGAACGCGGCCAGCGTGGTTGCTTTCACCTGCGCCAGCAGTGCCTCGACGCTCGGTCGATCGTCGAAACGGACGCGCAGCGCCAGCGTATTGACGAAGAACCCGATCAGGTTCTCCACTTCGCGCCGCTGCCGGTTCGCCACCGGCGTGCCGACGACGACGTCTGTCTGGCCCGAGAGCCGGGACAGCAACGCGCTCCATGCCGCGAGCAGGGTCATGTACAGCGTGACTCCGTGACGCTGCGACAACGCCCGCAGAGTGTCGGTCAACTCCGGCGACAGCACGAACGGAACATGGCCGCCGTCGTGGCTCTGCACGGCCGGACGCGGCCGGTCGAGAGGAAGGCGCAGGAGCGGCGGCACGCCTGCCAGCCGTTCTTTCCAGAACCCGGTCTGGCGCTCCAGCTCCCCGCCCTCCAGCCAGCCGCGCTGCCATTGCGCGTAGTCGGCGTACTGGATCTCCAGCGGCGGCAGCGGATCGCCCTCGCCGCGGCGGAAGGCCGTGTACAGGGCGGCGACTTCGCGCACGAGGACGTTCAACGACCAGCCGTCGCTGACGATGTGGTGTTGCGTGATCAGCAGCACGTGCTCGTCGCCGGCGAGCTTCAGCAGGCGACCGCGAACGAGCGGTCCCGTGCTCAGGTCGAACCGGGAGCGGGCTTCTTCCGCGGCGTGCGCCGCGACGGCGGCTTCGCGCTCGTCGCCGGACCATTCGCTCAGATCTTCACGGCGTAACGCAAAGCCACTGTCTTCGGATCCGACCTGCTGATACGGCACACCGTCGATGGCCACAAAACGAGTGCGGAGGATCTCGTGCCGTGCGACGACCCGATCGAGCGTCGACTGCATCGCGGCCACGTCCAGTTCGCCCAGCAGCCGCAGTGCGGACGTCATGTGGTAGGCCGCGCTCGAGCCTTTGTCGAGCTGGTCGAGGAACCACAAGCGCTGTTGCGCCAGTGACAGTTGCAGCGGCTGGTTGCGATCCGCGCGGACGATGTGGCCCAGCGCGCTCGCGCCGGCAGCGCGTACGGCCGCGGCCTGCACACTGAGGCTGGAGCTTGCAAAGACCTGCCGCAGCGGCACCTCGACGTCCAGCGCCGAGCGCAGACGCGAGATCAACTGCACGGCCAGCAGCGAATGCCCGCCGAGATCGAAGAAGTCGTCGTGCCGGCCAACGCGTCCGACGTGCAGCAACTCCTGCCATAGCGCGGCCAGCGTTGCTTCGACGTGGTCTTGTGGCGCTTCGTACTCGCGCGCGGCGCGGGCCGTCGCGTCCGGTGCCGGCAGCGCTTTACGATCGAGCTTTCCGTTCGCCGTCAACGGCAGCGCGTCGAGTATGACGAAGGCCGACGGCACCATGGACTCGGGCAGCTGTGCCGACAACAGCGCGCGCAGTTCCGGCGCCTGGAGGCTGGTGCCCTCATCGCCCACCACATACCCGACCAACTGCCTGTCGCCCGGGACGTCTTCGCGGGCGATGACCACCGCTTCGCGCACACCCTCGCACGCATGGAGCTTTGCTTCGATCTCACCGAGCTCGACGCGGAAGCCGCGAATCTTCACCTGGAAGTCGTTGCGGCCGAGGTACTCGATGTTGCCGTCCGGTAGCCAGCGGGCCAGATCTCCGGTCCGGTACAGCCGCGCCTGCGCGTCCGGACGGAACGGATCGTCGAGGAAGCGCTCGGCCGTCCACTCAGGCCGATTGAGATACCCGCGCGCGACACCGCCTCCGCCGATGTAGATCTCGCCCTGAACACCCACGGGCACCGGCTCACGATCCGCATCGAGAACGTAGATCTGCGTTCTGGCAATCGGCTTCCCGATCGGAACCGCCGTCGTTCGAGCATCCCGATCGTCCGCGGAACAGACATAGGTGGTGCAGCCGACGACGGTCTCGGTCGGGCCGTATTCATTGACCACGACTGCAGCGGGCAGCACGCGGTCGAAGAACCTGCGCAGAACGCGGCGCGAGAGCTGTTCCCCTCCCACGACCACGGTGTGTTCGACGCCGGCCACGGGCCGCTCCGCCAGATTCGCCAGCGCCTCCAGATGCGCGGGAGTGAGCTTGAACAGCAGCGGTTCGGTCCGTTGAAACGCGGACAACAGTTGCGCGAGGACCTGATGGCGGTCGTCCGCCAGCAGGTGGCAAGGTCTGCCTGCAAGGAGAGGAGCGACGAGCGCGGTCAACGTGGCGTCGAAGGTGAGCGGAGAGCTGACGACGGTCCCGGCGATGCCGGGCAGGTACTGCCGCGCCGCGAAAGCAAAGTAGTGATTCGCGGCGCGATGCGGGACCGCCACGCCTTTCGGCAACCCGGTCGAACCGGACGTGTAGATGACGTAGGCGAGATGGCCGGAGCCGAGGCCGTGCGCGCGCGCGTCAGGGTTACTCGCGGGCTGCGACGCCAGTCGATTCGTCAGCTCGTCGCTGTCGAGCAGCAGTGTCTGCGCCGCGATCGTGGGCAGTGACTGTCGGAGCGTCTGCTGCGTCAGGAGCGCCTTCGGTGCGCCATCCCGGAGCATGTAGCTCAACCGCTCGACCGGATCCGCCGGATCGAGGGGCAGAAACGCGCCGCCGGCCTTCAGGATGCCGAGGAGCCCCACGATCATTTCGGGACTGCGCTCGACGGCCATCGCCACACGATCGTCCGGCCGGATCCCGAGCTCGATCAGATGACGGGCGAGCTGATTTGCGCGGGCGTTGAGCTCCCCGTACGTCAGACGCTGCTCTTCAAACACCACGGCCACCGCGTCAGGCTGCGTCGCGGCCTGCCGCTCGAACAGCTCGTGAACGAGCGTATCGGCCGGAGGATCGGCTTCAGTGGCGTTGAAGTCGTAAAGGAGTCGGCGGCGGTCCGATTCGGGCAGGACGGGCAGTCGTACGAACGGATACCGCGGCTCGCGATCGAGCTTGTCGACCATCGCACCGACAACGGACTCCAGGCAGCGACAGACCAACTCCCCGTCGAGATCAGGGACGGCGAGCGCGGTCAATACGAAATCGCCCCCGAGGTCGCCGACCGACATCGTCAGCGGATAGTTGGTGCGCTCGCGCGCCTCCAGGAGCTCGATGCCGCCGGACGCCGCCAGATCGCGCTCGGAGAGCGTCGAGCTGTGCCGGTAGTTGAGCAGGGCCGTGAACAGCGGCAACGGAAGCCGGACGCCGCTGGCGCGTTGCGCCAACGCGAGCGGCGCCTGTTCGTGCTCGACGAGAGCGGCCAGGCGCGCGGCGGTGTCGCGAACGATCTCCTGCACGCCGCGGCCGTCGAGGCGCAGGCGGAGCGGCAGCGTGTTCATGAACATGCCCACCGCGCGCTCGCCGCCGCGGATCCCCTGGCGACCGGAGAAGACGCTGCCGAAGACGACGTCGTCGCGGCCGCGCAGGCGGCCCCCGACCAGCGCCCAGGCGGCATGGAACAACAACCCGGGCGAGACGCGCGCGCGGCGCGCCGCGGCGTGAATGCGCCGGGCCCGGTCCGCCG
>CAZLGP010000150.1:0-15873 GCA_964558905.1 uncultured Thermoanaerobaculia bacterium | reverse complement strand
ACGGAAGCACCATGGCCCGCCAACGTCATCAGCTCATGGCCCGTCCGCGCGTCCCACACCTTCAGCGTTTGGTCCGATGAGCCGGAGAGCAGTTGCGTCCCGTCCGGCGACCACGCACACGCCTTAACAAAACTGCTATGGCCAGCCAGCGTCCGTAGCTCCTGGCCCGTTCGCGCGTCCCATAACTTCAGCGTGCGGTCCCATGATCCGGAGAGCAGTTGCGTCCCGTCCGGCGACCACACACAGGCATGAACATGTGTGTCATGGCTCGCGAGCGTTCGCAGCTCCTGGCCCGTCCGAGCGTTCCACACCTTCAGCATATTGTCCCTTGAAGCGGAGAGCAGTTGCGTCCCGTCCGGCGACCACACACACGCAGTAACGGAGTCGCCATGGCCCGCCAGCGTCCGCACCTCCTGGCCCGTCCGCGCGTCCCACACCTTCAGCGTGTGGTCCCCTGAGCCCGAGAGCAGTTGTGTGCCGTCCGGCGACCACGCACACGCAAGAACATGAGCGCCATGGCCCGCCAGCGTCCGCAGCTCATGGCCCGTTCGCGCGTCCCACACCTTCAGCGTGTTGTCGTCCGAGCCGGAGAGCAGTTGCGTCCCGTCCGGCGACCACGCACACGCATAAACAAAAGCGTCATGGCCGGATACGGCACCGAGCACCGCACGCCGCACGATTTCCCCGTGAGGCTCGAAGCCTGGAATTCCGCCGGTGCAGGCAGGCCCCGAGCTCACCGTGCCCAGATGCCCGAACCGGGGTGGAAGCGATTCGAGGTCGATGTGCGAATCGATCCAGGAACACCCATACCATTCGGCCGCCTCGCCGCCGCGCAGCCCGCGCGCGTCACATCCGCGCCAGATCGCGCCGGTGAGATCTGCCCGGCTCACGTCGATCTCTTTCGCCAGCACGCGGTGAAACTCGGCGCGATCGAGCCGCGCGCCGGCGAGACTCGCACCCGAGAGGTCGACGTCCTGCCAGACCGATCCGACGAGCGTTGCGCCGGAGAGGTCGGCGCGGCTCAGATTCAAACGCTCGGTGGCGGAACGTCCGCGCACCGCGAGATTCGACAGATCCGCCCCACGCAGATCGACGCGAGGAGGCCGCGGCGCCGGCAATCCCCGTTGAATCGCCACCACCCAGTAGCGAAAGGCCGCCCCGGCAGCATTCGGATGGTTGCCGCTCAGCAGCGCGGACATCGTCGCCAGGCACTTCTCGCGGATTCGCGGATCGTTCTCGCCCAGGATCAGTTGACCGAGGAAGTCGAACGTCTCCGGCGAAGGAGTGGCTGCGGCGGCGCTCTTCCACGGCTCGGTCGCTCCGCACGTCAGAGCACGGAACAGATGTTTCGCGAGAAAGAACTCGAGCAGAGACGTGTGGGCGAAGCGAAACTCGCGCTCGCTGGCGTCGGGGCGCAGGACGAACGTGGCCGTGCGGAGGTCTTCCTCGAGAATATCGTGCGCGATGTTCGCGTAGCGCGCGTTGAACACTGCATCGCCGACGAGTCTCACGCCGAGCCAGTCCCGCAGTCGCTCCCACGGCCAGGCGCGGTCTCCCTGAGCCCACATTGTTCCGGCCACCTCCTCCATCAGGCGGAGCTTGTCTTCGGGCCGGAGCTTGTGCTTCGGGTTGTCTCTCTCCAGCCAGCGCTCGACCAGGAGCTCGTAGATCGTCACTCCCAGCACGGTCTCCCCGCGCATCCTCTTGCGCTCGAGAGCGTCGATGTGCTCCACGATCACCGAGAGCAGGTAGGGCCGCTGCGCGAGGTCGCGGAGGTTGTGGACGGCGCCGAACAGCTCCATGGCCTCATCGACGCGATCCTCGCCGAGGGCGTTGGCGAGGTAGAGGCGGATCTGCCCTTCGTCGAAGGGGAGCAGGACCCAGGCCCGATAGCTGGCGGAGCGAAGTCCCTCGCGATCCTCGCCGAGGAACAGGGCACTCTGCGATCGGAGGGTCTTGAAGTAGTGCGACCGGCACGAGAAGATCAGCCTCCCGGGAACGCCCGCTTCCGGTCGCTGCTCATCGGGGCTCCGCGGCGGCAACGCCTGCCACAGGGTTCGGATGAAGGCCTGTCCCTGGGCCTCGGTGAGATGAACGAGCTTCTCGTCGAGACCGTCGAAGATCAGGATGGCCCCTTCCTCGCGGACGAGGCGAAGGATGTCTTCCGGCTCGACCTCCGGCTGCGCGCTCCGCCAGGCCCGGTCCAACGCCTCCCGGAGCAGGGCTTCGACGTTCCGGGGAACGCGGGCCTGCTCCTGAACGGTCTCGCTGTAGTAGCGGAGGTCGATGAAGACCGGCAGCGGCAGCGAGGGGTCGGACGCGCGCTGCCGCAGGAGCTCGTCGGTGAGCTTGCGGAGCAGGGTCGTCTTGCCCATGCCGTACTCTCCGAGGATCGCGGCGTACCGCGTGCCGGCAGGGTCGCGGACCCACTGCCGGAGTGCATCGAGCATGTCGACGGCCTGCACTCCGGCGCGATCCGGCTCGCCGCGCTCGAGATCCTCCGCAAGGCTCGCCTCGGCGCCGCTGGAGTGGACGAAGGCGTTCAGCGCCTCGGAGTCAGCGGCGTGGGCGGACATGAGCTCGCGCATCGGTGCGTCGAACCGGCCGGAGGCGAATGCCGCGAGTCTCGCTCGTGTCGTGCGCGTCGGATGCGGCTGGAGGGGACGCCGCGATTCGGTCCCTGCAAACCACTTGTCCAGTCTCTCTTCGATCGCTTCGAAGAGCGCATCGACGAACACGGTCTTCTGATCTCCGCTCCGGCATTCTGAGAAGCTCCCACGCTTCGATTTGAAGATCTGACGAGCCTCCAGGCCGTGAAGGTCATAGCGATCGGACAGCTTGCCAAGGGCCACGGGAATGAGCGGTTTCGAGGACTCGACGAGCTCGCGCAGATCGACGTCTGCTTCGGAACCGCCAAGTCGATGCACGCTGAGAAGGAGGAGAACGACGTCCGATTGAGCGAGAGCCTTCGTAATCGCATCGCGCTTGATCTCGCCGGCAACGATCTCTCCCTGGTTCCAAACCTCATACTCGTAGTTGCTCGATCCGCGAAAGCTCGCCTTGAGATCAGCGAGCAGCGCCTTCGCTCTCGTTCCGTCATGGACGGCGTCGAATGAGACGAACACCCGCACCTGGCCTTTCCCCATGGTTGGAACGCCACGTTGGGGAACGAACGGCTGATCCTGAAGAACGGCCGTCTCGTGTCGCGAGAGCTCGGCCACGCCGGCCGCGGCGGTGTCCTCGGGAGGAGCGAGAAACCAGCACTCTCTATCGGCGGGCCGCGACCGTTTCTTCGAGTCGACCTCGAGGGTCCAGCCCAGGCCGGCGGCCTTCGCGCCCTGAGCGAGCCGGAGGCGAAACGCGCGAAAGCTCGCGAGCTGATCCTCCCCTTTCCGGCCCGTCCTGACCGCGGCCAGACAATCCGAGAGACGCGCGCGGCCGTGCGGCTCCTTCGGAAAAACGCCGAGGAGCTTGTCGAGACGCTTGTAGTCTTCCGCGCTGACATGCCCGGTCAGCGCGTGCATCCGCCTGCGAACCTCGGCGGGCGTGACGACTCGAGGTTGTTCAGGCATGCGGTCCTCTGCTCGTCGTTGACACGATTCGGTCGAGCCGGCGCTCGATCTCGTCAAATAGCCCTTCGACGAAACGGCTTCGATCGCGATCGCTGCGGCACTCGCCGAAGGACCTCTGTCGATCGAGGCGATAGATCTGGTATTCGGAGAGTCCCTTCAGATCGTGCCGCTCGAAACTGACCGGTTGCAGCATGACCGGAAAGATCGGCTTCTTCACGTCGCCGATGAGGCGCGATAACTCCTCGCGAACGATGAAGTCGGAGCCGAGAAAGGCCGGGCTGACCAGGAGCAGTCCCAGATCACAGGCTTCGATTGCCTGAACGATCTCGTCGTGCCACCGCTCTCCCACGAGAATCCCGGTGTCGCGCCAGAGCAGGTGCTCGTAAGCCCGGGAGGGCGTCATCTGCTGCCCGAGCCGCCGGACGAGATCGTCCGCGTCACGCTGGTCGTCGTGAGCGTAGGAGGTGAAGTACTGGACGGGATGTCGCACGGTCGACTCCTCATCGTGTTTACGATGTTTACGATGTTGATGAACCGCTGCGTGTCCCCCTTACTGTCGAGAGATCACGCTTCACGTTACACCGTAGGCTCTATGGATCGAGGTTCTAGCAGCAGTCAGTGACTCCAGGCGATCGGGGACCAAGCCTTCTGGCGAACATCCGATGCGAGCCCGGTTGCCCTCCGTCCACCGTGGACGATAATCGTCCACGACGTGAACGATCGTACATACGCCGGCCGCCTTGCCGCGCAACTCCTTGAACGCGCGGCAGATGTCTCTCCGGCGGTCGTGCTCAACTGTACGGGTTTCTTCGAGTGGTCACCCATCCGCGAGTGTTCTCGCCGCCTGTTCCCATATGCTCCATGATCTCGAGCAGATTCTGGCGTCGCCGACGCTCACTCTGAACCAGCTGAGTAGAGCGTCCCGGAAGTTCCTGACCACGTCGCCCGGCGCACGGGCCCTGATTGCGCCGGAGGCGCGGCAGAGGGTAGCCGGTGGCGAGCGCGGAGCGCCGCCACCGGACCGGCGCGTGTCGTCGATCTCCGCCCCGGCAGGGGCGGCAGACGTCTCTTCCGCCCCTGCCGGGGCGGTTGAGCTGCGCGCGCTCCTTCCGGTGGCTACGCGCTTTCGCGCTTGCCACCGGCTACCCTCTGATGTCCCTTCGGGACGATCTCTCTACGCCACCCCGAAACGTCCAAACTCCAGGCCCCCGGCTTCAACCGGGGGTGCGGTGCGGCGTTTTGGTCAGCCCGCGTAGCGGGAGACAGAGTCGCCCTGTCGCCCGCTACGCGGGCTGGACTCTGCGGTCGCAAGTCCCCCCGGCTGAAGACGGGGGCTACTCCCTGTAGCCCGCTACGCGGGCATTGGGCAACAGGCCCTTCAGCCGGGGCTGTTTCCTTTTGCCCGCTACGCGGGCTCCGAATCACGCGCTGCGTGCGAACGTCCAAACTCCAGTCCCCCCGGCTGAAGCCGGGGGCTATTTCCTCTTGCCCACTACGCGGGCGCATTGGGACCGGTGCCGGCATGGCCGGGCTGGCACCGGCCGGCGTTGGTTGCTTCACCTCACGGGCATGTTCACGGATGGAGTCGGCGTCCGCGGCTTCGGGCGGCGACGCTGCGTGTCCCCCTTATTGTCGAGAGATCACGCTTCACGTTACAGCGTAGGCTCCATGGATCAGTTCGCGCCTGCATTCCTGCCGCGCAGGCTCCCTGGCCGATCGCAGGCGAGGCGCTCAAATCGGGGGACTGTTGCGCCGAAGTCACCCGATCTTCTGGCTTCTCACCCGAGACCCGCAGGATGCGGAAGTCCCGGTGGATCGTGCCTCGGGTCCGCTCTGTCGCCCGCTACGCGCTCTTCTGGCCCGGCCTGCATTCCCACCGAAGCCTCACTCAGGATCCAGCCCGTGCCGCGGCGACCGCCGCCACGTATCGACGCGCTTTCTCCGTGAGCGCCGCGGACTCGCCTCTGCGAAAGGCCGCGAGGTCGACGAGATCGGCGCCGACGCCGAGGGCGAACGCGCCGGCCTGGATGAATTCGGCGACGGTCTCGAGGTTCACGCCGCCCGTCGGCAGGAGCTCGATCTGCGGTAATGGCGCTTTGATCGACTTGAGGTAGGTCGCGCCGCCGACGGCATTCGCGGGAAACACCTTCACCGCGTTCGCGCCTGCCTTCCAGGCCGTGAGGATTTCCGTCGGGGTCAGCGCGCCGGCGAAGATCGGCACGACGGCGCGGCGGCACAACTCGATGGTCGGAGTGTCGAGTGCCGGGCTGACGATGAACTTTGCACCCGCGTCGAGACACTCCTGCGCTTTTTCGGCGTCGAGCACCGTTCCCGCGCCGATCAGCGCGTCGTCGCCGAGGCGCTTCGTGAGCTCGCGAATGATCTTTACGGCGCCGGGGACGGTGAGGGTGATCTCCAGGATGGGGATGCCGCCGGCCCGAATCGCCTCGACGGCCGCGAAGGCCTCCTCGGCCGACGCCGCGCGGACGACGGGGACGAGCCCGACCTCGCGAATGCGCTTCACGATATCGACGTTCATCAGCGGCTCACCCGGGCCGTTCCGCCCTTCATCACGCGCTCGACTTCGGCGAGCGTGGCCGTGCTCGTGTCTCCCGCGGTCGTCATCGCCAGAGCACCGTGCGCGGCGCCGCATTCGACCGCCCATTGCGGGCCCCTGCCGGCCAGGAATCCGAAGATGAGCCCCGAGGCGAAGGAGTCGCCGCCGCCAACGCGGTCCATGATCTCCAGGTCCGGACGGGGCGTCGCTTCGTAAAACTCGCCATCACACCAGGTAGTGGCTCCCCAGTCGTTCCGCGTGGCGGTGCGCGCGACGCGGAGGGTCGTGGCGATCGCCTGCAGTCCGGGGAAGTCTCTGCGGACGCGGCCGATCATGTGGCGGAAGGCCTCCTTCGGCAGCTCGCCGAGGTGCTCGTCTACGCCTTCCACTTCGAATCCGAGAGCAACGCTGAAATCCTCTTCGTTGCCGAAGAGCACGTCGACGAGGCCGACCAGCTCGCGATTGACCGCACGCGCTTTCTCCGCGCCGCCGATGCCCTTCCATAGTGAAGGACGGTAGTTGAGGTCATACGAGACGATGACCCCGTGTCTGCGCGCGGCTTCCATGGCCTCGCGCGCGACGTCCGGCGTCGTTTCGCCCAATGCCGCGAAGATGCCCCCGGTGTGGAACCAGCGCGCACCGGCGAGAATCGAATCCCAGTCGATGTCCCCCCGCTTCAGTTGCGAGACCGCGGTATGTCCGCGATCGGAGCAACCGAGGGCCGCACGAACGCCGAAGCCGCGCTCGGTGAAATTCAGTCCATTGCGCGCGCGACGGCCGACGCCGTCGTCGCTCACCCATCGCAGAAACGACAGGTCCGTGCCGCCCTGCAGCATGAGGTCTTCCACGAGCCGTCCGACCGGATTGTCGACGAGCGCCGTGACGATGGCGGTCCGCTGTCCAAAGCAACGTCGCAGTCCACGCGCGACGTTGTATTCGCCTCCCCCCTCCCAGACCTGAAAGGTCCGGGTCGTGGCGACGCGGCCGTCGCCCGGATCGAGGCGGAGCATGACCTCGCCCAGCGAGACCAGATCGAAGCGCGCGCCCTGCGCGTCCCTGATCTTCATTCCTGCCATTTCATTTTCTCGAGGCCTCCAGGCCCGAGCCGCCCTGCGCATAGTCGGGATGCACGTTCACGACGCCGAACTGCCGGTCCTCGGTCTCCCGGTTCGCGGCCATCATCCAGAGGAAGTTGATCGTGCCGCCGGGCGCGGAGACGTTGGGGTGATAGCCGCGGGGCATGATCACCACGTCGTCCTGCTTGACGACCGTGACCAGCTCGGGATTGCGCGGATCGGTATAAACGAGCTGCAGCCCCCACCCGGGCTCCGGCATGTCAATGTACAAGTACGCTTCCTCGGCGAGGCTGGCGTGCTCGTGGGGCGGCCAGGAGGTCCAGTTCCCGGGCCTGCTGAACGTCACGCCGGCGAGGATGCGCCCGGCCTGCACGTTCTTGCCGATCAGAATGTTGAGGCTGCGCTGCGCGGAAGGACCGCCGGTCTCGAAGTGCAGCGCGGGGTCGTTCTGCACGTCATTGAAGCGGACCAGATGACGCGGGTACTGGTGATCGACCGGCGCCGCCACTTCGGCGAGATCGCAACCGTCCGGCCCCGGCGTCACGGTGACTTCCGTATCGCGCGGCAAATAGAGCGCGTCATAGGGAACGAGCGTGTCGCCGGCGACGGTCGCGCTCCCCTTCAGGCAGATGAACGCGGTCTCGCGGTCTTCCGTCGAGAAGGCAATCGATTCATCGTGGAGGACGATCCGGCCGTAATGCAGATGCCGCGCGGCCGTGTCGCCGGGCTTGACGGAAATACGCCGGCCGCGGTGAGCGGCCGTATCGCGGACGACGCACGTACGGGCGTCGATCGGTGGAAGCTCACTCATGGTTTCTTCTCCTTGGGGGCGGCCTCGGTGGTCACGCGTTCGAGGGTCAGATCGACCGTGCCTTCGATGACGTGCCCCTGGGCCACGCCGCGGAAGGCACTCTCGCGCACGACGACGTTGCGGATGGGCGCCTGTTCGAGACCGACGATGTACAGCGCATGTCTGCTCTTCTTCGAGGTCATCCGCTCGACGAGGATGTTGCGGACCTCGGGGATGAACGGGCCGGAATCGCGGGGCTCGTAGCGGAGGTCGATCTCGATGGGGGCGAGGTTGACCGTTCCGATCTCGATGTCCCGGACGAAGACGTTCTCGATCACGCCCCCGCGCAGCGTGTTGGTCTTGAAGCGCAACGCCCGCTCCAGGTTCTCGCTGTCCAGCCGGCACTTCTCGGCGAAGACATTGCGCGCGCCGCCGGAGATCTCGCTGCCAATCGTAATCCCGCCGTGACCGTCTTTCATCACGCAATTACGGACGATGACGTTCTCCACCGGCGTATGCAGCCGGCGACCGTCGGCGTTGCGTCCCGATTTGAGGGCGATGCAATCGTCCCCGGTGTCGAACAGACAGTCCTCGATGAGCACATCGCGGCACGACTCCGGGTTGCAGCCGTCGTTGTTCGGACCATGGGAGTCGACCTTGATCCCGCGCACGGCGACGTTCGTACACAGCGTGGGATGCGTGGCCCAGAACGGCGCGTTCCGGATGGTCACGCCTTCAATGAGGACGTTTCTGCAGCGATATGGCTCGATGAACGAAGGCCGGAGAAAGTGTCCCGGTCCATAGACGCGCTGCGCGACCGGCACGCCGTCCTCGGCCTGCTGGAAAAGCCTGTTCCGGTCGGCGAGCTGCGGGGCCGGGCCTTCGTTGTTCTTCGTGACGTCGGCGCGTTTGCCGGTCGTGACGCCCTTCCATGGCCACCAGTGCTCCTCGTCAGCCTGTCCGTCGAGGATCCCCTCCCCCGTCACGGCCACGTCTTCGCAGTCGAGGGCATAGATGAGCGGCGAGTAGTTCATCAGCTCGACGCCCTCCCATCGCGAAAAGACGAGCGGATACTTCGAGGTGTCGCGCGTGAAGCGCAGCGTCGCTCCGGCCGCAACGTGCAATTCGACGCGGCTCCTCAGGTGAATCGCGCCGGTCTCGAATTCCCCCGGAGGAACAACGACGCGCCCGCCGCCGGCCTTGTGTGCGGCTTCGATCGCCTTGCGGATCGCCGCTCCGGCGTCTGCTTTGGCGCCGTACTTGGTGATCACAAAATCGCGTCGCGGGATCCGCGGCGGCGTGATGCGCGCCAGCAGATCGGGCAGCGATGCCCACGGATTCTCCGGATCGACGACGAAGGGAGCGGGCGTCTCGAGGGTGATGGTCGCGCTCTGGGCGAAGGCGATGCGCGGCGTGAGGGCGACTGCCGCGCCGGCGGTGAGAAGGTCACGGACGAGTGTTCTTCGATCGATGGTCATCCCAGTTTCAAGCTCCGCGCATCGTGTCATATCTCATGGCGACTCCTTCCGCGGCGCTGAGGAGATTTCCACGCGGAGCGGGGAACGGATGCGTTGCGTCCACTGCTCGACGAGACGATCGAAGTCCGCGACTTCGACGAAGTCGCCGCTGCGGTCCCAGCCTGACCCAACCCAGTACACGGCCGGCGCACGCGCGACGATGAGCTGGTTCCCTTCGGCCTCGACGACGTCGACGATCGACTTCGGATCGAGGACGACGGCGCATCCGAACTCGCCGGCGTTGTCCTTGACCGGTCCCCACGCACGGATCCAGCCCCCCTCGCGCTCCACGCGCATCCGTGCGGCGGGCTCCTTCTTGAGGCCAGCCGCGTAGACGATCGCATCATCCGCGTCATAGCGGCTCTCGAAGCGGTTGAAGCTCTGTCCGGCGTCGAGCGTAATGCGCTTCGTCTCGCCGAAATCGGGATAACGCAGCTCGAATACGACCCGGATCGGACCATTGGCGAGCACGCGCGACTCGCGGAAGTTTCTCGACACGGCCAGTTTTCCGTCGCGCCACAAACCGCTGCCACCGCAGCCGCGGCTCTTTCCGGCCGAGTAAAAGTCCGCGCCCTCACCGTTGTCGCGGTGGTAGTCGTCGGCCATGTACCAGTCATTGAGGACCAGCCGGCGGGTGCGCTTGAGCCAGACATCGACGGTGCTCGACGTCAGAGGCTCCTTCTCCCATGTCTCGAGCGCGGCACCGTACATGCGGTGCGCGACGCGATCGTTCTCCCAGGCGAAGTCGTCGAAACGTTCCCGGTTGAAACGGCCGTACGCACTAAAGTCGGAGGGTTTGTAGGTGCGCTTCTCACCGAGACGCAGATCGAACGAGCGCTCACCGCGCGCCGGAACGTCCGTCTGGAAGATCAGACTCTCGTGTGTTCCGTCGGCGTCGAGATCGAGTGCCTGGGCGAGAACCTCGCGCGTCGTGCCGCGTTCGTATATACGGATCTTCGTGAGGTCGTCGCCGAGAGGCAGCAGCTGCGCCGCGGTCAGCTCCACGGTTTCCGACTGCCGCGCGAAGGGCAGCTCGTTGTGAACGGTAACGGCGAGCGATTGCGCGAAGACACTGCCGGCGGCCAGTAAGGCCGCCGGCAGGACGAGCGTGCGGTTCATCAGAAGGTCAGCTTCGCGCCGAGCTGGATGTCGCGGGGATTGTTGCGGTCCTGACTGATGATGCCGAAGTTGGCGTTGGTGGGATTGAGCTGGGGATTCCACAACACGGTGTAGTTCAGAGCGTTGATCGCCTCGATGCGGATCTGCAGGTCCATTCCGGTCGGCAGGCCGAAGGTTTTGTAGATTCCGATGTCGACGAGCTGCACATCATCGGTTCGTACGTGCGGGAGCGTGGACGGGAAGTAGCGAACGTTGTTCGCGAGCACGATACGCTGGTCCGTACGCCCCGTACCGCCCGGAATGTAGAAACCGGAGGTGTCCCACGCCGGACAATCGAGACCCGCCGTTCCGCCGCCCGGGCATTTGCCGCCGATGTGCGCGCGGAGGTCCTTGGGATCGCGTGTCGGATCGTAATAGATGTTCGTGCCCCACACGAGCGGCGCGCCGGTCTGGTACTGGTACGTCGTGCTGACCGTCCAGCCGCCGAGGATGGCATCGGTGACCGCGTTCCAGCCCTTGCCGAAGCGCTGCTCGCGGCCGAACGGAAGCTGAATGGTGGCGCCGAGCGAGGCCCGGTGCGGACGGTCATTGGGCGAGACGCGGTCCTCGAGCACGCCCGAGGAGTGATTGAGATAGTTGAGTTTGTCCCGCGATTCGGAACGTGTGTAGCTCGCGAGGACGGAATTGCCTCGGAGGAACCGCTTCTCGATGCGGATCGACGCGGCCTGGTACTCATCCGATCCGACGTACTCCTCGACTCCCACGCTGCGCGTACCGGTGACCGCGCCGTTGGCCGCTCCGACGAGGTATTGCGGATAGGGGCGGAGAAGCTGCCCGCGCTGGATCGTCGAGCCATTGAGGCTGCTTCCCGGGAGGAGCCCCTGGAACGGATTGGGAACCTGCTGGGTGAGGAAGGACTCGTGGGCCGTGTCGCGCATGGGCGACGTCGACAGATACTCCATCGGCAACGCATTGAGATCCCGCACGACCGGCAGATTCTTGCCTCTGGAGCTCACGTAATACACCTCGGCCGACCATCCCGCGCCGATATCGCGCTGTGCGCCGAGTTGCCAGCGCGTGTAGTAGGGAACCTTCCGCTCGGCCGGTACGATGGTCCCGAGGGTGAAGCCGAGTCCCGTCGAGGCGCCGAGGGAAGAGCCCGTGGGCGGTGCCAGCTGGCCGCTCGGGATGGGGTTGCTCAGGTCGGCGATGAAGGTCCCGCCGTTGTTCGTCGTGGTGATGATGCCGGTCGGCTGCGAGAAGCCGATCTGGTTGCCGGCGTCGAAGTAATAGTCGTAGCTGAAGAGACCGACGCCGCCGCGAACGACGGTCTTGTTGTCGATCAGATACGAGGCCGCGATGCGCGGCAACACTTTGGTCAGATCGTCGTAGATCGCGCCGTCGGCGAACTGCAAGCCGCCGTTGACGCGGAACGCGTTGGGGGCGATCTCCGGAATCGGGTTCGCGGCATACTTGGCCATCGCCGCCGCGGCGATCGGGCTCTGCATGGCTGCATCGAAGCCGCCGACATTGCGGTCCTGCGATTCGGTCATGGCCTGGTGGAGCTCGACGCGCACGCCGAGGTTCACGGTCAGCTTGTCCGTCACGTTCCAATCGTCCTGCGCGAAGAGAGAATGCGAGATCTGACGATAGTCCGCCTCGCCCGCGATCTCGAACTGGCTGGAGGTACTGCCGGCGGTGGCGACCGAGTTCGTGCCCGTGGTGGGAAGACCGAGGAGGAACTGGGCCCATGACTGGGCGAGCACGTTCTGGGCCGCGGAGTTGTTCGCGCGGGTGTACGCGCCATTGAAGTGATAGCGGCCCGCGCCGTATTCGGCGCTGTCGATCTGCCAGCGCTGATGGCGCAGCGCGTAGCCCGTGCGGAGCGAATGTCCGGACATGACCCAGCTCGCCGTCGGGGTCAGGGAAATGTTCGTGAAGGGCCGGTCGAAGCCGGTGCCGAAATCGGAACGCTGCGCGCCGAGGCTGGCGATGCGCGAATTGGCGTTCGTGGAGCTGAAGCCGCCGAAGGTGATGAAGGGGAGGTACCTGTAGCCATTCATCAGCGTGACGACGTCCGGGGAGAAGCCGAG
Organism: uncultured Thermoanaerobaculia bacterium; assembly: GCA_964558905.1. Lineage (GTDB taxonomy): Bacteria > Acidobacteriota > Thermoanaerobaculia > Gp7-AA8 > Gp7-AA8 > QHVT01. The sequence goes on along the minus strand of CAZLGP010000150.1, from coordinate 3,149 downwards.
CTCCGCGGGGTCGTACTCGTCCGCCGGCTTGCGCCATTCGCCGAACTGCGACCATCCGCCGACGACGTCGACCATGAACGCACTGCCGATCATGCTCGTGTATCCGAGGGTCGCGCCGGTGTTGCTCCGGTAGTCGAAGCCCTTCGTGACCAGGAAGCCGCCGATCTCTCCTTCCCCGGTGGCATTCTCCGCGCCCTTGGCCCAGTTGTAGCGATCCTCTTCACGCTTGTTCCAGTAGGCGTTGAGGAACAGCTTGTTCGAGCCGTTGAAATTGTGGTCGCCGCGGAGGAGGAAGGAGTTGTAGTCGTACGGGCGAAGCTGATTGGTGAAGTAGTTGTCCTCGAGCCCGGGACGGTTCGGCAGAGGATAGAGCGCGGCGTAGGCACGGGCGATCGCATTGATTCGGTCGGCAGGGATGATATTGCCGGCAAACGCCGTGCGGGCATTGTTGCTGCCGGAGGCCGTGAAGGGATCGTAGATCGTCACCCCCGACCACTCCGACAGATCGCCCTCGCGCATCCTGACCGTCGGGACGGTGTACGTCGCCGCCTCGGGCTGAATGTCCTTGAGGCGCTCGAAGGCCACCATGAAGAAGGTGCGGTCGCGCATGACCGGTCCCGAGAACGTGCCCGTGAAGCGATCGTACTCGCGGGTGGGCTTCTCGGCGCCGGCGCGCTTGCTCAGAAGCGCGGTCTCGGTGCGGCTGTCGCTACGATTGAAGTAGCCGAGCGATCCCCGCCAGTTGTTCGTGCCGGTCTTGAGGGCGAGGTTTACGGTCGCGCCGGCGGTATGTCCCGACTGGGCGTCGAATGCGTTCGTCTGGACCTTGAACTGCGAGATCGAGTCCGACGGCGGTGAGAAACCGACCACGCCGCTGTTGTTGCCCGGGTTCGTGTTGTTCGGCGAGACCCGGTTGGGCGCGCCGTCGAGCGTGAAGTCGTTGCCGCCGAGGACTCCGTTCGCCACGATGCTCGACAGCCCGGAGTTGTCCATCGGACGCGAGAAATGGAGATCCGACGCATCCGACACACCCGGCGCGAGACGCGCGAGCATGTACGCGGTGCCGTCGCCCAGCGGCAGCTGTTGGATCTGATTGCTGTCGATCACCGCTCCGGTGACGCCGGTCGTCGAGTCGATGATCGGCGCACTCGCGGTCACGACCATGACCTCCGAGACCGATCCCTGCTCCATCGTGAAGTTGACCGGGATCGCGTCGCCCACCCGGACGGAGATCCCGTTCTGACGGACGGTCTGCAGGCCTTCGAGCTGCGCCTGCACGTCGTACGTGCCGGCGTTCAGGTAGCGGACCTGATAGGCGCCCCGCTCGTCGGTCAGGGTCGTGTTGGCGATGTTCGTCTCCGTATTCGTGACGGTGACGGCGACGCCGGGAAGGACCGCGCCCGTGGAGTCGGTGATGGTGCCGGTGATGGCTCCACGGAAATCCTGCGCGGAGAGAACGGTGGGAAGGGCGAGGAGCAGAACCAAGAGCAGGCCGATTCGTCGCTTCATTGCATCTCCTTCGGGCGCTGGCTGATGAGTTGTGTTATATGACCACTGGAACCATCAAGTCAAGTGTTGTATGACCAATATGCGTAGATTCAACATCCATTCGCACCCGATTGCATTCCTTTTTCTTGCACTTGTTGCCTGTTCGCCCTCTACGGCTCCGTTTGCCTCGCCCGACGACGAGGCAACAGTGGTCATACCAATAGGCAGCAAGAGTGTGGCAGCGGACCATCCAGATCGGGAAGGCGGAGCAAGAACAGATGGCGGGATCGATGGGGAGATCCTACGGGTGACGACCCTCGCGCCCGATGGACCCGGGTCGCTGCGACGGGCCCTCTTGGCCGAGGGCCCTCGGCTGGTGGTGTTCGAGGTCGGCGGGGTGATCGATCTCGACGGGCGCACGCTCGTCGTGCGTCATCCGCACCTCACGATCGCGGGACAGTCCGCGCCCGATCCGGGGATCACTCTGATCCGCGGCGGGTTGATCGTCGAGACGCACGACGTCGTGATCCAGCATCTTTCGGTGCGTCCCGGCGACGCCGGTCCGGTTGGCAAGGAGTGGGCTCCGGATGCGATGGGGGTGCGTCGCGGCAATGCCGGTCCGGTCCACGATGTCGTGTTCGAGCACTGCTCGGCGACCTGGGCGGTCGACGAGAACCTCTCGATTTCAGGGCCTGGCGACGTGGCGGATCCGAGCCTGACTGCATCGGACATCACTCTGAGGCACTGCCTCATCGCGGAGGCTCTCTCGAAGGCGACTCATCCCAAGGGGGAACACTCGAAAGGAACTCTGGTGCATGACGGCGTGCGCAACGTCACGATCGAGGGTTGTCTCTACGCGCACAACCGCGAGCGCAATCCGCGCGTGAAAGGGGGCGCGTCCGCGATCGTGCGCGACTCGGTGATGTACAACTGGGGATCGGCCTGCGTAGGCGTCGGCGCGCGCGGAAATCAGAAGATGCTCTCCCCCGCCGAGGTGACGCTCGAACGGAATGTGGCCATCGCCGGACCGGACACCCGCGGCCGTGTGTTCGTGAAGGGAGTCGACCCGGGCGGGAAGGTGTGGTTGCGCGACAACATCGCGCTCGGCGCGTCCGGAGAGCCGCTCTCGATGACGGACGGTCGCGTCGAGATCGTGGTGCAGACCTCCAACGGTGCCCCTCTCACGGCGGAGCGAGTGTTGCGCTCCGCCGGCTCCCGCCCCGCGCGGCGCGATCCCATCGATGCCCGCATCGTTCGCTCCGTGATCCTCGGCGACGGCAGAATCATCGACAGTCAGAACGAAGTGGGCGGCTATCCCGTGCGTCCGGCGACATCGCGCGCGTTGATCGTACCCGAGGATCGTCGCGCATGGCTGGAGGAGTTGTCGAGCGAATTGGCTGAGGATCGCACGCTGGAGATCACCCCTCTATGGGAGCGACTCCGCGCCCGTTGACTGGATTGGACCCCTCATCCTGAGCCGCGGAGACGGCGAAGGATCAAGGGAGCCCTCACAACCAGTGTTCCTCGCACGCATCTCGTGAGGGCTCCATTGATCCTTCGCTTCGCTCAGGATTTGCGGGCTCCCCTCATCCTGAGCCGCGGAGACGGCGAAGGATCAAGGGCGCCCTCACAACCAGTGTTCCTCGCACGCATCTCGTGAG
>CAZLGP010000149.1:0-35343 GCA_964558905.1 uncultured Thermoanaerobaculia bacterium | reverse complement strand
CCCTCTGGAGAACGGAGCGAGTGACGCGGGGGCTCCCTTGATCCTTCGCTTCGCTCAGGATTGAAAGCAAAAGCCCCCTGGAGAACGGAGCGATTGACGCGGGGGCTCCCTTGATCCTTCGCTTCGCTCAGGATTGAAAGCAAAAGCCCTCTGGAGAACGGAGCGATTGACGCGGGGGCTCCCTTGATCCTTCGCTTCGCTCAGGATTGAAAGCAAAAGCTCCCTGGAGAACGGAGCGATTGACGCGGGGGCTCCCTTGATCCTTCGCTTCGCTCAGGATTTCGTGAACTATGAAGAAAACAAGACGCACATCAAGAGTCGGCGAGAACGTCAGAGACGCGCTCGTCCAGGTTCTTCGCAGCGATGTCCGCGACTTCGACCTCGGCTGGTCTTCGATCAGCGAGGTCGAGGTCAGTCCGGACCTGCACTACGCGCGCGTTTACATCACCGGCCTCAAGGAAGAGGACACAAAGAAGACGGTGGAGGAGCTCCGCCGCGTCGCCGGCCAGGTCCGGCATCACCTCGGCAAGCGCATCCACCTCCGCTACACGCCGGAGTTGGACTTCCGGTACGACGAGACGGCCATGCGCGCGCTGCGGGTGGAGACGATCCTCCGGGAGGTCCTCCCGCCGAAGGCCGAGGACGAAGACGGCGGCGAGGAATGATCGCCCGCGCCGCATGGTCTTAGTTGTTGGTCTCAAAGTCTCAAAGTCTCAAAGTCTCAAAGAGTGTGATCGCACCTTCTTTGAGACTTTGAGACTTTGAGACTTTGAGACTCCGAGCCAGCGGACCGGACGAGCGACCGAAGGAACGTGGGGCCTCACGCCTTCACGAACACGTTCTTCCGGTAGTAGTCCAGCTCCGCGATCGACTCCTCGATGTCCGCCAGCGCGCGGTGGAGCTCCTGCTTCTCCGGAGCCTCGTATCTGCCGGCGTACCACTCCGCCGCGAGCACTTTGATCGAGCTGACGTCCACGACCTTGTAGTGCAGAAATTCGTGCAGCGTGGGCATGTAACGGGCGAGGAAGCGCTTGTCCTGCCCGATCGAGTTGCCGCACAGCGGCGCCGTGCGCTTGTAGCAGTGCTTCTTGACGAACGCGAGCGTCTGCCGCTCCGCCTCCGCGACGCTGACGCCTTCGCTGCGCACGCGGTCGAGCAGGCCGCTCTTCTTGTGAGTGCGACGGTTCCAGGCGTCCATCTTCGCGAGCTTCGCCTCGCTCTGCCGGATCGGTAGCACGGGCCCGTGGGCGATGATCTCGAGGTCGTAGTTCGTGATGATGGTCGCGATCTCGAGGAGTCCGTCCTTCATCGGATCGAGCCCGGTCATCTCGCAGTCCATCCATATCAGATGCTTTTTGCTTCTACGGGTTCTTGCCATTGTGCGGCGCATTCTAGAATCGGAAGTCTTGCGCCGATTCGCTTTTCTCGCCATGGGTACGACAAGCTGTGCTTACCGAAGGTCGTACAGGTACAGCAGCGCCGCCCACCCGCTGGGCAGCGTCTGGGGCGGAGCCTCCAGCTTACGGCCATACTCGATCGCCATTTCCAGCATGAAGCGCGCGTGGAAGAACGCTTCCAGCAACGGCCTGGTGGACGCATCCCAGTTCGCGTTCATCTCGTTCGTAAAACGCTTCCCCGTGCCCTCGGCGATGATGGAGAGGAACCGGCGATTCATCTCCACGCCGGGCAGGAGATCGCGGAAGGTCTCCACGATCTGCGTCGTCATGGTCTGGACGCCGAAGACTTTGAAGCTGCCGTGGTAGAAGCGGTACACGTAGTCCTCGTACTCCCAGTGACTCTGCGCCCGCTCGAGCAGTGTCTCGAGCTCCGCCATCCGTTGTTTGATGTTCGAGAGGAGCCGTTGTTCGGCAGCTTTGTCGCTTGGCATGCGGTACATTCTCTTCGATGACGGAAGCCGACGACCGCTTCTGCTCGAATTGCCGCGCCGCGCTGCCCGAGGAGACGGACTCCTGCCCCGAGTGCGGCGTGTACGCCGGCGACCTGTACGACGAGCGGGTCCATCGGCCCAAGACACGCATCCGGCTCTTCGCGACCCTGCTCGCGATTACGCTGATTGCCGCGGGCGCCGCCGTCTGGTGGAACGCGCGGCATGCGTTGCCGGAGGCCAAGACTCCGGCCGCGGAGACGCCGCCGGTGCGGGTCGTCGGAGATCGTCCCGGTGGGGCGCGACGAGCGCCGGGCGCTCTCGTCAACGAGGCCGAGGCCCTCCGGCTGGTGCGGCGACACCTCGTGGAGACGACCGGCGTACGCGCCGACTGCCTGGCCATGCTCGGGCAGGGCTTCCGCGACGGCGGCTACGTCGCGAACGTCCACGATCGCTGCGCGTCCACGCGTCTGGGCCGATGGCGGGTCGACGGGAAGAGCGGCGAAGTGAAGCGAGCACGCTGAGTTCCGAACGCGTTCGAAAATGCAGTTGACGTCCGGCGAGGCCGGACGTATCTTGGAATTGAACGAGTTCAAAAGGAGGCACTCCATGAAGATCGTCATCCCCGGCGGCACCGGACATCTCGGCTCGATCCTGACCAGCGCCTTCCGGCGTCGGGGCGACGACGTGGTCGTCCTCAGCCGCAACGTCGAGGCACCGGCGCGCCGGTGGGACGGGCGGACGCTCGGCGACTGGGCGGACGAGCTCGACGGCGCGGACGTGATCATCAACCTCGCCGGCCGCAGCGTGGACTGCCGCTACGGCGCCAGGGAGCGGGAGGAGATCCTCCGCTCGCGCGTCGACTCCACGCGCGTCGTGGGCGAGGCGATCGCGCGGGCGAAGCGTCCGCCGCGCGTGTGGCTGCAGGCGAGCACCGCCACGATCTACGCGCACCGTTTCGATGCGCCCAACGACGAGCGCACCGGCCTCCTGGGAGGCGACGAGCCCGACGCGCCCGCCGAGTGGCGGTTCAGCATCGACGTCGCGCGCGCCTGGGAGGGAGCCCTCGACGATGCCTGCACGCCGTGCACGCGCAAGGTGAAGATGCGCACGGCGATGGTGATGAGCGCGTCGCGCGGCGGCGCCTTTCACGCGCTCCTCCGCCACGTGCGCCTCGGCTTCGGACGCTTCGGAGACGGCCGGCAGTACATGTCCTGGATTCACGAGCGCGATTTCGTACGCGCGGTGCGCTGGCTCATCGACAACGACGTCGACGACGCGATCAACCTGGCCGCGCCCGAGCCGCTGCCCTGCGACCAGTTTCTGCGCGAGCTGCGCGAGGCCTGGGGGTCTTCGCTGGCCATCCCCACGACCGGCGTGGTCCTCGAGATCGGTGCGCTCCTCGCCCGCACCGAGCCGGAGCTCGTTCTCAAGAGCCGCAGGGTCATGCCCGGACGGCTCATGGAGCACAACTTCGTGTTCGATTTCACGACGTGGCACGACGCGGCGCGCGACCTCTGCGCACGATGGAGGGGAGGAGTGGCGACGGTCGAGCCGCAATCGTTGCCACTCTGGTGACCGAGACGGGGGGCTGGGTGCTGGCCGAGTCCTGAGTGCTGAGTGCTGAGTGCTGAGACCCGCGCTCATCTCGTTCGTGATCGAATCGCGGACCGTGGCTCCCTGCCCGGCTCAGTACGACTCAGCACCCAGCACCCAGCACCCAGCACCCAGCACGCAGCATCCAGCACCCGGCACATACCCAACACCCCGCACGAGCAGCCGGCCTCTCCCGGCGCGAGCGGCTTACCGACCGCTGTATCCTTCCGCGGACGAATGACCATTCCTGAACGGCGGCAGACGGCGAAGGCGGACGAGACCCGGATGCGCATCCTCGACGCGGCTCTGCGTCTCTTTCGCGAGCGAGGGTTCGCCGAGACCACGATGCGCGACGTCGCGAACGCGGCCGGCGTCGCCACCGGCGCCGCGTATTACTACTTCCGCTCGAAGGAAGAGCTGGTGCTCGCGTTCTACGTCCGCACGGATCAGGAGGCGGCGGAGGTCTTCGCCGGAGCGATTGCGTCGTCGAAGGATCTGAAGAAACGGGTGCGCGGACTGATCGAGGCGAAGTTCGCGCAGTTCGAGGAGCACCGTGCGCTCCTGACGGCGCTGCTCAAAGCCGGCGTCGACCCGCGCGACCGGCTGTCTCCCTTCGGTCGCGAAACGGCGGATGTCCGTGAGGAGAACATCGCCTGGTATGTACGTGCTCTCGAGGGCTCCGACGTGAGGCTGCCGCGCGACCTCGCGCCGCACGTCCCGCGGCTTCTGTGGATGTACCACATGGGTCTGATCTATTTCTGGATCACGGACGAGTCGCCGAGGCAGCAGAGGACGCACCGGCTCGTCGACGCGACGCTCGATCTGGTCGTCCAGCTCCTCAAGGCGTCATCGCTGCCGCTCATGGGTCCGCTCCGGAAGAAGGCGCTGAAGGTGCTGGAAGCGATCGAAGGGTAGGAACGAGTGCTGAGTGCTGGGTGCTGAGTGCTGAGTCCCGCCCGGGGTTCTACTCAGCACTCAGCACGCAGCACTCAGCACTCCAGGTACTAGATCTTCTTTGCCGTCTCGATGACCAGCTCTTCGCCCTCGGCCTCGTTGCAGGCGACGATCTTGCCGGTGACCTGCAGCGTCGCGCCGTCCGCGCCGAGCTTGGCCACCTCGGCCTTCGTCTTGTGGCAGAGCGTGTAGCTCTTGTCGCTGTTCGCGACGCGGAAGATCTTCGCGCCGTCCGCGCCGCTGGCGAGCGTCCCGGTCAGTTTCACGCTCTTGGTTTTGTTGGTGTCGCAGCTCTTGCCTTCTCCGGCCAGCAGCGAGCCCGCGGCAAACACGACGATGAGGAGGGGAATCAGTCGCTTCATGGGTATTGCTCCTTTCGACGCTGAATGTAGTCCTCGTTCCGCGCCGAGTCTTGTCATTTCGGACAACAATCGACCACGTTGAGTATCATCGCGCCCGCATGATCGAACCGAAGAAATCCGTCGACGGCGTTCTGCTCGTCGACAAGAAGTCCGGACTCACCTCTCACGATGTCGTGGACAAGTTCCGTCGCCGCGCAAAGGTGAAGAAGGCCGGACACACGGGCACGCTGGATCCCCTCGCGACCGGGCTGCTCGTTCTGTGCGTCGGCAAGGCCACCCGTCTGCAGGCCTATCTCATGGGGATGGAGAAGACCTACGAGGGAACGTTCCAGTTCGGCTGGGCGACGGACTCATACGACGCGGCCGGCACGCCTGCGGGAGAGGCGGTGGAGCGGGACGTGAGTGCGGTCGATCTCGAAACGCACGTGGCGCCCTTCCGCGGTGAGATCGAGCAGATGCCCCCGGCGTTCTCGGCGAAGAAGATCGACGGCGTGCGAGCGTATGCGCTCGCGCGCAAAGGCGAAGAGGTGAAGCTCCAGCCGAAGCGGGTGACGGTCTACGAGTTCACGATTCTCAGCGTCGCAGGCTCTCGGGTCCGCTTCCGGGTGCGCTCCTCCGCCGGCACCTACGTGCGCTCGCTCGCTCACGACCTCGGCCAGTCCGTCGGTATCCCCGCGCACCTCCTGGAGCTCCGGCGCACGGCCATCGGCACCTTCAGCATCGACGACGCGATCGCGTTCGACGAGATGGTGGAGGCCACGCCGGAGAAGATCCTCTCCCGTCCGCACTTCCAGTCGCTCGCCGAGATCGACCTTCCGCTCGAGAAGCTGCGCATCGACTGGGCCCAGCAGGGGAAGCTGATGCAGGGGCAGAGCGTGATCCTCGTCCCTCCCGTGCCGGTCCGCAAGGACGATCTGCTCGCGCTCGGCAATCCCCACGACCAACTCGTGGCGATCGGCGAGGTGGTGAACGTGCTCCGCGAGGGTGGACCGGTGGAGGTCAAGCCGAAGGTGGTTCTGGCGGGGTGAATTCGAACGCGAGCTGGCGTGTTGCGGGCATCGTCCGATTCTACCGTGCCAGGCGGGATTGAAATCGAGCCCCCCCGCTGTTATGGTGGCGCGTCTCGAAGAGAGACGTGGTTCGTTTTTCCCGGTTCAACCATTGACAGGAGACAGGATTTGTCGACCACCAAGGAGCAGAAGTCCAACCTCATCAACCAGTATCGCGTCCATGACGCCGATACCGGGTCGCCAGAAGTGCAGATCGCACTCCTCTCGAACCGCATTAGCTATTTGACCGAGCACTTCAAGACGCACGCGAAGGATCACCACTCCCGCCGCGGTCTGCTGAAGCTGGTCGGGCGCCGCCGCCGCCTGCTGGATTACCTCAAGCAGATCGACGTGGCGCGCTACCGCTCGATCATCGACAAGCTCGGCATTCGTAAGTAAGACGACCCCCTCGAGGCGGGCCTCACGGCCCGCCTCTCGTGTTTCAGGCCCGGAGCCTGCACGAAACTCCTTCCAAGGCCGGATCCCATCGTTCGGCCCCCGCGGCATCCAATCTACAGCCCGAGGTGATGAGTGGCCTCGCGGCGCAACGAAGGGAACCCATGAGTTTCAAGAGAGAATTGCAGATCGGCGGGAAGCCCCTGTCGCTGGAGACAGGTGCGATCGCCAAACAGGCCCACGGGGCCTGCGTCGTTCGTTACGGGGACACGATGGTCCTCGCCACCGCCTGCTACAAAGACGGGAACGTCATCGGCGACTTCATGCCCCTCACCGTCGACTACAAGGAGTACACCTACGCCGGCGGGCGCATCCCGGGGGGCTTCTTCAAGCGCGAAGGCCGTCCCACCGAAAAAGAGACCCTGACCTGCCGCCTCATCGACCGTCCGCTCCGCCCGTCGTTCCAGAAAGGCTACCGCCAGGAAACGCAGGTCATCGCCCTGGTCCTCTCGGCCGACGGCGAGAACGATCCGGACGTGCTGGCCCTCAACGGCGCCTCGACGGCCCTGGTGATCTCGGAGATTCCGTTCCACAACCCGATCGGCGCGGTGCGCGTCGGCTACGTGAACGGCGAGATCATCATCAACCCGACGAATGCGCAAAGAGACCTGTCCGACCTCGACCTCGTCCTGGCCGGGACGAAGGACGCGATCGTGATGGTCGAGGCGGGTGCACGCGAAGTGAGCGAAGCCGTCGTGCTCGACGCCTTCGACGCCGCGCACGCCGAGATCCGCCGCATCTGCGAGATGCAGGAGCAACTGCGCCAGGACGTCGGCAAAGAGAAGCTGAAGGTCGAGTACACGCCGAAGTTCACCGAGGAGCAGCTGGGTGAGCTGATGTCGCAGTTCGGCAAGCAACTCGAGACGGCCATGCTCACCACCGGCAAGCACGCCCGCTACGCCGCGATCAAGAACGTCAAGAGCCAGATCGTGGGCAGCGTCCCGGCGGAGGAGCTCGAGCGTGTGGCCTCGGTCACCGCGGCCTTCGGCGAGATGGAAGTGCAGATCTTCCGCAATCTCATGCTCAACGAGCAGAAGCGCGTCGACGGCCGCCGCTTCGATGAGATCCGTCCCATCACCATCGACCTCGGCGTGCTCCCGCGCACGCACGGCTCGGCGATCTTCACGCGTGGCGAGACTCAGGCGCTCGTCACCGTGACCCTCGGCACGCCCAACGAGGCCCAGAAGATCGAGGACTTCGAAGGCGAGACCTTCCAGCGCTTCATGCTCCACTACAACTTCCCGCCCTTCTCGGTCGGGGAGGTGAAGTTCCTGCGCGGACCCGCGCGCCGCGAGATCGGCCACGGCAATCTCGCCCGCCGCGCGCTCGCTCCGCTGCTGCCCGCCGAGGACGAGTTCGCGTACACGATCCGCATCGTGTCGGACATCCTCGAGTCCAACGGCTCCTCGTCGATGGCCTCGGTCTGCGGAGGCTCGCTGGCGATGATGCAGGCCGGCGTGCCGATGCGCGCGGCAGTCGGTGGCGTGGCCATGGGGCTCGTCACCGATGACAGCAACGGCAAGTACGCGATCCTCTCCGACATCGCCGGCATGGAAGACCACGAAGGTGACATGGACTTCAAGGTCGCCGGCACACGCAACGGCATCACCGCGCTGCAGATGGACATCAAGGTGACGGGCGTGGCTCGCGAGCTGATGGCCAAGGCGCTCGAGCAGGCAAAAGCGGGACGCCTGCACATCATCGACCGCATGGATGCCGCCATCGCGGCGCCGGCCACCGAGCTCTCCGAGTTCGCGCCGCGCCTGTATACGATCCAGGTCCCGAAGGACCGTATCCGCGACGTCATCGGCTCGGGTGGCAAAACCATCCGCTGGATCGTCGAGGAGACCGGGACCAAGATCGACGTCGCGGACGACGGCAGAGTGACGATCGCCGCGACGGACGCGAAAGCCGCCGAGCGCGCGATCGACATCATCAAGGGACTCACGGCCTCGCCGGAGATTGGGAGGAACTACAAGGGCACCGTCAAGCGCATCGAGCCGTACGGAGCCTTCGTCGAGATCCTTCCGGGTCAGGACGGCCTGTTGCACATCTCGGAGATGGCGCACTCGCGCGTCGGCCAGGTGACGGACGTCATGCAGATGGGCGACGAGCTCGAGGTGCAGGTCGTCGGCATCGATCCCGACAGCGGGAAGATCCGTCTGTCGCGCAAGCCGCTCCTTCCGCCTCCGACGGAGGAGGAGATGGCAGCCGCACGCGAGCGCGAGTCACGCGGCCCGCGTGGCCCGCGTGAGGGCGGCGACCGCGGTGGAGACCGCGGCGGCTTCCGCGGCGGCGATCGCGACCGCGGCCCGCGCCGTGACGGCGGTGGCCACGGCGGACATCGTGGAGGCGACCGCGATCGTGGTCCGCGCCGCGACGACCGCGGCCCCCGTCCGCCACGCCGCGAAGGCGGCGGCGGTGGCGGCCCCCGTGAAGGTGGTGGCGGCCCCCGTGAAGGTGGCGGCGGCCCCCGTGAAGGCGGTGGCGGCCCCCGTGAAGGCGGTGGCGGCCACGAGAGTGGCGGCGGCGGTCATCATGAAGGTGGCGGCGGCGAGTCGCAGAGCTGATCTGGAAAACGAGGCCGGGCGAAATGCCCGGCCTTTTCGCGTTAGGGCGAAAACCTCACCCGGTGTCCCTCTCACCTGCAAAGGAAGAAGGAGGGACTATGCGGTTGCGAGTGGTGATTCTCATCTTTGTCTTCGCGGTAACGGGGCCGCTCTATGCCGAGGATGATGCGCTCAGTGTTTTGCGCGCGCAGCAGACCAACCGGAAAGCCAGTTCGCCGTCGACCAGTGAGACCGGAAGCACGCCCGGGAACCGCGATTTCCTGAGCCAGCTCATCGCCGCACTCGAGTCGTACAGCGCGAGCGGTGGTCAGAAGCTCACGTTCGACTACAACTTCCCGATCGACAAGTTCGCGGGCAAGCTCCAGGTCAGCCTGAGCGAGCCTGCACTGCACGAGAAGTTGGCCAAGGCGCAGGCGGCGAACACCGCCACACTGAAGACGCTGAAGGATGAGTTGGACTTCGGAGACGACATCGCGTTCACGTTCTCGATCAGCCCTCAGGCCAAAACCAAAGTGGAGAAGGTTGAACGAGCGCTGATGCTGGCCGACGACGATCTGTTGACGATGCGTACGAGCGCAATTCTGCTTTCGCGGCAAACGGCCGCAGGACTCGCGCAAGTCAGCTCAGCGAGTGACGCACCGCCGCAGTTCAGTGCTCTCGACGCTGCGTTGCGGGGCGAACCCTTGCCGACAAGTGAAGAGACGCGCAACGTCGCCGCCGACACCGACCGGTTTGCGCTGACCGAACTACGGCGCTTTGCCGCGAAGGACATCATCCGAGATGCGGCGATCGTGGCTGCGAATCAATCGAAATGGGTATTCGACGCCGCGTACCGCCAGCGCAGCGAGACGGTGGGGCAGGACGAGTGGTCCTTGAAAGCCTCCTACGAATACGGACCGGGCACCAATGTCGAGAAGCGGCAAGGGGAGATCGCGTCGGACTGCGCGGAGATGGCCGCGCGGCTCGCCGCGGGAGAAACGGAGTTCAAGAGGACGAGGAACGGAGCTGAGTGCAAGAATCCGATGGCGGGGGCGTTAGACGAGGCCGCGAAAGACGACACTGTGAAAACCGGCACGCGGCTCACGTTCAACCTCGAATATCACGATTTTTCGGCCGTGCAGTTCAGCCGAACGGACCTCACGCCGAGTGTCGAGTTCGACCTGCCGAACTCGCGAAGCGTGGTTGCATCGCTCGTCGGCGGCCGAGATGTGTTTCTCGCTGATCCAGATCCGAACGATCCCGCGCAAAGGGATCGCAGCGGACGCATCGAGCTCACCGTGACCTATGACGACGTTTCCGGGGACGAGAACCGGAAGGACAAGCTGATTGGCACGCTGACGTACTCGCAGCGGATCACTGACACGCTGTTCATCCCCGTGTCTCTGACGTATGCGAACCACACCGACTATCTGACGAACGTCGATCGCAAGCTCAACGCGCACTTCGGTATTGCGTACAAGCTACCCGACATGAAGAAATGAACTCGCCTGGCGGGCCGGCGTCTCACGCCGGCCCGTTTCGTTCCGACCGCTGGCACCGATCTGCAGCGAATGTTCACGAAGCTTCGCTTCACGCTGCGCGCGGCCATGAGTGCGAAGCCGACGGAGGCCGGCACGCTCACGCAACGATCGTGAAAACAATCCTGCCCAGATGCGCGGCGTCGGGTGCTCCTGCGCGATCATCGTCCCCATCGTGCCACTCGAGATCCGCCTCAAGCCTGTCGAGACGCTGCTGTTCCGCAGCGAAGTCGTCGCGGTAGGCAAGTTCCGCTGTCCGGCGACGCATCTGTTGTTCCGCGACTCCGGTCCGTGCAGCCATCACACCTTCGTCTTCCCGCGCACGGTGACGGGAATCCGTCACGCGGGCGGCCCGTCGTTCGTCGGCACTCCGGGTGCTGTCGCGTTCTACAACCAGAACCAGGCGTATTCGCGCAGAGCCATCAGCGAGATCGACGCGTCGGACTGGTACACGGTCGTCGATGACGTTCTGTTCGACATCGTCGATGCGGACTCGAGGGAGCGACCGTTCCGCATGGCGTCGGCGACGGTGGATGCGCGGACGTATCTCCAGCAGCGGATGCTCTTCGACGCGTTGGACCGAGGCGCGGAGCTCGATCCGCTGCACGTCGAGGAGACGGTCCTGCGCCTTCTGCAGCGCGTCGCGCCGCGCACGAGGACACGTGCACGATCGCGCGACGCAGGCGCCGTCGAGCGCGTCCGCGAGCTCATCGCCCGCGATCCGTCGCGCAACACGCCGCTGGGGGCTCTCGCGCGCGCGGTCGAGCTCTCGCCGTTCCAGCTTTGTCGAGCGTTCCGCGCGCATACGGGCGAGACGATGACCGAGTACCGCCACTCGCTGCGGTTGCGCCTCGCGTTGGATCGATTGAGAGATCGGCACCTCGATCTGACGACCCTCGCCTTCGACCTCGGGTACGCGAGTCACAGCCATTTCACGGCCGTCTTTCGCCGCCACTTCGGACTCACCCCGTCGGCGTTTCGTATGGAGTGCGGCGGCAGCGCCGCCGCGGTCCGAGCGGACCGCCGGCGTCTCGCCGGCTGACGGTGCATGCGCCTCGCGTGCGCCTGGGCCATACGCGGAGCGGTCAGGGCAGGACGCCCGCATGTGGGCTCCGGAATTTCCGGAACCGGCACCGCACGAGGCCCGTTACGCGGGCCCAGGTTGCGCCGGAGGCGCGGCAGAGGGTAGCCGGTGGCGAGCGGGGAGCGCCGCCACCGGACCGGTGTTTGTTGTCGGTCTCCGCCCTGGCAGGGGCGGCAGGTCTCTTCCGCCCCTGCCGGGGCGGTTGATCTGTGTGCGCTTCTGTCCGGTGGCTGCGCGCTTTCGCGCTTGCCACCGCTACCCTCTGCTGTCCCTCCGGGACCATCTCGCTGCGGCGCCGTCTTCGAGGCCGGGCACTCCCGAGCGGAAAGGCCAGACACCAGGGTGCGGGCGGGACGCCCGCACGTCAGCCGCCGGGACGGCGGCGGTCCGCGATCGCAGCGGTGGCGCTTCCCTGCGCCTGCAATCCCGTGACAGCACGATATCGCCGAAGCGTTCATGCTGCCGCCATGCGCATCCTGTTCTTCCTTCTGCTGTTCACCACTCCCCAGGAGTACTTTCAGCTCGGCATCACCCGCCACGACGCGGGGGACTACGCCGCGGCGCGCGACGCCTTCGAGAAGGCTCAGGAACTGAAGCATCCGGCGGCGATTCAGTTGCCGTTGCGGCTGGCACGGACGTACGCCCGCCTCGGCGAGCGCGAGAACGCGGTCACGCATCTGAAGACTGCGATCGATCGCGGATACGGGCAGAGCGAGCAGCTCAATGCGGAGAACGATTTCCTCTCGTTGCGCGAAGACCCGCGCTGGCCGGAGCTCGTCGCCGCCGCGCGCCGCAATCAGCATCCCTGCCGCAACGCTCCCGAGTACCGCCTGTTCGATTTCTGGCTCGGCGAGTGGGACGTCGAGGCGAACGGACAAAGAATTGCGCGCAGCAGCATCCAACTCGTCCTCGACGAATGCGTGATCTTCGAGAACTACGAGGCAGGCGGCTACAGCGGCAAGAGCCTGACGGCGTGGGATGCGGGGGAGCAGCGCTGGGAGCAACACTACACCGACACGGCCGGCGGCTCCCGTTACTGGCTGGGCAAATTCGAGGACGGGAAACTGGTGATGGTCACGGAATTCGAGCGGCAAGGCGCGAAGGTGACGAACCGCATGACCTACTCGAAAGCCGGTCCGGACCGCGTGCGCCAGCATATTGAAACGTCGCTCGACGGCGGGAAGACCTGGGCTCCGGGATACGACGGGATGTACGTGCGCAGACGGTAGAATTCGCGGGCCGATGCCGCGCGCGCTACGCATCCTGCTGCTGATCGCATCGATCGCCGCCGCGGCGTGGGGCATCGCGCGCACGTGGCGCAATTTCGCGCAGGCGGGCGCGGTGGACTTCTATCTCGTCTGGGTCAACGTCCAGGTCGCCGGCCGCGCCGACGTCCCGAACATCTACTCCGACGACGCCCAATCGTCGATCGGGGAAGAGTTCTTCGCGCGCTCTCTCGATTCCGGGTCCCGCGTCTTCCACGAGACGGCGTCGAAGCGCCGGCGGCTGGACAGCCGCGGCAGTCCTTTCCTGTACGCCTCGTTCGCGTGGATCAGCAGCGATTTCGAGAGGGCCCTTCTGCACAATCGTATCCTGATCGTCGCCGCCCTCTTCGGGGGAGTCGTGCTCCTCGGGCGCTACTGCGGGACTCCGCTGTGGCTGTCGATCGCCTTCTTCGCGGCGGCGGTGTCTTTGTATCTGCCGTTCATCGCGGATTTCATCGTCGCGAACGTGAACGCGATCCAGCTGTTTCTCCTCGCCCTCGCGGTGTCAGTTGGCAAGCGCCGTCCCGTGATCGCGGGTGCCATCCTGGCGATGATGCTCGCGCAGAAGCCGAACGTGGTGATGGTCGTCGCGGTGCTCCTGCTCGCTCGCGTGCTCACCCGTGACTTCAGGCGTCTGGGGCAGGAGGTGCTCGGCGGGACAGTCGGCGGCATCCTCGCATTCGTCGTGGGCGCGTGGTGGTTCGAGACGCCGCGCATCTGGCTGCTCTGGCTCGGCTCCGCGGGCGATCTCTATGAAACGCTTCTGAGCGTCGAGTTCAACAACGTCACGCCTGCGCTGCCGCTGTTCGAGCAGTACGGGACATGGATCAGCTACGTCATCGCGGCCGTGCTCCTCGCGATCGCGTGCATCGCGCTGCAGCGCGGAGGAAAGAGCGACGATCTGCTCCTCGTCTCCCTCGGCCTGCTGATCTACTTCATGTCCGCGACGCTGGTGTGGCTGCACTACCTCGTGCTCTGCATCATCCCGGCGTTCGCGCTCCTGCGCTCGCGCGCGACGGCAGGCATCGCCCTCATCGCTCTTCTGCTCATGGCGGACGAGCCGTACTCCATGCTCTTCGGTCCATCGACGCCGCAACTGCGCGCGACGCTGATCTTCGTCGCGATGGTGATGCTTTACTCGGCATGCGTGGCGATGCTGTGGCGAGGACGCGGAAGCCGCGTCCCCGCCGCCGGAGCCGACCCACATCGGACTCCCTGAATCGCCGCGGGGCCCGCAGTGATCAGTTGCAGCATCAGGATGCGCCGGATGCGCCGTCGTCGCTAGAGACATTCCGTGCGTGCGCGCGGCGGTACTGATCGGGGGAGAGCCCGGTATTCCGGCGAAACGCGCGATAGAACGTGCGGCGCGTACCGAATCCGCAGAGGTAGCCGATGCGCGTGGTAGAGAGATCGGATGCCGCGAGGAGTCCCTGGGCGTGACGGACCTGCCGCCGCTTCAGATAGGCAGACAACGCCACTCCGTACGCCGCGGCGAAGTCACGACTCAGACGCTCGCGGGTCATCCCGAGGAGGGTGGCGAGCTCGGAGACACGGGGCGTCTCCTCATTCGAGAAGCAACGACGCAGATACTCATCCACCACACGGCGGAGATTCGACGTCATTCCATCCAAAATGCCTGACGATTCCCGTTCGGATGTTGACGCACGTCACACTCTGCGGATCGACGCTACACTTCGCGGCGCATGCCGCGCCTGCTGCGAATGGCCCTCACCGCGCTCGCTGGCGCCGCGGCGCTGTACGCGACGGCGACGGTGTGGCGGCAGAACGAGCGCGCGGCGGGCCTCGACTTCTACATCTATTACGTGGCCGGGCAGCTGGCCGGGCGCGCGGACGTCCAGGACATCTACGGTGCCGAGGTGCAGGAGCGGGTGGGGGAGGAGTACTTCGAGCGTGCGCAGAGGAGCGGGTCCGAGCTCCGCAAGTACGACGCGCAGCGACGGCGCCGCCTCGATCTCGTCTCCAGCCCCTTTCTCTTCTCGACGCTCCGGTGGGTGAGCGCCGACTACGATCGCGCGCTGACGCAGTACCACGCGATCGTGCTCTTCTGTTTCATGGCCGGCGTGCTCCTGCTCTGCCGGACGGCCCGTCTGTCGTGGGCGGCATCGCTGTTTCTCCTCGCCGGGCTGCTCCTCTGGTATCGCGGCTTCGAGGCCGACCTGCGCGTGGGGAACGTGAACTCGATTCAGTTGCTCGCGCTCGCGGTGATCGTCGCCGTTCCGCGTCTGCGCTGGCCGCTCCTCGGCGCGCTCTTGCTGTTCAAGCCGAACGTGATGTTCGTGCCGCTGCTCTTTGCCGTCTCGCGCCTCGCCCGCCGCGAGCATCGACTGCTCCTGCGCGAGATCGTCGAAGGTGCGGCGGGTGCGGCGATCGCGTTCGTCATCGCCAGCGTCTCTTACGGCTCGCCGCGCGTGTGGGTGCAGTGGGTGAGCGCGGCGAATGACTTCTATCACCGTCTCCCCACACGCATGGAGCGCAACGTCACGCCGGCGCTACCGCTCTTTCACGAGCACGGCGAATGGGTGAGCTACGTCCTCGCAGCAGTCCTCGTCGCGATCGCCTGCGTCGCGATCGCCCGCTGGAAGACGAACGATGCGCTGCTCCTCGCGGGGCTGGGTGTGCTCCTCTACCTCTTGTCGGCGAACGTGGTCTGGCTGCACTACATGGTGCTCGTCCTTCCCGTCGCCATCGCGCTGCTGCGCGGTCGAGCGACCGCGATCGTCGCCATCGTCGCGCTGCTGCTCATCGCGGAGGAGCCATTGGAGATGCTCACCGGACGCGCGGCGGCGCCGATCGAGGCGTGGCTGATCACGCCGGCGCTGGTCGCGCTGTTCGTGTGCGCGATTCAGGCGGCTTGGCGCAGGGCTCAGCGGGCAGGAGACGAAGACGGCGGCGCTCCTGTGCCCCGCGCCCTGCGCCCTGCGCCCTGAATCACACCTTCGCCCAGCCGCCGTTGACGGAGGAGCGGCGCGCGGCGTCGAGCACGCGCTGCTGCATGAGTCCATCGTCGAACGTCGCCGCCGGAGCGAGCGCCTCGCGGTCTCCGTCGTCGATCGCGGCCCGGAGCGCGCGTCCGAGGTACAGCGTGCCGGTGCCGAAGGCTCCGCCGGGCGAGTTCCCGGGGCGCTCCTCGAGCGGCCCGCCACCGATGCGCTCGAAGGGGCCGCGGTTCTGTGAGAGGAGAACCTCTTCGCCGATGAAGCGCATCGCCCCGCGGTCGCCATGAATGGTCATCACCGCCGGCTCGTCCGGACCCGACGACACCGCGCAGAACTGAAGAGACGCAACCGCGCCGCCGTGCAGGCGGAGATCGACCGCGGTCCAGTCGTCCGCCGTGACCCGGCGCGTGCCGTCGCCGAAGGGACGCTCGGTGATGATCGTGTGGAGAAGTGCCTGGGCCTCGTCGATCACTCCGCCGAAGTAGCGGAGTGCGTCGACGAAGTGAGATCCGACCGCTCCCCAGATCCCGCCGCCGCGCGACGCGTCGCTCCACCAGTTCCACGCGCGCGTCGGGTCGTTTCGGGTGGGACTCGAATAGCGGACGTCCACGTATCGAATGCGGCCGACCTCGACGGCCATCCGGGCACGCGCCTCGCGCCATGCCGGGAGAAAGCGCAGCTCGTGGTCGATGATTGCGATCTGTTGCGGACGCCTCTGCGCCGCCGTGACGAGGAGTTCCGCCTCCAGCGGACTCAGCGTCGTCGGTTTCTCACAGAGGACGTGCTTGCCCGCCTCGAGCGCGGCAAGGGCGATTTCGCGATGCGCGTAAGGTGGCGCGGCAACGGAGACGAGATCGATGTCGGCTGCGTTCACGAGCTCGCTCCAGTGGTCGTGAGGGCGCACGCCGAGCTCTTCCGCGATCTGCTGCGTCTTGTTGCGGTGGAACCCGGCGACCGCGACGACGTCCAGGCCCGCTTCACGGAACGTTGGCACCTGCACGCGTTCGCCCCAACCGGTCCCGACAATTCCAATCCTCGCCATCCCGTCCTCCGTTGGCAGCACGCTTGAAGTAGGTAAGTGCATGAGCCGCCGCCCGGATCTTATCGTTCCGATTCGCGATCGCAGACAGCGAAAGCGCTATCTGACGCTGAAGAACTTCGGCATCGTCGTGCTCGTCATGGTGGTGGCCTTCATCGCCATCAGCATCCGCTCCGAAATGCGCGGTCTCCAACCGGGGGACTACGGGCGGCTGTTTCGCAGCGAGGTCCCGGCCCCGGTCGAGCCGAAGCCGATGGAAGTCGTGCGCGAGGACCTGCCCGCGGTGAACGACCACACGTCCGCCGACCCGCTCCTCGTCGAGCCGATGGCGCGTGCGCAATGGCTCGTGGACGACACGACAACCACAGCGACGACGACCACAGTTGCCCCTGTCACCGCGGCGTCCGTACGCGGCGAGGCCGACGTGGCCATCGTCGGCGGCGTGGAGGGCGTGACCGTGGTGCGGCGCGAGAAGCGACGGCCTGTGCTTTCGGGAGGATTCGGGCGGGAGTAGTCGCCGGGTCTTTGAAGTCGCAAAGTCGCAAAGTCTCAAAGTCCTAAAGTCCTAAAGTCGCAAAGTCTCAAAGAAGGTGGCTGAACCGACTTTGAGACTTTGAGACTTTGAGAATTTGCGACTTCAAGACTCTGCGACTCTAAGTCTAAGGCTCCAGACTCCGAGACCAGGCGACGACAGGCTCTACCGCACCGCGCGTCTTCGCGCCAGCAGTCTCACGGTCGCGGGCATCGAGTATTCGCTCACTCCCGCGGCGCTCCAGGCGCGGATGCGGAAACGGTACTGCACATTCTCGAGCCACGGGCGCATCGAGACGGACGTCGTCTCCCTGTCGAACCAATGATCGAGCTCGTTCCACGGACCGTCGTCGACTTGGTACTCGATGCGGTAGCCGTTGATCGGATCGGGCGGCGGCGTCCATTCCAGGACGATGAGGCTCCGTGTGTTCGTCATCGACGCGCGAGAGATCTCAGGCGGGAGCGGCAGCTTCGCCGGCGCGAGCACGCCGCCCGTGCTCAGGAAGATGTGCGAAGCGCCGTGGTACGGCATCTCGTCCCTCACCGGTGCCTGCAGGTAGGCGACGTTCGGGCCGAGGTTCACCAATGAGTCGGTCGAGTTGGGGATGCCGAGGACGTAGCGTTTGATCAGCACGCCGTCGCGGACGAGCAGGACCTCGCCGTCGTTCGACGTGATCGCCGCGCCGAACGGTGTGAGCGTCGCGTGTGCCTCGCGGGTGTCGACCTGGGCACCAGCGACGCGGGTGATGCCCGACCCTGCAGCGTTCGGCCGGATCGTCCGCGTTTCGAGCGCGCCTCCGTTGATCCAGAAGATCACGAAGCGATTGCCGTCCCAGTACATGCTCGGCGACACCGCCTCGTCCGGCGCGATGGCGAGGTTCTGCGTGTCGATGCGCTGCAGATTCTCGGTCAGTCGCGCACCGTGCAGGGCCGAGGAGTACGGATCGCAGACCGGAAAGCAGGGAACGCTCTCCGACGCCTGCCAGACCGCCAGGAAGCCATCGGCGCCGGAGACGATGCGGGGGTTCTCCAGGTCCTCTGTGCCGCTGCGCTCCTGGATCAGCACCGGCGCCGACACCGCGCCCCACGGCATCACGCGCACCGCGTAGATGTTCCGCTGCGGGCTCAGGCCGATGAGCGCCCACGCCGTTCCGTCCCAGGCGATCCCCGTCGGGGTGAACGTGCTGACGAGCGGCGTGCTCGCCAGGATCTGCACCGTGTTGCCGAGCGTGACCGCCGACCACCCTTCAGTCGTCTTTCTCACGACGAGGAAGTTGCCCCCGTCGCTCGAGGCGAGCGGCGCGTCCTCGTCGTTGCCGATCCTGTTCTCGATCCACCTGCCATCCATCGTGCGGACGCCGGCGTGCAGCGTTCGTTTGCCGTCGCGCATCTCCGACCACACCGCGAGCGCCGCCTCGTGCGACCACGTCGCCGTCTGGAGAGTCTGTTCGGCCGCGGCGTACGCCGCGGGCTCAACGCTGCTCCCCGCCGCGAGATCGCGGACCAGAACCGGCCGCCCGGCCGCCGCCCCGCGCCATGCCGCGAGCGTGCGCCCGTTCAGCGAGGCGAGGCTCACCGGCGAGGCGAGGTGCGCCGGATTCGGCGTGTGAAGCTGCCCGCTGCCGTCCACGACTCGCGACTGCAGCTGGCCGGCGACGATTGTCGAGACGATCCACTTCGTGCCGTTCCACGCGACCTCTGCCGCCTCGGCGCCTTCCGTTCCGAGGATCGCCGTTCTTCCTCCGATCGTGCCGTTCGGCTTCAGCGTCACGCTCTCCATTGCGGAGCTGCCATTCGTCCATACCACG
Organism: uncultured Thermoanaerobaculia bacterium; assembly: GCA_964558905.1. GTDB lineage: Bacteria > Acidobacteriota > Thermoanaerobaculia > Gp7-AA8 > Gp7-AA8 > QHVT01. The sequence continues at coordinate 16,270 of CAZLGP010000149.1, read as the reverse complement.
AGCACGTCACCGCCGTTGCTGCCGATCGCCACGCGCCGCTGGGGGAGCGTCGTCGCTTGATGCTGGAGTACGTCGTCGACCTCGCCTGTGGGATGGAAAGAGTTGATCCGGACCATGCCGGCGTACGCCGAGGCCGCGACGAAGCCGGGGCCGCCCGGCGCGACGACGCCTTCGATGGCGGAGGCCGGAGCGATCACCTGATGACGCGGGTCGGTCGCCGGAGTGCCGTCCGGCCGCAGGAGCATCGACGACAGCGCCGCGCCGTTGCCGCCGTACACCATCAGCACGCGCGCGCCGTCGAACGCCAGGTGCGGCGCGCCCCCGCCCGACAGAATCGTGAACGCCGCGGTGACCGCGTCGCCGTTCGCGTTCAGCAGCCGGCCGCGGATTTCCTGCGTGCCGTCGATGCGCAGGTCGTATGCGGCGACGAGGAAGTGTGTGCCCGTCCAGACGACGTCGAACCGGCCGTGGTCGACGTCGAGGACCGGACGTCCTGCTCGTTTTTGCCCCTCGACGAGGCGGGTGACCCGCACCTTCGAGTCGTTTGCCCAGAACAGGAAAAAGTCGCGGCCGTTGGTCAGGAGCCGCGGCTCCGCCCCGGTCGTTCCGTAACGCGTGTGAGTCTGCGGCACGGCGTCGGCGAAAAACAGCGGCTGAGCCAGAACGGCGGAAGCGCTCGGAAGGAGGACCAGCAGAAACGCGAAGGCGGAACTGCGAACCAAGTTCGACATGTGCAATAACTTTATGCCGTTATCGCATAGATTGCAACGCCGGTTCGAAAGTGCTGAGTGCTGAGTGCTGAGTGCTGAGTGCTGAGTCCCACCCGCCCAGGCCCGTGACATGGCGCCGCGAGCGTCGCTCGCCACCCAGCACCCAGCACCCAGCACGCCGCACTCAGCACCCAGCACGCCGCACTCAGCACCCAGCACCCAGCACTCAGCACTCAGCACCCAGCACCCAGACATAGAATGTGCGCCGCATGACTCCACCGATCGTCTTCGGAACCGACGGCTGGCGCGCCGTCATCGCCGAGCACTTCACCTTCGACAACGTCCGTTTGGTCGCGGACGCCATCGCGGTGGGCGCGCGGACGCTGCAGCCGCCGCCGGGCATCGATGCGAACGCGCTGATCGTTGGCTTCGATCGCCGCTTTCTCTCGCGCGAGTTCGCGGTCATGGTGGGGGAGTGTCTCCGCGGCGCCGGTTTCCGGGTGATTCTCTCGGAGCGGCCGACGCCGGCGCAGACGATCTCGTTCAGCGCGCGTCACCGCAAGGTGTTGGGAGGGGTGGTGGTGACGGCGAGCCACAACCCGGCGAAGTACAACGGCCTCAAGTTCAAGGCGTGGTACGGCGGCTCGGCGCTGCCCGAGATGTACGACGCCATCGCCTCTTCTCTTGGGCAGAGGACCACGCGCGGTGGCGGCACGCTGGAGGAGGAGAACATCCTCGACGACTACGTCGAGGCACTGCGAGCGCAGCTCGATCTGCCGCTGTTGAGATCGGCGAAGCTGGCCATCCTGCACGACTCGATTCACGGCGTTGCCGCAACGATCCCGTCGAAGGTTCTGGGACTCGACTACGTCGGCGCGCACAGGATCATCACCGGCGAGCGGGGTCCGCTGGAGGCGACGATCGTGGATGCGATCCGCGGCGAGACGAATCCGTCGTTCGGTGGCGTGAACCCGGAGCCCATCCCGGAAAATCTGCTCGCGGCCAGAGACGCGATGGTCGCCGGCCACTACGATCTCGCGATCTGCAATGACGGAGACGCGGACCGCCTCGGGATCCTCGACGAGCGCGGCGAGTTCGTGTCGCCGCACAAAATCATCTCGCTGCTCGCACTGTATCTCGTGCGGGAGAAGAAGCTGGCCGGCGAGTTGGTGAAGACGTTCTCCACCACGCGGCTGCTCGAGAAAGTGGCGCGCGCTCTCGGAGTGACCCTGCATGAGACCGCGGTCGGCTTCAAGTACGTCGCCGACCTCATGCTCTCGCGCAATGTGCTCGTGGGAGGGGAGGAGAGCGGCGGCGTCGGCTTCGGACACTTCATGCCCGAGCGCGACGGGATCCTGTCGGGACTCCTCGTCGCGGAGGCGGTGGCGCATTACGGCCGCCCATTGAGCGACATCATCACGCGAATGGAACAGGAATTCGGCGCATTGCACTACGATCGGCGCGACGTGCATCGCCCGATGGCTCAGTGTGCCCGTCTCATCGAGCGTGTGCGCGGGCGCGAGCTCGACCAGGCATTCGGCGTCCCTGTTGCGAGCATCGAGGAGAAGGACGGCGTGAAGATGAACTTCACGGACGGCGGATGGCTCCTCTTCCGCAAGTCCGGCACCGAGCCGATCATCCGGATCTATTGCGAGAGTCCGGACCCAGACCGCGTGCGGATGATGCTGGATCGTGCGGTCGAAGAACTGGACTAGTGTCGTGACACGACACTAGAACCATAAAGCGAGAGATCGCAGTACGGTACGAAGCCGATCGCGCGATAGACGCTGAATCCCATCTCCGACGCCTGCAGTGGAACCGTTCCTGTATCCTTTCTTCATGCCGAAAAGCAGAGACGTCGAACGGACCTATTCACGCGCTCAATTCGTCGCCAAGCTTCGCCGTCTCGCCGACGCGGTCGAACAGAGCGGTGCCTTCACGATCCAGGTCGCGGGCGAGCGACTGCGGATCCCCGCGGACGCGAAGTTCAATATCGAGCACTCCGGCGTGTCTCACGAGCTCGAGTTCCAGCTGCGCTGGACCGAATGACGATGGACCGGTTCCCGGCGGAGTTCGACGACCTGCTGAATGCCCGAGGCCGGCGTCTGCTGCGCGAGATGCCGCGGCTGGAAGCGCTTCTCGCGAGGCGGCGCACTCCGATCGTCGTCCTCGACGACATCATGGACGACGGCGTCGCGTGGGAGTGCATCCGCTTGCTCGACGAAGCGATGTATCCGTGTCTGCGCAGGATGCATACGCCCATCCCGCGGACCGCCCTCACCGGAATGACGAAGAACTACAGCGACCAATTGCCGAAGACCGTGCGAGTGAAGACGGCCATTCTCAATTCTTCGCGATCGAAAGCGGTGACCGCGGCCCGGCAGTGCGGTCTGGCGTCGCTGATGGGCTCGAAGAGCATCCTGAACGTCGCCCAGCGCGCCACGACGCCGCCTCTGCGGAGCGACTTCTGGGGCACACAGGTGATCTGCTACGAAACGGGCGATTACAGCGGCCCGCACAACGACCATCACCCGGAGCGCGAGGAGATCCGGAACGGTTTTCTCGACCTGCACGTCATGTTCTCGAATGACGGCGTCGCGTCGCAGTCGCTGGTCTATGAGGAGAAGGGGTTTCTCTCGTCCCTTCGCGACGTGACCTCGCGCGCCGCCATCGCCATCTACCGCCTCCCGTTCTGGCATTACACGACTCCGCTCGTTGCCCGCGCCGGCCGGGAGTCCGACGCCCGCCGCTGGCTGCTGCTCGGCTCGTTCGATTACGACCCGCCACTGGAGAAGCTCGAGTACTAAGTGTGACTGCTTCGTTGCGTCGTTCTGGTGGATACTGTCCCGATCCATGATCCCATCCGCTCGCGAGTGCCCGCAAACGCTTCGCCTGCTTCTGCTTCTCGCCGCATCGCTGATCGCCGCGGTGCCGGCCGCGACGCAGCAGCCCGAAAGCAACACCCAGTTCGGCGAACAGATCGACGTCCGCGTCGTGACCCTGCCGGTGGTCGTGCGCGACGGCCGCGGACGAGCGGTGACGGATCTTCAGGCAGGCGAGATCACGGTGCGGGAAGGGAAGAAGACGTATCGCGTGGAGTCCCTCACCCGCTACATCGCTCCGCCGGGAAAGCGCGCCGATCTTCCGCGTGTACGCCTGATCACCAATCTCGACAGCGAGCGGCGGCAGGTCTCCACGACGGCCACCGCCGAGCCGCGCTACATGGTCATCGTCGTCGACGTCGAGAACGATCCACTCGTCGAAAGAAAGCGCGCGACGGATGCTCTCAAGCGTTTCCTCGAGACCGAGCTCGATCCGACGTTCCAGGTCGCACTGCTGCTGTTCGATGGACAGGTGCGGCAGCTCGTGCCGTTCACGCAGGAGCGCCGGGCGGTGGTGGCAGCATTGGACAACGTCCACACCGAGCGCAAGGCGCGGGCGAGGCTCGCGCCCGGAACGGCGATGCCCCAGATGATCGCGAAACTCCCACTGTGCCGGGACATGGAGTTTCACGAGCAGGTCGTCCAGTGTCTCCACGACACGGCGACGGAGTACGCCAACGAAGTCACGATGCAGGCGAGCGCGTTCGTCGATGCGCTGGACGGAATCGTCGGATACGTCGAAGGGCTCGAGGGACATAAGTCGGTGCTGGTCGTCGGTGGAAGCGTGTCGCTCAATCCGGCTGGGGAGGCCGCGGAAGCGCTGCGAGCGGTGTTCGGGCACATGAACGAGATCACGGAGTGGGAGCAGTCGGCTCGGGCCGACGAAGTGGTTCGTCCCCGGCTGGACGCCGTGTTCGTGCGTGCGTTCCGGAACCGCGTCAGTATCAGTTTCGTGGACAGGACTCCGGCGCCTTCCGATGTGTCGGCGCGTTTCGGCGAACAGTTCCAGCCCGGGTTTCGTCCGATGTCGGCGGCCTTCCAGGCCGCACAGCAGGACCTCAACGAGATCGCGGCAACGACAGGCGGCTCCTTCGTCGCGTCCACTCGTGTCGACGAGGGGCTGCGGCAGGCCATGGCTCTCATGGAGGGCGCCTACGATCTGACGATCTACCTGCCCGACAACGAGCCGCTCACTCCGCGGCGCCTGCGGCGAATCTCGATCGAAAGCGAGCGTCGCGGTGTCCGGATCAGCCACCGCAGAGGATTCGAGGGCGGTCGCCCGGACCAGGAGCCATCCGAGCAACTGCGCGGTAGGGTCGACACGGGAGCGTACGTGCAGCAGGAGCTCGATGGAGCCACGATCGACGTCGTTCCCCTCCGCTTCGTTCTCGATCCCGCGGATCTCGGGTACGAGGAGAAGGGCGACGTCGCGTCCGCGCACTTCACCGTGCACCTCAGGCTCCGCACCGCGGAAGGCGAGCTCCTCACGGATCTCTACCGCGTTCTCACCCACACGTATCCGCTGGAGCGATGGCGCGGGCAGGACGTCGAGCCTCCCGCGTTGCTTGCATTCGCCGATGTGCCGCCGGGCGACTACATCGCCGAGGCCGTCGTCACCGTGCCCAGGCTCCGGCAGCGCGGAACGCTGTCCCGGGAGTTCACGGCCGCGGCGATGGTGGCCGAAACGGCTGTGGAAGCGCCGGTCGCGGAGCCGGAGATTGCCGCGGCCGAGTTGCCGCCGGCCGAGGAAGTGCCTGTGCAGCGACGTGCCGGGTCCAGTCCGACGAGCACGCCGCGAACGGATGCGGTGGCCCCTCCGTCGATCGCATTCGCGCGCCACTTCCTGGGTGTCGTGAACGGAGATGTCGACGTGAGCGTGCTCGTCGGAGCGGACGTCGCCTCGGTCGAGTTGCTCCTCGACGGCGAGAGCGTCGGCGCGGTCGACGAGGATCCCTGGACCGTTCCCCTGAGCCTCGGCGATGCCCTGTCGCCCCGCGAGCTCGTCGCCGTCGCCCGCGACGGCAACGGCCGCGAGGTCGGCCGAGCGCGCCAGTGGCTGAATCTCCCCCGTCCGTGGACCGAGCTCGAGGTCGTGCTGTCGGACGGCGGCGGCGGCGCGCTCACGGGCCGCGTCGCATTGGAGAGCGTGGGAGGGCAGAGGGCGCGGCAGGTGACCGTCACACTCGATGGATCTCCGGTGTGGGTCTCGAACTCGCCGACGTTTCTGCTGCCCGCCCTCGACATGACCGACATTCACATTCTCCGCGTCGAAGCGGAGTTTGAAAATGCCGGCGTCGTCAGCAAGGACATCGTGCTCGGCGGACGGTATGTGCATCAGGCAAGCGCCGAGCTCACGTCTGTCGCGCTCCAGGTTCCGCGGAGCGGCGAGCCCCGTCTCGAGCACATCCGGATCCACGCCGGCGGCAGACCGGTCTCCGCCGTCGCACTCGAAAAAGGGGCCGCCGACGTGATCGTGGTGATCGATCCCCACGCCATTCGGATGCTCCCCGGAATCACGGTCGCGGGCAGTGGCGACTTCGCGAGAGTGTCTCTCGCGAGAGGGCTCGACGGAACCCTCACTCCGCCCCAGAAGGACATCCATCTGCGCCTGCTCTGGCCGATCGCGCTGCGCGCCGGCGCCGCCGGACAACTCGGCTATCGACTGTTTCCATCGACCGATCCCGACGCTCCCTCCGCCGGTGGATTTCTCGCCCATGTGGCAGGAGCCGCCTTTCCGTCGGACGACGGTCCCGTGCGTCTTGCCGACGCGGTCGCGGTCGCGGGACCGATGGCCGTGGAGCGCGGCCGCCGGCGCATCGTACTGCTCGTGCACGGCGGGTCGCGCTCGGAAGGGAAGTACAGCGCCGCGGCCGTGCGCGCCTACCTCGAACAGCTGCGCGTGCCACTGGTCGTCTGGAGCACCGGCAAGCCCACCCGAGGGGTTCTCGACGACTGGGGCTCCATGGAGATCGTTTCGACGCGCGTGGGACTGAGAAACGCCTGGGTCAATCTCCACCGCATGCTCGACCGCCAGCGCGTGGCCTGGCTCGAGGGGATGTATCTGCCGCAGGCGCTGGAGACGGTGGGTCGTGAGATCGAGCTCGCCGGAGTGCGGAAATGACCGGGTTTCCGAAGACGCGCGCCCGCTCGCGCAGATAGGCCCGCCATGCCCGGCGTTCCGCGATGTTCCGGGTGAACCGCCACAGGCGCCTCGAGACCTGAAGGGGTACCAGTATCCCCGCGCGGAATGGCGCCGCGTTGACGAGATCGCGTGTCCCTGGTTGACGCGAATAGGAGTCTCGTGCAAGCGAACAAACGTCGTGTGTGGGTGCGCATGGTGTTGTCCTGCTACTCGTTGAGTGGCGGGTAGTGGTAGGCCTCGCGGAACGCGGCGTCGGACGCGAGATCCTCGACCGTCGACGGCTGGATCTCCGTGAAGAGAATGTCGGCGATGTAGTCGTCGACGGCTGGAGAAATGAAGTGGCGATTGGCCGCGGCGGCGTTGACTCGCGGATCGTTCTCGCGCATGAGCGCCGCCTGATGCTCCATCGCGCGGAGGATGAAGAGCGGGATCCGCCACCGCACGCGGGCGGGATGGAAGGCAGCCGGGATCAGGTGCGCGAGGTCAGGGCCGAGCGCGTCGATGATTCGGGCGCGCGGCCAGGCGTCAAACAGATACCCCGCGGCTTCACCCCACTCGAGGGAGTCGAAGCGCAGCCGCACGCCCTCGCTGAGCAACACCTCGCGGACCTGTTCGTCCGGCGCGCCGAGGAGCTGTGCGAGCGCGGGAATGCGGACACGCTTCCGTCGATCCATGCCGAGGAATTCCGCGAGGGTTTCGCGGCCCGGGAAACGCGGTGTGCTCGATCCGGCAGGCATGGCTCGTATCCGCGTCGGTTGTAAGGGGTCGACGCCGATTCCCGCAGCGCATTTATTAAGCCTCGACGAAGAGAGCTCGTTACGTTTCTTAACCCGCATTTCTCACAGACTTTCGTTGCGAGACAGCCGAGAGTGGCCTGGATGCGAGTCGCAGGACGATTTCGCGACGAAAGCATAGTTGACACTATGTTGAGGAGCGAAATCGTCGTGCGGCGAAGCAGACAGGCCGCTATCGGCTGTCGCAGCAGAAGGGCTGTGAGAAATGCGGGTTCAGGGCGGGCGATACTGACGCGGATAGGTGTCTTGATGGCGTGCGGCAGGGGCGGAAGTACGATTCCTGTCGCATTTCTTAAGCCCCGCCGGATTATTTGCCGAAAAGAGGGGGATTCGACCGATGACATGGGTAGGGAAGTACGGAAATGAAACACACCTAGAGGAGAGAGAGATGCAGGACGCGCGACGAGAACCAATGCGAACGACACCGCCGCCGGAACAGCCGGCCGGAGGCGAGGCGGTCGCCGCATTCGAGGAGGCGTACCTGCGATACGCACCGCGGTTACAGAGGATCGCCATCCGGAGATTCAGGATCGACGCCGGTGACGCGGAAGTGCTCGTGCAGGACGTGTTCACGACCTACTTCCAGCACGCCGCGAACGTGCAGATGCTCGAGCCGTACCTGATCGGCGCCATCTGCAACGCCTCGCGGAACCATATTCGTCGATCGACGGCATCGAGGGCCCTGTTCTGCGGTGAAGAGCCGTGCGCGGCGGCGCCGGACGACGCGTTGCTGGACGAGCTCGCGCGCAAAGCGTTGCTCTCGAAGATGCTGGCGCGAGTCGGTTGCGACTGCCGCGACCTGCTCTGTCGTTTCTACGTGAACGGCGAGGGGACGGAAGCGCTCGCGCAGGCGTTCGGGATGAAGCGCGAATCGGTGAAGGTGAAGCTCTTCAAGTGCCGGCAGCGGGCGCTCGAAGCATATCGATCGATCATGGAGAGGTCGTGAATGGGCGAGCACATATCGAATCCGGAGCTCTCCCTCTTCGCGCACGACAAACTGGCGTTTGAGCGTGAGCGGCGGGAGGACATCGAGAGCCAGGTAGCGAACTGCGCGGAGTGTGGCGCGAGCTTCGACTTCTATGCGGTCGCCGAAGAGGACCTCGGGGACCTGGCGGTCTGGCAACCGATCATCGGCTCGACGGCCGCGGCGATGAGCGCCTACGCGCACCGATGCGCCGCGGAAGACGCCGAAGCGGACGAGCTCCTCAAGGGCTACTTCGAGAAGCCGCGCAAGGCCGCAATGGCGAACATCAGGAATCAGCGAAAGTTGCACACGGGCGGAGTCGTACGACGGCTGAATGCGAAGGCGCACGAAGTGGTCGCGAGCGAGCCGCTGGACGCGTTGATCTTCGCTGACCTGGCGCAGGTCGTCGCCGACCTGCTGCCGGATGACACGTACCCGAACGACGCGGTGTACGAGTTGCGCGGCACGGCGTGGAAGGAGCGGGCGAATGCTCTGCTGCGGCTGGCGGAATTCGACGAAGCGTTGGAATCGCTGCGCCGGGCGGAGGGTGCGTATGAGCACCTGCGGTCGTCGGGTTACGGACTTGCGGCTGTGGAGTTGGTGCGCGCTGCGGTGTTCTACGAACGCGGCGACTTCGAGGAGGCGGCCAGGTACGTGGAGCTGGCCGAGCGCGGTTACGCGCACCTGAGCTTGGAGGCGCAGCGGATGAAAGCCGTTTACCTGGGCGGGAGCATTCGATACCAAACGCTCGAACTGGCGGACGCGTCATCGACATTTCAGCGTGTGATTGATTTCGGGGAGAAAGCAGGTGACCCCGAGTGGGTTGCGAAGGGATCCTACGCGCGGGCGAATTGCGAGCTCGATCAGGGCAACCTCGCTGAAGCAAGCATGTTGTTCCACAAGGCGTTGGTGATCTTCCGTGAGACTGGCCCGGCGGAAAATCGCATTGAAACGGAGTGGGGGTTAGCTCGCGTCGTTTTGCATGGTGGGAAAGCGAGTGATGCCGCGCAGCGGTTGCGTGATGTCATGGCGGCGTTTGAAGACATGGGCCGAGCGACTAATGCCGCACTCGCGGGGATTGACCTGGCGGAAGCATTGCTCGTGCTCGAGCGATGGGCGGAGATCGTGAAGGTGGCGGCGCACGCGTTCCGGGTGCTGAAGAGGGCCGGCATTCTCACCGGAGCGCTGGCGGCGCTGGCGTACCTGAAGGAAGCGGCTGCGAAGCGTGAGCTGACGCCGGAAGCGGTGAAAGTCGTCCGGCAATACCTCTGGCGCGTGGAGCGCGAGCCCAACCTGCTGTTCTACCCGCCGGCGCCGAATATCCCGCGATAACCGCATCCCGTGAGGCGCAACCCTCATTCATGAGGGCGCCCTCCCATTCACCAGCCAGAAGGCTGGCGCGGAGGGCTCATGCGAGGTGTATCGAGATGGGTTTCCCACGTCGCACCGCTTCTCGCGGCGTCACTTGTATTTGGTGTCGCGGCATGGGCGGACGAGGCACCGCTGCCCCAGACGGATCCTCCGGAATGGCGCATTAGTCCGCCTGTCGGCGTGACCGCGCAAGCGCGAATCGAGCCGCCTGTCAGCGTGACGTCGCGTGTTCAGCCGCCGGTGGGCGCGACAGCGCGCTTGCAGCCGCCAGGCGGCGTCACGCCGCAGGCGCGACTGAACCCTCCAGTTGGTGCGCCGACATCCGATCATCTGTCGCTGTTCGACATGATCCTGATGTGGTTGCAGCCGCGCATCAGCATCCCGTAACGGGTAGCGGGCACGCCGGTTATCGCGCCGTCTTACGGTGGTCGAAGCGACCCGCACGCCAGGCGTCCGCGTAAAAAGATCGCGGGGGCTTAAGAAATGCGACGCGGAATCGCGTTCCGATGGCCTCACTGGCGGTAGGAATGATCAGCGCCGCGTCACTCCTCTGATGACCGCAGCGATGATGGAACCGCCAGTGCAACCACAAGCCAGGAGCTGACCCTACCATCTCTCGCTGGATCCGGCTCGCGCCGGTGATGCGAGAGGCAAGAGGCGGGCTCACCCCTTCCCGCCGGTGCTTCCGACTCATCGCTGCGGTCTCGAAGCGAGAGACATGGCGACGCGTCGGAAGAAGAAGCCGCGGAAATTCACGCACGGGCACCGGCAGGGCCTGGACCGTGCGGCAGAACACTTTCTGCGTGAATGCTATCGGCAGAGGAAGCCGGCGCGGGGGAAGGACTTTGCGCAATCGCTGGATCTGACGCCGGAGTACGTCAGTTCCTTGGGCGCGAAGATCCTCGGCGGCTCGTTGCATCAGTTCCTGCGGAAGAAGCAGCTGGAGTACGCGGCGCGGCTGCTGCGAAGGACGCCACTTTCCGTCGAAGAGATCGCGGCGCGCAGCGGCTTCGGGACGCGATCCACGATGCACCGATGGTTCGTGGAGGCGTACGGGATGGGCCCGGCAGCCTTTCGAGGGCTCGAGAAATGAGCCAACGCGAGATTCGTTGCCGGATGTGTCGCCTGCCGCGCCGGGTGCGGCGCCAGCGATGTGGCGAACGTGGTTCGCCGGTACGTCTGCGTTTCCTATTCGTGATCGTTCTGCGGAATCATTTTGTATTTGCTATGGCATCCGTCGTCGCAACCGCGATTGCCCCACTCGATTGGGCGGTTGTTCCGTCGGAAGCTTCATTGAAGGAGGCCGCGTGAGCACTCATTGCCGTCGGTTGTACATGGTGGTCGCAGCACTGGCGTTCCTGGCAGCCGTGAGCGCGCGGGGCGACTGTCCCACGTCTCTGTCCATCGGCTCGCGCGACGCGGACGGCCGGCTGGTCGTGACGGTATCGACCGCCGGAAACTGCGGTGGATCGCGTGTTGGGATTCTCGTCGACGGCCAGAACGCGGGGACGTTCCGCTGCGACACCCTCAACAACACGACGCCGTCATGCTCGAACACCTTCAAGGTCCTCACGTCATGCTGGGGAAGCGCTCCGCACACGCTGCAAGGGACGGCATCGTGCGGGCTCAAGAACGCCAATGGTTCGTGTGTGGCCCACGGTGGTGCGAGCGGAGTGCAGAGCGCTCAGTTCAACAACCGCCCCACCGTCACGCTCAATGTCTCCGACCCGGATCCCTACGGCATCGCGACCATTTCCATCCAGGCCCATTTCCAGACCCGTGCGACCGGGAATCAGTACGTGCGTTTGCTGCGCAATGGACAACTCTTCGCCGAGGAGCGCCCTGACGAAGGAGAGCAGGACTTCGTCTGGACGCTCACGACCAACCTCAATTGCATGAAGGGAGACGTGCTCTTTCAGGCCGTGGCCATGACCTGCGGTGCTCACTGGTCGGTCATTGGCGGAAACCCCGTGCCGAGCGACCCGTCGCTGATCGCCTATTCGCCCATCGTGAGCGTCAATGCCGATCAGAAGCCGTCCGCGAGTCTGACGATCGCGCCGCCGAATGCGTCGGGGATTGCCATGGCAACGGTCACAGGCAACTTCAGATTTCTCCTCGCGGGCCGCCGCTACCTGCGCCTGTTCAGGAACAACGACATCTACGACGTCGTAGCCGACGTCATTGTCGAGGATGACCAGCAGTCGGTCACGGCGACCATCCCGATTTACGGCGCCTGCAACACACCGACGACGTACCGGGCCGCGGCCATGACCTGCGGGAAGCGCCTGGGCAGCACATTTGGCAATCGCGTGCCGAGCGACCCCGCGTTCATCGGCTATTCGAACGAGGTCACGCCGACCGCCGTCATGAAGCCCGTCGTGAAGAACCTGACCCTGAAGAAGGTCGAGGGGGGGCCCAACTCGAAACGGTGGATCGAGGCAACGATCGACTACGACCTGAAAGGAGCCACCGGGAAGGTCTCCCTCGATCTGAAGAGCTGGAAGGATGCCGACGGCAAGACGTGGCCCGGGGGGCCACTCAAGACATGGAACGGCGTCACCGATGCCTCGTCCCCGAACACTCATGAGTTCTTGCCGCCTTCGGGGGCTCAGCAAGTCATCGTCCTGGCCACGGCGGAGGCTTGCGGAGTGGCCACGCTGGAAGCGTCGATTCCCTGCGGCGGCTGCGACGCCACGAACGATCCGGTGTATTTCGCCGACGGGAACGTGCGCGTCACGGATGCCGATCCGCTGCCGCCCGTTGCCGGGCACCGTCTCGTCCGCACGTACAACAGCGACGAACAGGTCGTGGCGCCCTTCGGTCGGGGATGGACGACGCTGTTCGAGCGGCGGATGATCCTCAACAGCGTTGGCGTCGAGCAGATGGTGTCGCTGGTGACGGCGACGAACGAGGTCGTGGGCTTCCGTGGCGCCGGCGGCATCTTCCGACAGACGTGGCCGCGAGCAAGACAGGTGGACGATACCCTGAGCCATGATGCGACCGCCGGTACCTACACCCATCGCGCGGCGGGATCGAGCGAGCTGGCTGTGTTCCGTGCATCGGACGGGCGTCTGGTCGCGCTCCGCGATGTCGCGACCGGCCGTGAGGCCCAGATCACCTACGACACGCAGGGTCTGCCGCAGAGCATCGCGGACTCCTGGACGGGCGTGAGCTGGATCTTCACGGCGGACACACCGCACCGCCGGATCGGTTCCGTCGCCGTGAGCGGGCGGCCCGATCTGGTCTGGTCGTACTCGTACGACGCGGCCGGCAATCTGCTGAACGTGACGGCACCGGGAAGCGCAAGCTGGCGGACATACGAATACGTCGCGAACCGGATGACGGCGTCCTACGACGCGCTGGGCCGTCTCATCGAGAGCCACACCTACAACGCGGATGGCTACGGCATCAGCTCCACGGGACCGGGCGACGAGATCGCGGCGATCGAGTACAACCTTCCCGGCTCAGTCTCCGAGGAGCGGGTCACCCGCATCACCTACAAGACCGGCGCGACCGCCGAATATGCGCTTCGCCCCGTGGGCGGTGCCTACCGGCCGGTCCGCGTGACCGGAGGCTGTTCGAGCTGCGGCGAGAGTGACGCCACCTACGTCCATGACACGGAGGGACGCGTCCTGCGCGAGCAGAGCGCGGACGGCTATGTCACCGTACGGACGTACGCGGTCGGCTCCTCCACGCAGCAGCAGTTCCTCCGTCCCCAGGGCTGTGACCCGGACCCGTACCAGTGCCGGCTCGATCAGGATGCTCTGGCAGAGGCAGTGCTCGAGCCGACCGCCGCGACGGTCCTGACGACCTATACGTACGGAGATCCAGTATGGCCGGACCGCGTGACTGTAATGGAGAGCCCGAGCGTGCTCGCGGCCGGAGGCGTAAGGCGCGAGGAATATCTCCTCGATCCGCTCACCGGTGCGCGCCTGGCAACGACGGTGCGCGGCTGGACCGGCAACCCCTCGGTCATGAACACACGCACGACGACGACGACCCTCTACGGCGAGGCGCCGCCCGCATTCGCGCCCGGCGGCGCGTTCCAGAGCGCGTGGCTATCGCTTCCTCAGCCAGCGCGGTTGCCCCGCTCCGTGAACGGACCGCGGACGGACGTGGCCGATGTGACGCTGTTCGTCTACTACCCGGTCGACGCGAGTGTGCCCGCGCTCCTGCGCGGCCAGCTCGCGGCAATGAAGAACGCCGCCGGCCACGTCACCCTCTACGAGGACTACGACGTCTTCGGCAACGCCACGCGCGTCGTCGACGCGAACGGTGTCGTGAGCGAGAGGACGTACGACGCACTCGGGAGAGCGGCGACGTCGACGCTGAAGGGAATCCCGGGTTGCGACACCGCGGCAGATCCACTGTGTGCCACGGATCTGACGCACACCTCGACCTACGCTCCCGCGGCCGGGCCGCTGCAGAGAAGCCAGGGTCCCGCGGGAGGACCGACCGTTTACGCGTATGACTCTCGGGGTCGGATTCATACCGTCTCCCGCGGCCCGTCGCCGGCCGATCTTCGGGAGCGGATCGAGACGAGCTACGACCCTCTGACGGGGAAGAAGAGCCTCGAGCGGATGCTCGCCTTTGAAGGGGGAAGCTGGATCGAGAAGCGGCGCGAGTCGTTCACGTACGACCTCGAGGGACACCTCGTGACGATGACGCACGCGGATGGCGCGGCGGTTCAATATGACTATGACGCCGCCGGTCGCATCGCCAGCGTGCGCGATGAGAATCATTCGACACCGAACACGCTCTACACCTACGACCCGGCAGGCCGGCTCGAACGGGTGACGCAGACCCTGGCCGGCGCGACCGGAGGCGTCATCACGACGCGGTACGCCTATGACCTGCACGGGAATCTGACGTCGGTCACTGATCCGAATGGCAACGTGACCACCTACAAGTACGACGATTTCGGGCAGATGCTCGAGCAGGTCAGCCCGGTCACCGGCAGCACGACCTACCAGTACGATGCCGCGGGCCAGCTGCTGACGACGACGCTCGTCGACTCCATCCCGGGCGACGGTCGCGACACGACGAATACGACCACGCGCGCCTACGACGCGCTGGGGCGCGTGCTCTCGTCGACCAGCGTTCTGTCCGGCCAGTCGGAATCGGTCTCCTGGTCCTACGACACGGGAACGTTCGGCAAGGGCCGCCTCGCGTCGATGAACGATCCCACCGGATCGACGGCGTACGCGTGGGATCGCCGCGGACTGCCACTCTCGGAAACGAAGACCATCGGCAGCGCGAACTATGCGACCGGATTCGGCTACGACGCGAACGGCAGCCGCTCGCGCATCGTGTATCCGAGCGGCCGTGTCGTCGACTACACATTCGACTACGCGTCGCGCCCGACGTCGGCCGTCACCGGCGACACCACGCTCGTCGCGTCAGCCTCGTATCTGCCGTTCGGGCCCATGGGCGAGATCGTCTTCGGCAACGGCACGACCCGGACGACGACCTACGATCCGCGATACCGCCCGCTGACGAACACGCTCACCGGGCCCTTCCAGGAGGGGGAGGACGTGCCGACGACGGGCGTGATCGCGTCCTATCAGTACACGCACGACCCGGCCGGCAACATCACCCGCATCGCCGACCTGGTCGATCCCGCCTACGAGCGCGACTTTGGCTATGACGACCTCCATCGCTTGACCGTCGCCAACGGAGGCGCGGGACTGTGGGGCGCTGGCTCGTACGTGTACGACGCCATGGGTAACCTGCGCTCGAGTGCCGTCGGGTCAAACCTGCGCACCTTCACGATGTCCGGCACGACGCCCAAGATCGCCTCGGTGATGAGCGACGGCCGGGTCGACGCCGTCGCCTACGACCCTGCGGGAAACGAGATCGTCGTTGGCGCGCGCACGTTCGACTACTCCCCGCGCAATCACCTGCGCAGCGCCGGCGACCGCCGGTACGAATACGACGGACGCGGGATCCGCACGACCACAGTGCACACGGTGACCCTGGCCGCGTTCAGCCTCGACGTGGCGTCTGCCTCGCCGAACCAGAGCGTCACCGGTACGGTCTCATTGAGCACGATCGCTCCCGCCGGAGGCGCTTCCGTGCGGCTTTCCAGCTCCAGCGGGGCGGTGACCGTCCCGAGCGAAGTTCTCGTCGCCGAGGGCCAATCCAGCGCCACATTCACGGCGAGCGTCAACGCAGAAGCTGAGCCCGGAACGGTCACCCTGACCGCAACGTACGCGACGTCGCTTTCCGCGGCACTCACGATCAGTGAGAGCTCGGGGTTGTCGGCGTTCACGGCGACGCCGTCGGCGGTGATCGGCGGCAATCCCATCACGGCCGCCGTGACGCTGGCCGAGGCTGCGCCGGAGGGCGGGGCGGTGGTGATCATCACCGCGGAACGCGAAGAGGTTGCAAGCGGAACGATCACCATC
>CAZLGP010000148.1:0-7512 GCA_964558905.1 uncultured Thermoanaerobaculia bacterium | reverse complement strand
AGTTGCCAGGGACTGGTGGCCCAGGCGAAGCAGCACTGGCAGCTGGCAACCGGCCACTGGCAACCAACACATGATGAACAAACGCGCCGGCGTCCGCCCCGACTGGCTCAAGGTCCGCGTTCCCGGCGACCTCGCCCAGCTCCCCGTCTCGCGGCTCATCAACGATCTCGGGCTGAACACCGTCTGCCAGGAAGCGCGATGTCCGAACATCTTCGAGTGTTGGAATGCCGGAACCGCGACCTTCATGGTCCTCGGCGAGATCTGCACGCGGCGCTGCACGTTCTGCGCGGTCGGCCGCGGCGATCCTCTCGTCGCCGATGACGACGAGCCGCGGCGCGTGGCCGAGGCCGTGGACAAGATGAACGTGCGTCACGCGGTCATCACCATGGTCAACCGCGACGACATGCCCGACGGCGGCGCGGATCATGTCGCCCGCACCGTCATTGCGGTACGCGAGCGCACCGGCGCGGCGGTGGAAGTGCTGATCTCCGACTTCGATGGCAACCGCGAAGCACTGCGCGTCGTCCTGCAGTCTCACCCCGAGGTCCTCGCGCACAACGTGGAGACCGTGCCGCGGCTCTA
Organism: uncultured Thermoanaerobaculia bacterium; assembly: GCA_964558905.1. Lineage (GTDB taxonomy): Bacteria > Acidobacteriota > Thermoanaerobaculia > Gp7-AA8 > Gp7-AA8 > QHVT01. The sequence continues at coordinate 6,930 of CAZLGP010000148.1, read as the reverse complement.
CTCCGCCGTGCGTCCCGTCGCAAAGTACCAGCGATCGCTCGACGTCCTGCGCTGGGCGCGCGAGGAAGGACCGATCGGCATGCTCACGAAGTCGTCGATCATGCTCGGCCTGGGCGAGACGGACGACGAGATCCTTCACGTCGCCCGCAACCTGCGCGAGGCCGGTGTGGACATCTTCACGATGGGCCAGTATCTCGCGCCCTCGGAGAAGAACCATCCCGTGCGCAAGTACTACACCCCGGCGGAGTTCGAGGAGCTCGGGCGCGCGGCGCGCGCGCTGGGGTTCCATCACGTCGAGAGCGCGCCGCTGGTGCGCAGCTCGTACATGGCGCATCGGGCGGTTGGCGGTTGACGGTTTGGCGGGAGGACGCAATCGCCCGGTTGCCCCCGCCAACCGACAACCGCCAACCGCCAACCGCTCGTAATAGAATCCCTCCAATGCCGCGCGTGACCTTCGCTGATGCGGACCAGAGCGGCGAGTTTCCCGCGGGCAGAACGCTGCTCTCCGTCGCCGGAGACCTTGGCGTGCGCATCAGCCAGGTCTGCGGCGGAGACGGCGCGTGCGGGACTTGCAGAGTCGAAGTCATGAACGGGTGGGACGCGCTGACACCCCCGACGCCCGACGAGACCTACAAGGAGCTCGAAGAGCCGTACCGCCTTTCGTGCCAGGCAAAGTTGCTCGGTGATGTGATTGTGAAAGTGGCAAAGATCGAATGAAAGTCGCAGAGTCTCAAAGTCGCAAAGCCTCAAAGACCGTCGCCGCACGATCTTTGAGACTTTGAGGCTTTGCGACTTTGAGACTCCGAGGAGCGAAGAATGAGCGCAGTCCAAACCTCCATCCAGACCGGCCTCTCCCACCAGAACCTCGCCCTTCTCTACCAGTACACCGTCGAGGTCTACAAAGTCTTCCAGAAGATGGCGGAGAACCTGCCCAATCCGATGTCGGCGATGATGTTCAAGCAGTTCGCCGCGGATGAGCGCGGGAACCGCGACCTCATCGAGATGAAGATCATCGACACCACCGGCAGCCGCGTTCGCGTGACTCTCGGCGCGGACATGATCTTCTCCGAGATCCTCGAGGGCGAGATGTCGTTCCGCGAGTCGGCGGAATTCCTCATCTCCCGCGAGCGGACCTTTCAACGCAAGCTGCGCGAGCTCATCGGGGACGCGACGCCGACGGATCGCAATCTCCTTGTGTACTTCGAGACCGGCAAGCGCGCGCACATCGTCGAGCTCGAGCGGGAGCTCGAGCTCATCAAGCACGACCCCGACTGGTGGAAGCGCGAAGACGCCCAGTGGCGCATCGTTCACGGCTCCACCGACGCCGCATGAACATCTCGCTCACCCCCGCGGCCGCCGCGCACCTCGCCGAGGACGCAGGCGGCCGCATTCTGCGCATCGCGTTCACGACCGGTTGCGGCGGGTCGGGTTACCGGCTCAGCTACGCGTCCGAGGCCGCCGAAGACGATGAAGTGGCGAACGTGGACGGCGTCCCGATCGCGCTCGACTCGATGGCCGCGTCCCGTCTCGACGGCGCGGTCATCCAGTACGACGAGGAGGAAGACGGATTCCTCCTCGACCATCCCGATGCCGTGACCGCCGTCTGGTGCGGGTAGTCTGGAGTGCGGAGGCAACGCCTCCGCTTTCCGATTCGCAGGCCAAGCACGGCAACGCTGCGCTCCTGGCGCACGTTTGCATTCCGACGACGCGGCGAGGACGACACCGTAGCGCGCTTGCCGATCGAATGGAAAAGCGGAGGCGCTGCCTCCGCACTCCACATGGTCTTCGCGTGCAAAGACGTCAGGCGCCGAGATGGTTGCGGTCCCTTGTTTTGAGACGCTTCGCAACTCCTCCGCTTTCCAATGCGTTGCGTCGTGCCGCGCATTTCAAAGCGAAGGCGCTGCCTCCGCACTCCGAAGGCATGGCCCGCGCTTCGCACTTTCGAACGGCGTGAAACGGATCCTCGCGGTTCTGCTCCTGGCCGCCTGTCAGGCCTCTCCGTCGGCGCCAACGATCTCTTCCGCACGCCGCACTCGCGCGAGGAGATCCTGCGCGCACCGCTCGCCGTCGCGGAGCGCATCCTCGGCCGCATCGAGACCATCGTCGCGGAGCTCCACGCGATCAACCCTCGCGCCAGGGTCCTGCTGCTCGGCGGCTACAACCCCGTTCCCCGCCACGAATGGGCGCCGGCGATCAACCAGTACCTCGGAATGTGGGACGCGACGCTCGCCTCGCGTTTCGAGCACGACCAGCGCGTCGCGGTCGTGAAGATGGCCGACATCGTCACGCCCCAGCGCCTCAGCCGCCACGACGACTTCCATCCCAGCGCACAGGCATATCAGGAGGCGGCCAAGCGCATCGCCACAATCCTGCTCCAGGAACTGTCTGCGGCCTGAGGAGCGCTGCTGCCGACCTCCCGGCACGACTCAGCACTCGGCACCCAGCACTCAGCACTCCTCGTTGCTCCGCGTCACACTCTCGTGGCGAATTCCATGGCGTGGTAGGTGATGATCAGGTCCGCTCCGGCGCGTTTGATGGACGTCAGGATCTCGTTCATCACTCGCGGGCCATCGATCCAGCCCCGCTCCGCGGCGGCTTTCACCATCGAGTACTCGCCGCTCACGTTGTACGCGGCGATCGGCAGCGGGAAGTGGTCGCGGGCCTGACGAATGATGTCCAGATACGACAGCGCGGGCTTGACCATGACGATGTCCGCCCCCTCCTCGACGTCGAGGGCGATCTCGCGATGGGCCTCGCGCGCGTTCGCGGGATCCATTTGGTACGTGCGGCGGTCGCCGAACTGCGGCGCGGACTCTGCGGCCTCGCGGAACGGCCCATAGAAGCCCGACGCGAACTTCGCCGAGTAGGCCATGATCCCCACCTCGGGCATCCCCTGCTCGTCGAGCGCCCGGCGGATCGCTCCGATGCGTCCGTCCATCATGTCCGAGGGGGCGACGAAGTCAGCGCCCGCGGCGGCGAAGGAGATGGCCTGCTTCATCAGCAGCGGCAAGGTCTGATCGTTGTCGACGTCCTTCACGCCGTTGCGATTGACGATCACGCCGCAGTGGCCGTGATCGGTGTACTCGCAGAGGCAGACGTCCGCCATGACGGTCATGTCGGGCACCTGCCGCTTGATGCCTTCGATCGCCGACTGCACGGGACCGGACGGATCCCACGACGTCGAGCCGATCGCATCCTTCTTCTCGGGAAGGCCGAAGAGGAGGATCGAGCGGACGCCGGCGTCGTAGGCGCGGCGGGCTTCCTCGACGGCTTCGCGAACGCGCAGCTGAAACACTCCAGGCATCGAGCCGATCTCCGAGCGCTGGCGCGTGCCCGGCACGACGAAGAGAGGGTAGATGAGGTCTGCGGGGCGGACGATGGTCTCTCGAAGCATCGCGCGGAGTCCTTCGCTGCGGCGCAGCCGGCGCGGCCGCCGGGTGAGGTCGGCGCGGGCGGTGGTGGGGTCAGTCGTCGGATTCGAGGTCTTCGTCGTCATCAGGCTCTCCGGTGAAGTAGTAGGCGCGGCCGCATTCGGGGGAACAGAACTTCCGGCCGAAGCCGGCGCGGTGCGCGCAGTCAGGACAGTAGAACCGGCTGCAGATGGTGCACTGCTCGAGCCTGACCTTCTCCTCGGTCTGCCCGCAGGTCACGCAAACCCGCTCGTATACCTCCGCCATCGATCTGCCGTCCTCCGCTCTGCCGCGCGCGAAATCATCTTGCCGCAAGCGCTGTTCAGTGTAGTCCCGACCGCTCACCAGGAAGCGTATTCGCGCTCCTTGACGGTCGCGGCCGGGGCCCCTACAAACCCCCCTCCCACCCTGGCGGTGTAGCACAGATGGTTAGAGCGGGCGTCTCATAAGCGCTAGGTCACTGGTTCGACTCCAGTCACCGCCACCACCCGGCGTCAGCGAGCGGCACGGCTCCACTCGGCCAACCAGCGCGGCCTTCCAGGCGGCCGCTACGCTGGCCCGCATTTCTCACAGCCTTTCGTCGCGAGACAGCCGAGAGTGGCCTGGATGCGAGTCGCACGGCGATTTCGCGACGAAGGCATAGTTGACACTATGTTGAGGAGCGAAATCGTCGTGCGGCGAAGCAGACAGGTCGCTCTCGGCTGACGCAGCAGAGGGCTGTGAGAAATGCGGGCTGGCTTCCAGCCGGCACGGTTCCGAGCGAGAGGCGGCCGGCAAGGATGCCGGCGTAGCGGCCGGCTGGAAGCCGGCGCTCCGCGCGTGGCACCTGCCGTTCGACCCAGTGGTCCACTCAACCGGCTTCTCACTCTCAATCGCGGCGCGCCCGACGTCCCTAGGTCAGGATGACAGTTGTTCTCCGCGCGTTGTCGGACGTGCCGGCCGTCTGACAGAAACGTCAGGCGCGTTGCGCCGCCCGAAGCCGCGATCGTCGAATCCATCGAAGACGTGCCGGAAGGCGCAGCAACCAGCGCTGCCGGCCGTGCCGGCTAGTTCCCCTGGATCTCGGCGGGCCATCGGACGAAGCGGCCGTTCGAGTAGACGATGTCGCAGTCTGGATTGTCGAACGCCACCGGCTCGTAGTCCGTGCCCTCGTAGAGGCCGTCTCGGCCGGAGGAACGGATCCCGTAGACCTTGTCGCCAATCGCGAACTCGAGCGCCCGTCCCCAACCGTCGGCCTGCGGCATTTTCTGGATGTAGGTCGGAGTCAGCGCGGTTTCCAACGTACCGTACGTGACGGCCCCGGTCGGGAAGCTGAACCCGGCCGCGGCGTAGGAACCGTTCTCCGCGTACCGCTGCTCCCACGCGAGCGCGATGGTGCGCATGTCCGCCATCGTCCGCTTCTGCCTCGCCCGCGACAGCGCATTCAGATAGTTCCCGATGGCGATGGACGCAAGGATCCCGATGATGGCAACGACCACCAGCAGCTCGATCAGTGTGAATCCGGCGTGACCTCGGCGACGCATCATAGGCAACCTCCCATGAATCTAGACCCGGAGCTCGTAAACTAGCAGCAGATCGCCAATGCTCCGCGCGAAGCTTCGTCAGTTTTTCGTCAAACAGGGAATTCCGCCCTGCCGTCTCGCCGTCGCGGCTTCCGGCGGCGTCGACTCCACCGCGCTGCTCCTCGCGCTCGCGGACCTTCGCGCCGAGGGGTTCGCCGTCATCGCGGCGCATGTGAATCATCATCTCCGCGGGATCGACTCCGACGCTGACGAGGCGTTCGTGCGGGAGCTCTGTGCCCGCCTCGATGTCGAGCTGGTCGTTTTCGACGGCACGCTGGACCCGGATCTCGTCCGCGCGCGCGGGGTAGAGGCCGCCGCGCGCGAGGTTCGCTATGCACGCCTGCGGGAGCTCGGCGCCCGCTACGTCGCAACCGCGCATCAGAAGAACGATCAGGCCGAGACGGTTCTGATGCGCCTCCTCACCGGCAGCGGGATTGCTGGCCTGCGCGGGATCCATCCCGTCCGGGAAGACGGCTTCGTCCGTCCTCTGCTCGACGTCACTCGTGCGGAGATCGAGGACTTTCTCCGCGAGCGAGGCGTCGTCGCCCGCCTCGACCGGTCGAACGAAGACCCGCGCTTCCTCCGCAACCGCGTGAGGGTGTTCCTCCGGGAGGTCGACGGGATCGAAGCGCTCGCCCGTGCCGCCGAGCAGGCCCGCGCGCAGTGGCCGATGATCGCCCGGGCGATCGACGACGCGGAGCTCGCGCACGCTGAGGTCCGCGAGCACGAGACCCGCTTTCTGAGCTGGCCCGAGGATCCCTGGCTCCGGGGCGCTCTCCTGCAGCGGCACATCCGCAGACTCGATCCCCACGCACGCGACTTCGACGCCATGCGCATCGCCGGAGAAGTCGGGACGATCCAGCGCTTGAGCATCACGAAACACCTCGAGCTCACACGACGGGGCGCCGCGTGGGTTCTCCGCAGTCGTCCTCAACCGGCGGAAGACTTCGAGGTCCAGCTGACGGAAACGCGGGCGGCATCCCTCCCCTCGCTCGGGATGACGATGCACCTGGAGAGAGAGCACGGGCAACGGGCGACGGGCAACGGGCAACTCCTTCAACTCCCGGACGGCGCCGCCGCCACGTTCGTCGTCCGAAATCGCCGCAGCGGGGACCGCTTCCAGCCTCTTGGGCTCGCCGGGCCGAAAAAGCTCAAAGACTTTCTGATTGATCGTAAAATCGCCGCGGAGCTCCGAGACCGCCTCCCCCTGCTCGTCTGGAACGGTGAGATCGTCTGGATCGCAGGGGTGGAAGTGTCGGAACGGTTCAAGGTGACGGAACCTCCCGGCGTTCTGTACCGAGTATGGTTGGATGACGACAGAGACGATCAAACCGATCTTCAGCGCTGAACAGATCGCGAGTCGCGTTCGCGACCTCGGAGGAGAGATCCGTCGCGACGCCGGCGACGCGGAGGTCTTCCTCCTCGGGATCCTGAAGGGCACGGCACTCTTCCTCGCCGACCTGCTACGCGCGATCCCGGGTGACGCCAGCTTCGCGTTCATCGACGTCGTCCGCGACTCCGCCGACCAGCCGATCGCCGACGCCGTCGAGATCGACTTCCTCAGCTTCAACGACATCCGCGGCCGCCACGTCTACCTGCTCAAGGACGTCGTGCACTCGGGGATCATCGAGAACTACCTTTTCAGCCAGCTCCGTACTCACGAGCCGGCGAGTCTCCGCCTCGTCGCGCTGCTCGATCGTCCGAACTCCCGGACCGTCGACGTCCGGGCCGACTTCCGCGCCTTCTCGATCGACGGGGACGGCACCTGGGTCGGCTACGGCCTCGAACAGATGCGACGGCTCGGAAATCTTCCGTACATTGGGCGCTTGGGTTGACGGTCGGCGGTTGGCGGGTGGGGGTACATGCGACCCACTACCCGGTGGGGTTTTCCCCCCCCCCCCGCCAACCCCCCACCCTCAACCGACCCTGGACAAAACCCCCCACGCCTGCCGGTGACC
>CAZLGP010000147.1:0-7423 GCA_964558905.1 uncultured Thermoanaerobaculia bacterium | reverse complement strand
GGCGTATATCCACTTCCTGACCGCCCACCTCGATCCGACCGGCGTCGCGCGGGAGCTCCCCGAAGATGACCTTGGCCAACTCAGTCCGGCCGGCGCCCACCAGCCCGGCGAAGCCGACGACCTCACCGGTTCGGATCTCGAAGTCGAGCCCCGGGTGCCAGTTGCTGCGCAGGCCCTGCACGCGCAGTACAACCTCACCGGTGACTGCCTGCCGGCGCTTGAAGACGTCGCGCAACTCGCGGCCGACCATCAGGCGCACGATCTCTGCCTCTGTCAGCTCGCTCGCCGGGCGAACGTCCACCAACCGCCCGTCGCGCAATACCGCGACACGGTCGGCCAGTCTCAGGATCTCCTTGATCCTGTGCGAGACGTAGATGATTGCCACTCCCTCATTGCGCAGGCGCCGAACGAGGTCAAAGAGGCGGTTCACCTCCTCGTCTGTCAAGGATGAAGTGGGTTCGTCGAGGGCAAGAATGCGAACGTTCGACTTGAGTGCGCGCATGATCTCGACCAGCTGGCGTTGCGCCGAAGAGAGCTCGTCACCCATCAGTCGGACGGGCAGCACATTCTCGAAGCCGTACTCCTTCAGGGCGGCCGCAACGAGTTCGTCGAGGCGTCGACGGTCGACGAAGGGACCGCGTGTGGGCAACTCACCGGCATAGATGTTTTCAGCGACGTCGACGCCTGGAATGATCTCCGGCTCCTGGTAGATGACGCGCACCCCTGCCTGGCGCGCTTCGCCCGGCCCGCTGAAGGACAGCCGCCGGCCATCGAGGGTGAGGGTGCCGGTGTCGGGCTGGTAATCCCCGTTGAGAATCTTGAGCAGTGTCGACTTGCCGGCACCGTTCTCGCCCATGATGGCCAGGATCTCGCCCGGCCGCACATCGAGCGAGATGTCATCCAGCGCCTGCACGTTGGGAAAGGCCTTGCCGATGCCACGCACCTCCAAAACGCCCGGGGATACCCCCACGTCCTTGGTTTGCGGGGTGGGCGCCTCGTGATCGGTCAGAGTGGTCATCGGGTAGGTCGGTCTTCCTACTGTTGGAGTGGATCCGGGCTTGCGCAACCCGGATCCACCGATCGCTGAGAGGACTACCTCAGTCAGCGCACTCGAAATAGTCTTGCCACGTGTCCGGGTTGACCATCGTCGTGTTGGCGATCGTCTCTTCCGGCAGGGCCTGGTCGTTGACCACGTTGTCCCATAGGACCTGGGCAGCGGCTTCTCCGACATCCGTGCCGGAGATGAAGAGCGCCCCCTTGAAGCCGGACGGCTGATCGGCCACCCAGGGCTTGCAGGCCTCGTAGGCACCCAGCCCCACGCCGATGACGTTGTCCGCGTTCACGCCCGCCGTCGCGAGCGCGTTCAGCGTGCCCAAAACGCCCTCGTCGTTGCAGGCGAAGACGACCCAGTTCTCGATACCGGGATTGGCCGCGATCACCGGACCAGCCGCGTCCTGTGCGGACGGCGTTTCACCCGTGTACGGCACCTGCAGGATCTGCGACTCGGGCACGCCCGCGCCGCGCATGATCTCCTTCGACGCGTTGGTGCGGTCCTCGCAGACGGACAGCGTCTGCACCTCGGTCGACAGGATGCCCAGCGTGTCAGGATTGTCCAGCCAACCGGACTCCTCCAGCAGCCGGGCGGCCTCCTCGCCGACCTTGGTCCCCATGTCGGTTCCGCTGAAACCAACGAAGGGCACCGGGTTACCGTCGGCGTCGTCGATGTTGTCGTCAGTCGCCACGAGCGCGACAGCAGCGCCTTCCGCGGCCGTCGAGATCGCCGGACCGATCGTCTGGTCGGGGACGGTGATGGCGATGCCGGCAGCACCGGCCGAGATGGCATCGTTCACGAGGCTGATGCCCAGGTTCGGGTCGAGACGAGCATCGGCTCGCTGTGCACGCCCACCCAGCTCTTCCACCTTGGCCACGAAACCGTCCTGCAGATCGATGAAGTACTGCTGGTCGGCACTCTTGTTGATCACGTAGAACAACGGTGCGTCCCCGGCCGGCGGCGCATCGGGAGTGCCAGCTGGCGGCTGGTCTGGGGTGGTGGCCGGAGCCGGTGTCACGGGGGCATCCGGGGTCGCGGCTGGGGTCGCGGTGCATGCCGCGACCGCAAACGCGACCATCAAGGCTGCGCCCGGCAATAGCTTTCGCATCAGGTGTAATCCTCCTTACTCCTCTTGGTAGGCGCCGCTCAGAGACGCCCTGTGCAACGGCACGATCACGATGTCGGCGAGTCGGTCCTCCTCTACTGCTTCGTTAGCTCTCGTGCAGCCCCGGCGGGCGGATGGATGTCAATTGCTTCCGCTACCGCTGTCACGGCCGCGATCGGCCGAAGGGCAGGCAACGACTGTCCATCCCAAGGCGGCTGAGCCGAGAAGGCGGCGGCACCCTCGCGGCTGAAGACCAACTCGACGTCGCGAGCGGCGATATCGACAAGTTCTGTCATCGCCTCCTGCGCCCGAACCACATCTCGTCCTGAGATGGCGTCGATCACGGCACGGTGGGTAATCATCGCCGCTGACATCCCACCGGGGACGCGGGTGGTCACGTCGCGCGAGGCGCGCCACGCCACCGTCAACGTGCCTGTCATCTGGAGCAGCAACTCGTTGTGAGTTGCCTGCAGAATTGCAGCGTGAAGATCGAGATCGGCAGCAATGTAGTCCCGCCGGTCTCCCAGCGACCCACCCATGCGAGCCAGCAGGGCCTCCATGCGAGCCAGCTCTTCATCTGCGCGGCGCTCCGCCGCCAGCGCCGCCGCGTGAGGCTCGATGATCGAGCGTACCTCGGAAACGGAGCGGTAGAAGTCGATATCGGCCCCAACATTGACCTGCCACGACAGGACGTCGTCGTCGATCAGGCTCCAATGGGCTCGCGGCAGAACGCGCGTACCCCGCTTGGGCCTGGAGTCAACGAGGCCTTTGGCGGCGAGCACCTTCAGCGCTTCGCGGACTACCGTCCTGCTCACCTTTAGCTTCAAGCTCAGTTCGGCCTCGCTGGGCAGCACCGACCCGGGCGGTAGCGAGCCCTGGACGACACGCATGCCGAGCTCGTCCACGACAAGCCGATGGAGTCCGCGACGAGGTGACGGCAGAGCGAACATTCGTCATACTAAAATATCATAGGATGAAATGGCCACGCCGACTCGATGGGGCGCGAACCTGAGGGCGAATGCGCAGATTTGATGGCGTCCGACCGGTGCTGCATGTACCGTTCGGCCCGGCACCTGACCAGCCGGTCCGGCTGGCCGAACTTGGCGGGCTCGCCGACCGCATGCTGGATCACGGGGTCGATGGCCTTGTCGTTCTCGGCCTGGCCTCCGAGGCGTGGACGTTGACCGAGCACGAGCGTGACGAAGTGGTGGCCACGGTTGCCGAGCGCTGCCGCGATCGCGCACCATTCGTGATAGGGCTGGACGGCTCAACTGCAGTGGCGGCTGACCGGGCACGCCGGGCGCGCGCCGCCGGCGCGGCGGGCCTCATGGTGCTGCCACCTGCGACGGCCCGTTCCACCGACCAACTGGTCGCGCATTACTCCTGTATCGCCGATGCCGCCGGCTTGCCGATCCTTGTTCAGGACTCGCCGCAGGTAACGGGGGTTTCGCTCACGTTGGACACCCTGGTGCGCATTGCCGAGACTGAACCACTGGCCCGCTCGCTCAAAGTGGAAACTCCAGGAGCAGGCGCCAAGGTATCGGCGGCCGCGGAGGCCGGCATCGAGATCGTGGCGGGGTGGGGTGGACTGCTGTACCTCGAGCAGATTCGTCGCGGCGCTTCCGGCTGCATGCCCGGCTGCGATCTCGGGCCTGCAATTGTGGCGCTCGACCGCCAGGCGAGGCATGCTGAACCAGCCGCCGCGGAGGCCGGCTACCGGCAGATCCTGCCCCTCCTGTCGTTCCAGGTACAGTCGCTTGACCTACTCATCCTGGGTGCGAAACGGCTCCTGCGCCGCCAGGGCATCTTTACCAGCGATGCGATGCGATCGCCCAGCCGTGCGCTGGATGCCCACGAAGCAGCGACGCTGGACACGCTCATCGACCGGCTCGCGGCGGACGGCGTTCCCGGCTTCGAAGTTGCGCTGACATGACCGCCTCCCGCCCGGACCGTTGCGCTATTCCCGAGGCCATCAGCGGACCCGGCGTGGTGGCCATCGGTCGAGGACTGGACACGGCACAGCTGCCCGGGGTGGGCGACGCGCTCCTGTCCGGTGGCGTGCGTGCGTTCGAGGTGACGCTCAATAGCCCCTCGGCGCTCGAGGCCATCGCAATTCTCGCCGCGCGCTTCGTGGACGACCAGCTGATGGTCGGCGCTGGGACGGTTCTGGACATTACCGAAGCTGACGAAGCCGTCGCCGCCGGCGCCCGCTTCATTGTCTCGCCACATATGGACGGCCAGCTCGTGCGCTGGGCCGCGACACGTGGAGTGCCAATCTTTCCGGGTGCGCTCACGCCCAGCGAGATCCTTGAGGCATGGCGCGCTGGAGCGACGGCGGTCAAACTTTTCCCTGCCTCGAGCGTCGGGCCAGCGTTCGTACGCGAGTTGCGCGGACCATTTCCCGACATCGCCCTCATCCCAACCGGTGGCGTCACGGCGGAGAGTGCGGCTGCTTTCATCGCAGCCGGCGCGGGGGCTGTGGCCGTGGGCAGCTGGCTGACGGGCAGCGGCGATCCGGAGGTCGTGGCTGGCCGCGCCTCCGAGCTGACTGCTGCAGTCGCGCAGGCGCGGCGGTGAACTTGGCGGATCTGGTGAGCCCGGCGCGCTGATGCATCTGCCCGAGCGTCCGGAATCCCTTCGCGACAGTCCTGTCGCAGCGTGGGCGGAGCCGGTGGTCATTCCCACTTACCCCACCGGGCCACCAGACGTCAACCCGATGTTTCTCGAGAAGCGCGTCTACCAGGGCAGCAGCGGCCGCGTCTACCCCAACCCCGTCATCGAGCTTGTCTCGGACGAGCGGGTCGACCGGACATGGCAGGCCATTCACCTGGAGAACCGCTACGTCCGGCTCATGGTCCTACCCGAGATCGGCGGGCGTATCCATGTTGGATTGGACCGGACCAACGGCTATGACTTCTTCTATCGCCAGAACGTGATCAAGCCGGCTCTCGTGGGCCTGCTCGGGCCCTGGATATCTGGCGGCGTCGAATTCAACTGGCCGCAGCATCACCGCCCGTCGACGTTCATGCCGGTGGACTGGACGATCGAACTGCGGCCGGACGGGAGCGCCACGGCATGGCTCTCTGAACACGAGCCGATGGAGCGGATGAAAGGGACAGTGGGAGTGACCCTCTACCCCAATTCCGCGCTGGTCGAAGCCCGCGTCAGGCTGTACAACCGGACGCCCTTGGTCCAGACCTTCCTGTGGTGGGCCAACGTCGCCGCGCGGGTGCACGACCAGTATCAATCTTTCTTCCCGCCTGACGTGACCTACGTCGCCGACCATGCCAAGCGCGCCATGACCACTTTTCCGGTGTCGCGCGGTCAGTACTACGGCGTGGACTACGGCGCACGTCCTGCGCAGGAAGCCGATCTCAGCTGGTACCGGAATATTCCCGTCCCAACCTCATACATGGCCATGGATACGCGGCACGACTTCTTCGGCGGCTATGACCACGAGCGTGAGGCGGGCTTCGTTCACTGGGCCGATCACCACATCGCCCCGGGCAAGAAGCAGTGGACGTGGGGCAACCACGAGTTCGGCTACGCCTGGGATCGCAATCTCACCGACGCGGACGGGCCGTACGTCGAGCTGATGGCCGGCGTCTTCACAGATAACCAGCCCGACTTCTCCTTCCTGCAGCCCTACGAGACGAAGACCTTCAGCCAGTTCTGGTACCCCATCCAGCGGATCGGGCCGGCTCAGCACGCCAATCTCGAAGCTGCGCTCAGCCTGATCCTGGGCGCGGACGGCGCGGCACGGATCGGGGTCGCTGCCTCACGCCCACTCGCCGACGCCCGCGTCGTGCTCCAGGGCCCAACGGGAATACTGGCTGAGCGAATCGTCGATCTCGCACCTGATAGCCCGCTGGTTGAAACTTTTCCCGTGCCGCCGGGCATCGTAGCCACGGATCTTCGGCTCAGTGTTGAAGCCGTGAGAGGAACGGTGATCGCCTTCCAGCCCGAACGCAGTGAGCCGGCCGGACCCCCGCCACCGGCTACAGAGCCGCCGCTGCCGGGCCAGGTCGCTGCGGTGGAGGACTTGTTCCTGATCGGGCTGCACCTCGAACAGTATCGCCACGCGACACGCCGGCCGGAAGACTACTGGCAGGAGGCGCTGCGGCGTGAGCCGGGCGATAGCCGGACGAACGTCGCGCTGGGGCGCTGGCACCTCCGCCGGGGTGAGTTCGAAGCCGCCGAGCAGCACCTGCGGCAGGCGATCGGCACGCTCACGAAGCACAACCCCAACCCGCCCGACGGTGAGCCCCACTACACCCTGGGGCTGGTGCTGCGCCTGCAGGGCCGGCTGGACGACGCCGAGGCGGCGTTCGCCAAGGCGACCTGGAGTGGCGCTTGGCAGTCCGCAGGCGACACAGCCCGAGCCGAGCTGGCAGCCACGCGCGGCGACTGGGCAACAGCCTTGTCGTTCACCGCTCGGGCGCTTGCCACCAACAGCAACCACCTTGGCGCTCGAAACCTCCGCACGGCGATCCTGCGTCGCCTTGATCGTGCCGCTGAGGCAGGCGACGTCGTGCGCACCACACTCGCGCTGGATCCCCTCGACGCGTGGGCGGTCCACGAGGACACCCTGCTGGGGGGGCGACCGGTTGAACTACGTTTGCCCGGCGGTGTGCAGACCCATCTCGACATCGCTCACGACTACGCTCGCGCCGGGCTGCTGCCCGAAGCCATCACCGTTCTCGAGCGACTGCTGAATCCCGAGGACGAGGAGGAGGCAGTTCATCCGCTCGTGCACTACACGCTGGCGTGGCTTCTCGAGCGCGCCGGCGACGAACCGCGCGCACGCCATCACGGCCGTTTGGGCAAACTGATGCCGCCGGATCTGGCGTTTCCCGCGCGCGTCGAGGAGATCGAGATCCTTGAGCTGGCCGCGCGGCTCGATCCCTCGGACGCCAGAGCGCCCTACTATCTCGGCAACCTGCTCTACGACCGGCGTCGATACGCCGAGGCGATCGAACTGTGGCAACGGTCGATCCGCCTCGATCCGTCGTTCTCCATCACCCACCGGAACCTCGGGATAGCTCAGTACAACGTTCGGAGGCGACCGGCGAGAGCGCGCAGCTCCTACGTGCGAGCCACGCGGGCAGCACCCCATGATGCCCGCGTGCTCTACGAGTTCGACCAGCTACGGAAGAAGCTGAACGAGTCGCCAGAGGACCGCTTCAGGCTACTGCGACGCCGGCGCGAACTGGTCGCCCGGCGCGACGACCTGTCGCTCGAGTTCGTGACTCTGCTCAACCGGCTGG
>CAZLGP010000146.1:0-6297 GCA_964558905.1 uncultured Thermoanaerobaculia bacterium | reverse complement strand
AGGACCCGCGTCTGGGCGCAGGGCGCCGCGGGCGGGGGGCAGGCGCCCGGTATCCCGACCCGGGCGTTGACCTCCTGCGTGCCCTCTGCGCCCGGCGCCCCGGATCTGCTCGACCGCCGCAACTTCTCGGAGACCGTCGACGCGATCCTCTACACGCGCCCGCGCTTCACGGGGATCTTCTTTCCGCTCTTCGTCCTCACGTTCATCGTCGCCGTCGCCTGGCTCGCGTTCATCCCGTTCGAGCAGACGGTCGTGGCGCGAGGCGACCTGCGCGTCGCGGGTGTCCCGTCGACCGTTCGCGCACAGCAGGAGGGACGGCTGACGTTGATCGGCGCGCGCGAAGGGGCGATGGTGGACAAGGGCACGGTGTTGTTTCGCCTCGACGACACCACGCCGCGCATGGACCTCGCGCGCGTCGACCGCGAGATCGAGCGTGTCCGGCAGACCATCGCCCTTCTCGAGAGCCAGCGGGAGCGCGCCGGCAGACGCAACGCCGTCGAGATCGGACGCATGGGGCGCGATATCGCGCGGCACCGGGCGATGTTCGAAGGAGGCATCCTCCCGAAGGAGATGGTCGCGAACCTGGAGAGCGAGCGGAGCATGCGCGTCGAAGCGTCGCGTCAGGAGCAGCTCGCACTCGAGACCGACGTCGTGGCCGCGCGGCAGGCGCTCGACCGCCTGGAGAACGACCGCGCGCGTAGCGTCCGAACGCTGAACGAGCAGACGATCCGCGCCCCGGAGTCGGGTGTCGTCACGCGTCTGAACGTGCCCGCCCCCGGACAGTTCGTCACGCGCGGAGCGGTCCTCGCGGAGATCGCGCCGCGCGGCCGCGCCATGGAGCTCGAGGGCACCGTCGCTCCGCACGACATCGCGCGCGTGCGCATCGGCCTGCCGGCGCGCGTGGAGCTCGATGCCTACCCGCGGCGCCAGCACGGCGCCCTGGACGGCCGCGTGACCTTCGTCGCGCCCGATCGCGGTGAGCGCGGCTATCGAATCCGCGTTGCCCTCGCGAAACCGACCCGCGACATCGAGCTGCGCGCGGGACTGTCCGGCAGCGTCTCGGTGATCAGCGACCGCCGGCCGCTCTACCGGGCTGTCGGCGAGCGATTGGGATTCCTTCGATGATGGACGACCTCCGGGCCACGATTCGCGCGCGATACAAGCCCGACTTCGACTTCACGCGCGTCTTGGAAGTCCCGTTCGCCGCGCCCTCGAAGCCGGCAGCGGGGTCGCGCATCGCCCTGATCTCCACGGCCGGACTCCATCTCGACGACCAGCCGCCCTTCGACCGCGACACGTCCGCGGGCGACTCGTCGTTCCGCCGGATCCGAGTCGACGATGATTGGTCGCGCGTGCGGGTCTGGTGGGATGGCGAGCAGCAGCAGCCGGCGAACCAGGACCTCAATAGTGCGTTCCCACTCGCGCTCCTCCGCGACCTCGGGGGCATCGCCACGACCCACTACAGCTTCAGCGGCGCCATTCCCGATCCCCGTCCGCTCCTCGAGGAAACCGCGCCCGTCGTCGCGGGCGAGCTGCGGGCGGACGCGGTCGATGCCGTGGTCATCGCTCCATCCTGACCACTCTGTGTGCAGTCGGTCGGACTGCTGCAATCGGTCATCGAGCGCCACGCCATTCCCACCGTCGCCCTGACGTTCCTCCCCGAGCTCACGGAGCACATCGGGACCCCGCGCGCCCTGTCGGTCCGGTTCCCGTACGGCGCGCCATTCGGGAATCCGCTCAATCGCTGGCTGCAGACCCGCGTCCTCCGCGAGGCCCTGGCGCTTCTGGACGAAGCGACCGCACCGAACACGATCCGACCGAGCGCCCATCGCTGGAGGCAGACGCGTGATCGCGTAGCGTGGTGAGCCCTCCCGGGCCCGCTTTCCGAACTCCGCGCGCAGCCGGCTCAGAAAATCCTGAGCGAAGCGAAGGATCAACCGGAGCCCTCTCGAAGACCGCGCCAGTGGCACGCCTCGCGAGAGGGCTCCGTTGATCCTTCGTCGCTTCGCGACTGAGGATGGAGTGCTCGTATGAACTGCTCAGCGCTGCAGGCCGTGCTTCACTCCGGACGCGCAGCGTGTGAAACTGCGCGGTACGTGATCAGAGAACAGCGAAAGGCCACTCGCGTTCCGCTTCCGGAGGCCGTCAGGGCAACGGTCGATGACGTCCCTGTCCGTGTGCTGGAGCTCAGCCCGGTCAATGCGCGCCTCGAGCACGAGCAGCGTTTTCCATTGCAGTCGCCGCACCTGCGTCTGGAATGGAACCGGTCGGAGATCAACCTGCCGTTCCGGGTCATGCGCTCGCAGATCGTGTCGCGGTCGGAGTCGGGACCCCTCTATCACTCGGGAGTCGAGTTCATCGCTCTCGATCCGACCGCGCAAGGTCTGATTGCCTCCATTCTCCAATGGGCGCGGCAGTCGGCATCCGCCCTCGCGCGACCGACTGGCGATTCTCCAACCAGGAAGTCTGATGACGCGGGAAAGCTGGAGGATACCTGGACGCGAGGGGTGCACCGGCTCCGGTCGGATCCCGACGACGACCTGTCCTGAGCCGGCACGGCCGGCTGCGCCGATTGGCCAAGCCTCGGGCACGCTGTACTACCTTGGGCGGCCTCGTTGACACCGATGACGTCTTCAGCGTCATTGGAAGAGGCAAAGGCCGGCACGGCCGGCAGCGCTGATTGCTCCGCCTTGCGGCACGTCAACAGATGCATTCCACCGTCGCGGCTTCGGGGATGCGCAGCGCGCCTGACATTTCTACCGACTCTTTTCCACGAAATGCGCAAACTTACGAAACCTTTCGTCGGGTTCTACGAATGATGTCGTAGCCGTCGTGAAAGCGTGGTTCCTACCGTTTTCGGAGTCGCGCTGTCTGACATCGAAAGAGAAAGAGCCCAATCCATGAACATCCGAGCAGCACTCGTTGTCTCGCTTGTCGTTCTCTCCCTGTCCGTCTTCGCACAGGCCCCCACGGCGCCGGCAGGGCCGCGGACGTACGTCCCGGCGGACTTTGCCCAGTTCGCTCCCCGCACCGCGTACGACATGTTGAGCCGCGTCCCCGGTTTCGGCATCAAGGAAGAAGACCTCGAGCGCGGCCTCGGCGATGCGACCGGCAACGTCGTCATCAACGGGCAGCGCCTGTCCGGCAAGTCGAACGACGTCGTCACCGAGCTGACCCGCATTCCCGCGGCCAACGTCGAGCGCATCGAGATCGTGGAAGGCGAGTCGCTCGGCATTCCCGGCCTCACCGGTCAGGTCGCGAACGTGTTCATCCGGTCGACCGGCATCAGCGGGCAGTGGGCGTACCGCCCGGAGTTCCGCTCGTACTACACCGATCCGCTCTTCACCCGCTTCGAGGTCTCGGTCAGCGGCACCAAGGGGCCGGTCGAGTACACGCTCGGTCTGGACAACCGCGGCAATCGAAGCGGCGCCGGCGGACCGACGTGGATCTTCGCGCCGGATCGCACGCTCATCGAGGAGCGGAACGAGGAATGGCGCGGCAACGCCGAGCGTCCGCGCTTCAGCGGCCGCTTCGTCTTCGACGGACCCGGCACCGCGAAGGGCAATCTCAATCTCCTCTACGGTCGCCTCTACTACGACTACCTCGAGAGCGGCATCCGCAGAAACGGGACCGGCGAGCGCCGCCGGACCGTGACGGTGGACGAGCACGGCCACGACTATGAGATCGGCGGCGACTACGAGCTCGATCTCGGCGTCGGGCGGTTGAAACTGATCGGCGTCGGCCGCGGCTCGCGCTATCCGAGCGACGTCACGGTGATCACGACTTTCGGCGACGGCACGCGGAGCGGCGACCGCTTCACGCAGGTCGGTGACGACCGGGAGCTCATCGGCCGGTCCGAATATCGCTGGACGGGCGGCGGCGCGGAGTGGCAGATCTCCGCCGAAGGGGCGTTCAACAGCCTCGACAACGCGTCGCGCCTTTTCGAGATGCGCAGCGACGGCGGCTTCGAGGAGGTCGCGCTCGAGGGCGGCATCGCCAAAGTGGAAGAAGACCGCTACGAGATGATGGGTAGTTACGGGAGAGCGCTCTCGAACAGCGTGAACATGAAGCTGTCGGCCGGCGCCGAATACTCACAGCTGGCGCAGGTCGGAGCCGGCGGCACGACGCGGGACTTCTACCGTCCCAAGGGAGAGCTCTCCGCCGCGTGGAAAGTCTCGCCGCGCACGGACCTCAGCGTGAAGCTCGCGCGCCGCGTCGGCCAGCTCAACTTCTTCGACTTCCTCGCATCCGTCGACGTCGCGGCCGACATCGAGACCGCCGCCAATCCGGACCTCGTCCCCGAGCAGAGCTGGGATCTCGAGATCGAAGGCGTCCGCAACCTCGGCACTCTCGGATCGACGACGTTGCGCCTGTACGGCCGCCGTATCGACGACATCATCGATTACGTTCCGATCGGCGCCACCGGCCAGGCGCCCGGCAATCTCGATCAGGCGACCGTGTACGGAATCCTGTCTCGAAGCACGATCAACCTCGACCGCATCGGCTGGCGCGGTGCGCGGTTCGACGCGTCGATGCAGTGGCAGGACAGTGAGGTCGAAGATCCTCTCACGGGCGAGCAGCGTCCGATCAGCAACAGCCTCCAGGAGCTCTTCAGCTTCGCGCTGCGACACGACCTTCCCAGCACCGACTGGGCCTGGGGCACCGGCTACTCGTATCAGCTCTACGCGAAGAACTATCGTCTCACCGAGGTCGGACGCCTATGGGAAGGCCCGGTGTGGGGCGACGTCTACCTCGAGCACAAAGACGTCGCCGGCCTCACCGTGCGCGCGGGTGTGTACAACCTGCTCGCCGCGGACAGCATGTGGGACCGCACCGTCCACACCGGCCGCCGCACCGGCCCGGTGGCGTTCATCGAAGAGCGCGACCGCCAGATCGGCCCGATCTTCTCGTTCCAGGTGAGGGGGAAGTTCTAGGCCGCATTTCTCACAGCCCTTCGTCGCGAGACAGCCGAGAGTGGCCTGGATGCTAGTCGCACGGCGATTTCGCGACGAAAGCATAGTTGACACTATGTTGAGGAGCGAAATCGTCGTGCGGCGAAGCAGACAGGCCGCTCTCGGCTGTCGCAGCAGAAGGGCTGTGAGAAATGCGGGCTGGGCCGGGCCGGCACGGCCGGCTGCGCTGGTTGCTTCGCCTTGCGGCACGTCATCAATGCACTCGACATCGCGGCCTCGGCGGCGCAGCGCGCCTGACGTTTCTACACGCCTTCGGTGTGCGAGCCACGATCCATGAAGTAACATCAGAACACCGAATGCTGACGGTGCTCGTGTCGCTGTTCTTCCAGATCGCGGCCACGGCCGCGCCGGTGGAGGGTGATGCAGGATGCGGACGTCCTCAGCTACTGCCGTTCGCTCGTCGCGAAAGCCGCGGCGGAGCGTGACGCGACGCAGGGTGCGTTCGTGATCCGGAATGGCGACGGGCTGCTCTATTTCGCTCCCCTGGCCGCCGAGCCGGTCGAGTGTGCTCCGCTGGCGCGGACGCGTGCCGCCAGGCACGGTGGCGATCGTCCACACCCACCCGCCGATGAGAGCCGTGCCGTCGAAGCTCGACGCGGCGACGGTGCGAAGGACGGGTGTCCCCGTGTACATCCTCACGCCTCTGCGGATCGTGAAGACCAACGGCGATACGACGGAGGTCGTGAGGAACGGGAGGTGGTAAGGCATTCGGACCCGATGCACCCCACCGTAGGCGCTCCATGTGAGGTGTCGGAACCTTGAAGGACCAGCAATCGTGAAGACTCACAGACTCTTCGTTACTCTTGCCCGATGAAGCGAGCCGCGCTCCTGCTCCTCCTGCCCTCATCGCCGCCGCACAGCAACCCGACCTCACGAAGCCGACGCTCTACCTCGTCGGCTACGCGCATCTGGACACCCAGTGGCGATGGGAGGTTCCGCAGACGATCGACGAGTATCTGCGGAACACGCTCCACGTTGCCTCCGACGCGCGCGTGATCCTGATGGACTTGCCGACGAGCAGCCTCCAGCGCGCCAACGTCGAGCGCCTCTTCCGACTCATCCATCAGCTCCGCGAGCGCGGCATGGCCATCATCTACATCAGCCACTTCCTCGAAGAGATCCGCGAGATCGCCGACCGGTACACCGTCCTGCGCGACGGCAGGAGCGTCGGCAACGGCGCCATTGCGTCGGTGAGCGACGACGAGCTGATCGCGATGATGGTCGGACGACAAGTCGTCGGCGCGCCGGCCGGGCCGGCGCGCCGACGGCCGACCCGCCGCGATCAGAAGCCGAGCTACTTCCTGGCTGAGACGCTGAAGTACCT
>CAZLGP010000145.1:0-22533 GCA_964558905.1 uncultured Thermoanaerobaculia bacterium | reverse complement strand
CGCCTTCCGTTGCTCTCCACCCCGTCTTGCGACGACGCAGTTACGGTCGGCTTTCAACCAGTCGAGCATTTGGTTGAGAGTGTTCTCACCTCCTCTTCAGATGCGCTCTCGGGCGCACTAGCCCCCGGCTTCAGCCGGGGGTGCGGCGTGGTGTCCGGGTCAGCCCGCGTAGCGGGCGATAGAGGTCGTCCTGTCGCCCGCTACGCGGGCTGGATTGGACCGATGCGCAAGTCCCCCGACTGAAGCCGGGGGCTATTTCCTCATGCCCGCTACGCGGGCGTTTTGGGCAACAGACCCTGAAGCCGGCCCGCGTAGCGGGCCTCCGGCGCAACCAAACCCGCGAAACCGGCATGCGGCGCGGCAACCAGTTGCCCGTGCATTCGCGCCGGCCAGGCACGGTCACGGGTCACGGGCAACTCATTCTTTCAAAACGACCACCCCCCGCAGCCGGCCGAGGCCGCCGGCACTCCGATGCGTACAATGCGCGCCGACACATGAACCTGATTCTGGTCATCCCCTGCTACAACGAGGAACGGAGGCTCCCCGTCGACGAGCTTCGACGCTTCGCGCTCGACGGCGTCACGGTCGAGCTCCTCCTGGTCAACGACGGCAGCACGGATGGCACGCTGCGTCTGCTCGAGTCGCTGCGCGCCGAGGACCCGGCGCGCTTCTCCCTGCTCGACCTCGAGCGAAACTCCGGGAAGGCCGAGGCCGTGCGGCGAGGGATACTGGCGGCGATGGAGCGGAAGCCCGATCTCGTCGGCTTCTGGGACGCCGACCTGGCCACGCCGCTGACCGAGCTCCAGGACTTCCTCGCCACGTTTGCGATGCGTCCGGAGATCGAGATGGTCTTCGCCGCGCGCGTGCGCCTCCTGGGGCGCTCGATCAGCCGCAACCCGCGCCGTCACTATGTCGGGCGCGTCGGTGCGACGCTCATCTCTTCATCCCTCGGCTTGGCGGTGTACGACACGCAATGCGGCGCGAAGCTCTTCCGCGCCAACGATGCGATACGCGAGATCTTCGCCGAGCCTTTCCTCTCCCGCTGGATCTTCGACGTCGAGATCATCGCCCGCCTCGTCCGCCAGCGCGGCCGCGACGCCGCCGCGCAGGCCATCTACGAGCTCCCGATCAAAGCATGGCATGACGTCAAGGGATCGAAGGTCCGCTCCACAGATTTCGTTCGGGCGCTCAGGGATCTTTGGAAGATTCACCGCGCATACCGAACGGAGTAGAAGTGCTGAGTGCTGGGTGCTGAGTGCTGAGTCCCACCCGCCCGCGATCCTTTACTCAGCACCCAGCACCCAGCACTCAGCACTTACAATTCCCGCCCATGCCCGACACCATCCATCACCTCACCGATGATTCCTTGTCCACCCTCGCCCGCGGACTGATCGGGTCCGAGGTGTTGAAGATCGCATCCGAGGTGCGGGCGCTGACGGCGAGTGGGCGGTCGGTGGCAAACCTCACTGTGGGCGACTTCTCGCCGAGCGAGTTCCGCATCCCGCGGCTGCTCGAATCGCTCATCGCCGAGAACCTCGCCGCCGGACAGACGAACTATCCCCCCTCGGACGGCACACTCGAGTTGCGCAGAAGCGTGGTCGAGCTGATGCGCGAGGACTTCGGCCTCACCTATCCGCTCGAGTCGACGCTCATCGCCGGCGGCGCGCGCCCGGTCCTCTTCGCCGCGTACGCCGCGATCGTCGATCGCGGGGACAAGGTTCTCTACCCGACGCCGTCGTGGAACAACAACCATTACACCTACCTCACCGGCGGCGTGCCGGTGGAGCTCGTCGTCGGCGCGGACACGAACTTCATGCCGACCGCGGAGATGATCCGGCCGCACGTCCGCGAGGCACGACTGATCGCCGTCTGCACGCCGCTGAACCCCACCGGCACGGTCATGGCGAAGAGCGAAGTCGAGGCCATCGCCCGCCTGGTGGTCGAGGAGAACGCGCGTCGCGCCGATGCCGGCGAGCGCGCGCTGTTCCTGCTGTGGGACCAGGTCTACTGGATGCTCACCTTCGGTGAGGAGAACCGGCACTGGACGCCGCCGCAGGTCGTGCCGGAGTCCGCCGCGTACACGATCTTGGTCGACGGAATCTCGAAGGCGTTCGCCGCGACTGGGCTGCGCGTCGGCTGGACCGTCGCGCCGCCCGCGGTGACGGCGCGCATGCGCGACATCATCGGTCACGTCGGTGCCTGGGCACCGAAGGCCGAGCAGCTCGCCGTCGCGGCGTTCCTGCGGCAGAAAGACGAGATCGCGGACTTTCACGACACGATGATCCGCGAGCTCCGCCTTCGCCTCGACGCGCTGTACGACGGGATGATGTCGATGCGCGGCGAAGGACTCCCCGTGCACGCGATCGCACCGCAGGGGGCGATCTACCTCTCCGCTCAGTTCGACCTCGTCCACCGCTTCCGGACGAACGAGGCCATCCGCCAGTTCCTCCTCGAGGAGGCCGGCTTCGCCGTCGTCCCCTTCCAGGCCTTCGGGCTGAAACGCGAAGACGGCTGGTTCCGCCTCAGCGCGGGAGCGGTGAGCGTCCGCGAGATCGAAGAAGGTCTCGCGCGCGTCCGCACGGCACTGCGAAGCGCGGGCTTCTAAACCAATTGACGGTCAGCGGCTCCAGCAACTGGCACCGTGTGGCCGTTCACCACGGAGACACAGAGGCACAGAGAGCTCTCCGTGTCTCTGTGTGTCTCTGTGGTGAACCGTTGCAGAGGGCGGTGCAGAGCGATGCCCCTTTACACCGTCGCCGTACGGATCTCGTTCAGTGCCATCTCCAGCGCGGCGGTCTTGAGCTGCTCCTGTTCCGTCAGATGCTCCAGTTCCGCCTGCCGCACCGCGGCGGCGCGGAGCTCGCGCGTGCCGAAGATGCAGGACCAGATCAGGAACACGTCCTCGAACGCGACCCAGCCGGCGTGCTCGAGGAAGCGCCACCACTCGGGGTTCGTCACGCCATAGACCGACTCCGGCCAGAAGATCCCGCGCGCGAAATGGTCGGCCGCGACGACGACGGTCGCGGTGGTGATGACCCGCCAGTCGAGATAGAACGCCAGAAACGCGAGCGAGCCGAAGACGTGGAAGTGGGTCTCGATGCGTCCCCCGGTCAGGTGGATCAGGAGCGCGGACGAGAGCATCTGCGACGCCGCGATCACGTGCCGCGTCAGCGGAGCCGCGGGACGGAAGATCGCCAGCAGCACGGGTAGGAGCGTGATGCCGGCGCCGCCGAGAATGGCCACCCACACGTGCATGTGCAGTACGCGCTCCTTGCCGGCCCAGACATACGGCGATACCGCGAGTGCCGCGACGATGCCGGCCACGTACTGGACCACGAGCAGCGCCGCGAACATCCGGCTCACCATCACATGACGCTTCACGGTCTGCTCGAGGTAAAGATCTTCGGCGCGCGCGTCGGTGCCTGCCTTCGTGCTCATCGCTCTTCTCCCCTGCTGTTGGTCGTCGAGATCGCGCAGCCGAAGACCGGATGCGATCCGTTTCCGCTGCGGCCCGTCGCGATCCGGATGACATCGAAGCGTCCGCGGTTGAGGCCCGCGTGTCCGCGCAACGAGGTCACGCCACCCGCGAAGCGCAGCCGCCCCTCTCCGTCGTAGAGGAACGTCTGCCCCGAGGTGAAGCCGCCGAAGAGCTGTGCCTCGGTCCCGTCATCGTCGATGAGCACGCGCGCGCGTCGAATGCGCGTCGCCGCGTCGTAGACGCTCGTCTGCTCCCATCCCGCGGCCATCTCGCGCGGACGGAACACGAGCACCGCCGTCCGCACGTCGCGCGGAGCCTTCTCGACGATCTCGGCCAGTTCCCGCACGCTCGCGCGGCTGCAGGAACAATGCGGATGGACGAGCATCACCAGGGACCACGCTCCCGGCACGCGCGCAACCTTGCTGGCCATCGGCCACACGCGTGGAGCGGACGCCGGCAGACCGGGCGTGACTTCGAAGCGGCGGGTCGCTTCGTACGTCGCGGCGACGGTACCGACCCAGAGAATGCCTGCCGCGATCAGCGATAGCGTGAGCGCGCGCGGCCTCATTTCTTCCTCAGGGCATCCACCGGCGAGATGAGCTGATCGTTCTTCTCGAACTTGATCCGGCTGCTCGTGAGCAGCTCGATTCGCTCCCCCAGCGGCAGGGCGTAGAAGTCACTTGGCGGCAACTTCTCGACACGTCCGTCGGGATAGCTGATGGTTGCCACGTCGAAGTTCATCGAGCAGCCCCTCGCTCTCAAAATGGGTGTGGAACGGCGCGAGTGTAGGGCTTCAGCGATCTTCGAGCAAGGCCTAACTGCTTGTGCGTTAAGGCGGTACAGGCGGAGTGGTGGATGGCCGGCGGAACGGCACTCCGCGTCTCCTTCAGCCTCTCTGGCCGCCGGTCACGGATACTCGGAGCATGAACAGCCGGCGTTGGTCGTGTCGTAACAGCGCGGCCACAAGGGCTCTTGCCCTCTACTCAACCGCTCGGGCTCGGAGATGCACCTGAGACCGGCGCTGGGGATGCGGGCATCCTGCGGGAGGATTTTGAAGACGCGATAGTGAAGCAGGAAGTCCTCCGTCTTGTCGTCGCATGTGTTGACGGGGACGTTCGCGACCACAATCCTCGATCCGCTTCGCAATGTGAGCGTGGACGGGTCTTTCCCTTTCACGAATGGTGTGCAGTGGATCTTTACGTGTTTCGTGGATGTACGGGTGGTCAGGATCGACCGGACCGCGCCGCCCCTGTTCGTCCGAGCGGAGAGCTCACCACCCGTCAGATCGAAGTAACACGCCGCGCGGGCCGGCCTGTGGTCGCGGACGACCTGCCTCGAAAGGCTGTCGAGGTCCAGCGTGAGGCAGGTGAGCTTCGGCGTGCATCGTAGAAACGAGTGGTCGTACCGTGGATGTCCCTTGGCGGTTTTACCAATCGTCAGCGTCACACCGTGAAGGTGGAACACCGTCATGCAGGACTTTGATGGGCGCGGGAACTCAGGGCCGGAGACGTGCACGATGTCGTTCGTATACACGCGCAGTGTTGCCAGGTGCGGAGCGATTCCGACGCCAGGCTTCTTCGCGTTGATCAGCACGACACGATGCGGAACACCGGTGACGTCCGGGTCGATGATGTTCGTGCAGATCCCCAGAAACTCGACTTTGAGCTCGCCCATGACAATCCTCCTGCGGTCCAATCAACCGCGAATCCTGTTCGTGAGCACCGCGACGCTGCGCCATGCCTCGCCCGCAGAAATCGTTTCCATCTGCGCGCGCCGCACGGCGTCCGCCGCGTTTGCACCGGCGGCGAGCTCGCGGTGGATGATGCGGAACAGGGCCCGCGCCTCGTTGTCGCGGATCGGGTCCAGCGTGCCGATCACCTCGGATGCACCCGCGGCGAGAAATCCGCCGCCGAGACTGAGCGCGAACGTCTCCGGTGAGCGCGGGCGCCGCAGCGTCTCGCACGCGGCGAGCACCACCACCGCACCGTCGTCGAAGCGCGCGAGAGAGATGTCGCGCCACGACACGCGCTCCTCGTTCGCGAACACCAGCGCCGTCTCGCCTGCCCCACCCTGCGCCTCCGTGTGGCCGGCGATGTGGATGACCTCCGCGCCCGCGGCGGCGTTCGCGAATGCAGCGAACGTCGCCCCAGGGCTCTCGATCGGGTCCGGGTAATAGCCGCGCACTTCGGCGGTCTCTCGCTCCGTCGCCGGCAGGGCCACGGTGCGCGCGGTCTCGCCGGAGCGCAGCGCGAGCGTCACCACTCGCGACGGTGTTCGCGTCGAGCGGTCCGCGCGCAGCACGGCAGCGGCGGAAGCGACGGCGACCGGCACCTTCTCGACGAGATGTCGCCGCGCTGCCGCGTCGTAGAGTGCGTGAAAAGCGATGTGCTCGAGCCGCGGATCGGGAACGACGATCAGCGAACGCGCCCGCGCGATCCGCCCCTCGGACGGGCGAATGAGCGCGTCATACAACGCGGTCGCCGAGAGCGCCGCGAGCTGCTCTTCACTCACGCGACGGCGCGCGACGTCCACACCTTCGGCCGTGACTGCAAACGCGACGACTTCATCGCGCAGCACCACGAGCTCCAGCACCGCCGCGCCGCTCCCCTCGAGACGCTGCCGCAGCGCCGCGAGCACGCCGCGCTCCGAGGTCCCGCGAGAGCGCTCCGCGTAGTCGAAGGCCCCTGCAACGTCTCCGCGATCGAGCGCCGCCTCAATCGCCTCGCGGTAGAGCGCGATGCTCGCCTGAAACACCCCCGTCCCGGCGACCGGCGCGCGATGTCGCTCCAGTGCGGCGATTCCGGCCTCGAGATCTGCCGCTGCCGCGGACGCGTCGCCGATCTGCATCGCGGCGCGCGCGCGGAGGAGATGACACTCGGGGAGAAAATGCGTCAGCTCCCGTTTGCGGTACCCGTCGATCGCGCGAGTGAGCCGTTCCTTCGCAGCCCGCGGATCGGTGCGTGCCGCAGCGCCGGCGGCGAAATCGACGTCGATCAATGCGCGTGCGCGCAACGAGGGATCGGCGATCCGAGCGGCGACGGCGGATGCCTCGCGCACCTCGCCCGTCGCCCCGACATCGTCGCCGAGGTCCGCGCTCATCACCGCACGCCGGACGAGGGCGTTCACGAGCAGCACGTCATTCCCCACCGCGCGAAGGGCCTCGGTCTCGAGCAGCATCAGGGCGCGTGCGGACTCGTGCCGGCCGTGCCGCAGCTCCATCCGCGCCGCTCCGCCGAGGCTGACCGGGAGACGGTCCCCGCGTCCGGCACGACTGAGCAGCGCGAACGAACGGATCCGTGATCTCCATCCTTCATCCAGGCGATTGAGGCAGATCAGCGTGTCGCCGTGAAGCGTCGCCAGAAATCCCTCGTCGCTGCTTTCGCCGAGGCGATGGAACGCGGCCTCGGCGGCGACGACGTGCGGAAGCGCGCCGGGCCAGTCGTCATCGACCATGCGGCAGAGCGCGAGCGTCCACCGCGTCCGTCCGCTCACATGAAGGAACGTCGGATGGATCGCCGCGTCGTCGTGCAGCGCTTGCAGCTCCGCGCGCGCGCCGGCGACGTCATTCTGATCGAATAGCGCCGACGCCGCGTAGTATCGGGCATTGAACGCCATCGGACTGCCGGCCGCCGCGAACGACGCCGCGCTCCGGAGCAGGTCGCCGCGCGCGGCGGCGAGCTGCTGCCTGCTGTACGCAATCCTTCCCCGGCGATAGACCGTGTGCGCCTCGGCGAGCACCGCGCGATGCGGCGAATCGGCACGCCGGATCGAGGCGACGGACTCGCGCAGGAGCGATTCGCCGCTGAGCTGCCGCACCGCCTCGCCGACGCGTTCCGCGATCGAGAGCTGCCGTTTCGCCTCCGTTGCGTCACCGCGTCTGTACGCCTCCGCCCACAGCCCGAGCGTCTCACCTTCCGCGTAACCGCGGGCTTGCTGTCGCACCTGATCGACCAGGCGCAGGACAAGCTCCGCATCGCCCGCGAGGGCGGCCTGCTCGATCCGTGGGAGCTCCCCGCGGAAGAGCTGCGTCTCGCTCATGGCGGGAAGCTTCGCCATTCGCCCGCGCGCCTCCTCCGCCCACTGCGACGACGGATCGACGTCGAGATAGCGCTGCCACGCCTCCCGGGCCTGCCGCGCGAGCTCGAGGCGCTCGAGGATCAGCGCCCGATTGAACAGAGCTTCCGCGAGACGGCCGTCGATCCGCAGCGCGCGGTCGGCGGAGGCGAGTGATTCCGGATAGAGCGACGGACGATCGAGGCGCATCGCGGCGGCGTACTGCGCCGCGGCGAGATCGCTCCATACCCGCGCGTCGCCCGACTCGAGGGCCGCGGCGGCGCGCAAGCGTTCGACGGCGTCGAGAGGACTCTCGATCAGCGCGAGGGCGACGCCCGCCGCGTGCTGGGTCTCGCTCGTCGGCTTCTCGTCCGCCCGCGCCACGAGATCGCCGGCCTCGCCGATGAGCTGCATGCGTCGGGTGTCGCCGCGGTCTTCCCGGGCGCGGTCGGGCCCATGGTACGGCGCCCAGGCAAATCCACCGGAGAGACGCGGCTCGAGCGATCGAGCATCGCCCGCGGAGAGCGCGACGAGCCGCGCCGTCGCTGGCCGCGACGCATTTCGCCAGACCCCGGCGCCGACGATCGCGAGGACGACGGCCGCCGCCACCGCGAGCCATCCCACGCGGGACTGTGCGCGCGGCTCGACCGCCGCATTTGCGTCCTCGAGCGCCCGCATGCAGCCCACGCAGTGCTCCAGATGGGCGAGCACTTCGGGCATCGCCGCTCGCGCCAACCGTCCTTCCGCGAACGCCGCGAGCGTTTCGGCGTCGATGCACGCGGTGGTCTCTCGTTCGCTCATCGGGACTCCTCACTCCGTATGGACTGCCGGACAGGCTCGCGTTTCCCGTCGTCGAGTCCGAGATCCAGCGCGTCCAGCGAACCAGAGCCGATCAGTTCCTCGAGCGTCCCGGCGCCGAGTCCATCGGCGACCAATGCCTGCCGCAGCGCGTGCAGGAGGCCCTCGATGCGGCGGTACAGAGGGCGCTGCGGAAGCCGCAGGATGCGGGAAATGTCGGCGATGCTCATTGCCGACGCGAAGCGCATGCGCAGGATCATCCGGTCTTCGAGAGTGAAGCGTGACTGGCAGTCGCGGATGACGCGCCCGGCGTGCTGTGCGACCCGGCGCGCATCAGCTTCAAGCGCGCCCGCGTCGGCGGCGTCGTGACCTGCGAACGACTCCCCGGCGTCCATCGCATCGAAGCTGACGACCGTGGGTCGTTCGACGCGCTGGGGCAGCCGAGCGAGGATTGCCTCGGCCTTCTCGCGCGTCAGAGTGGGGTCGGAATGCCGCGCGAGCGGCAGAGCCTCGTCGAGCGTGCGATCGTCGCGGAGAACGAGCGTCTCGAGCAGCACCGCCGCAGGACCGCCTCGGACTGCCTCGGTGGATGGGTGCCAGCGACCGCGCGTACGCATGCGCTCGTCCGAGAGCAGGCGGCGGATGACGGCGCTGAGGTAGGTGGCCAGCGACGAGCGCCCCTCGTACTTGCGCAGGATCGCGTAGTCGTCCTCGACCAGCGCGAGCTTGACCGAGGAGGCGAAGTCTTCGGCGTCCGCACCGAAGAGCCGCGCGCGTCGGCACACCCCTGCCACGACGCGGTCCACGACCGTCATGTTCGCGGAAAGAAACTCCCTCGGGTGCAGCACTTGTTCAGGACCGTGACGATCATACGCCGCATTTGATGGAAAACGCGGTTCATCCGTCAGTCCATAGCTGTGTCGCGACAACGACTCCCCTTCGACGACGCGGCAGAAAAGGAAATGGTCATGAATCGTCAGATCGCGTTCACTCTGGTCATCGCGTTCCTCCTGGGAGGCACGGTCACCGTATCCGCGGGGTCCATCTTTGATCTCGAGCTCACACAAAAGCCGCTGCTGCCGGAAGCGACGCTGCGCACGCGTCTCTCTACCTCCGGCGCGAGCAACGCCGCCCCGTCACCACTCAACCTGGTGAGCAGGCCTCCGGCGACGTACGTCATTCCGAAGTGGCGGCGCGTCCCCGTCGCGCAGCAGGACGATTGCAACTCGTCCGAGGCGTGGGTGGTGGCGCAGATGGCGACGAACATCCTCTGGCAGAGCCCCGACCTTCGCCGGAAGTTCGTCGTGTCGCCGGGGTTTCTCTTCCGCGACGTCGGGAAGCGCAGCTGTGGCGGAGGGTGGAACCTCGCCGACGCGATTGCCGCGTCCAGGCGCGGGCTATTGCGCATGGACTACGTCGGCATGTTCAACGTGCCCGGAGTTCCCACGCGCTCGCTCGCCGTCCGCAGCAGCGGAAGCCTCGAGAGCAAGGACCTGATGCGACAGTTCCTCGCGTCGAACATTCCTCTTGCGGCGTCGCTCGTGGCGTTCCCGGGGATCAATCACTATCGCGGCGGGGTCTACGTCGAGGAAACAGCGCGAGCCGCGCTGTACGGCACGCTCGACGCCACGCCGTCCGGGCGGCACACGGTGATGGTCATCGGCTACCACCGCGGAGGACCGCTCCGCACGCGCGAGTTTTTCCAGCAGCTCGTCGGCTCCGCGCCGCCCTACCTCCCCGACACGGTGGATCTCCCCGCGTTCTGGGTCTATCAGAACAGTTGGGGTACCGACTGGGGATTCAGCGGCTACGGACTGATCGCCGCGGGCGAGCCGCGCTCCGGCCCGATGGACACGAAGATGTGGTGGATCGGAGACGTGGAGTTGCGGTGAGGAAGGGACCTGCCTCCTGAGCCGCTTCGGCGGCTCAGGAGGAGAACTGGCGCTGGCGCGGCAGTCCCTGTCTCCGTATGTCGCGGGGAAGCTGTTGGCTATGTACGATGATGCCAGTAGCCGGGCTCTTTACTCTGATGGGCTACTGCAACGACTACGATCAGGTTCTCTCTGATCCAATAGACGACCGTTGATGGACCGGAAGAACCACGAAATGCGCATGCCGGCGCGTTTGCCGAGGCCGTGCCACCGAATCGACCCGATCTTGGAGTCTTTCCTGCAATGGCAACGGGTATGCGAAACGTAACGAACACTGCCGCAGTCCTGTGCATGGCCCTGGCGCTCGCGGTCGCCGCGCCCGCCGGCGCGCAGTCCCAGGCGGACCGGGAGAAGATGGCCGCACAGCAGGAGTTGACGGGCGCCGAGTCTGCCCTTGCTTCAGCCGAGGCCGCCGGCGCGGCGACGCTTGCCCCGACGCTCCACGAAGAAGCCACAACGCGGCTCGCGATCGCGCGCCGCGACTGGAACAGCTCACAGAAGAATGCGCGCTACGAGGCCATGCTCCGGGCCATCGAAGCCGGCCACGCCGCGCGGGCCGCGGAAGCCCAGGCGGCGCTCGTCGCCGCCAACAACGAGATCCGCACTCTCCGGACCACGATCACCGAGGCCGGCGGGAGACCGGCGGCTGTGAGCCTCTACGATCCGCCGGCGAACATCAGTCGCGGCGCGACGTCGATGGACCGGGTGATCATCGCCGAGACGGCGTTGAGCGTCGCGCGCGCGGCGGGTGGAGAGTCGGTCGCGCCGACGCAGCTCCAGCATGCCGAGTCGATTCTGAAGACGGCCCGAACCGTGGCGAAGAATCAGGACCAGAGCACCACCGCGGATCATCTGGCCTTCGTCGCCGAGATGCTGTCCCGCCGGACCGAATTCATGGCCCGGAGCAATGCCGTCACTCCACGATTGCCGGGGCTTCGCGAAGAGCGGACGCGGCTGGCCTCGACAGTCCGGCCGCCGCCGCCGCCGATCGTGATGTTCGACAACTCCAACCGGGAGGCCCGGATCGCCGCCGAGCGCGACCTCGATCTTCTGCAGCGTCAATACGAAGCTGCACTGCGGGAGGGAAGACTCTCGCGCGACGAGGTGGACGCCCTGCGCCGCCAGGTCGACCAGCAGTCGGCCGCGCTGCGCACTCTGCAGGAGCGCGAGCGCGCCGCCGAGACGTCGCGCGCGAACGAGATCCAGACGCTCGAGGGCTCCCTCGAACGGGAGCGGAGCGAAGGAAGACTGACCGCCGAGGCGCTGGCGCAACGTGAAGAGGAACTCCGCCGCCAGCGCGACGAGCTCGACCGTCTGCGCCGCGAGCGTGAGGAGAGCGAACGCGTCCGCCTCGAGGCGGAGCGCGTCCGTGCCGCGGCGCTCGCCGATGCGGAGCGCCTGCGCACCGAGGCGGCGCAGCAGTCCGCGGAGCTCCGCGGACAGGTCGAGACCGAGCGTGCGCGCGCGGAGCAGACCGAGGCCCAGCTGGCGCAGGCGCGGGAAGAGCTTGCGCGCCGTGATGCCGCGAATCAGCAGCGCATTGCCGCGATGCAGGCGGAGCTCGCGAAGCTCGCCGAGACGCGGACGAGCGACCGCGGCTTCATCGTCACCCTCCCCGGCCTCTTCTTCGACACCGGCCAGAGCGCGCTCAAAGCCGGCGCCCGCAACGCGCTGGCGAAGATTGCCGATCAGCTCCGCACCAGCACCGACCTGCGGATCGCAATCGAAGGTCACACCGACAGCGTCGGGAGTGACGCGCTCAACCAGGCACTTTCCGAGAAGCGCGCGGCCGCGGTCCGCGATTACCTTGTCAGCCGCGGCCTCCCTGCCGACCGCATGACGATGACCGGACTCGGCGAGACGGCGCCCGTCGCGACGAACGACACCGCCGCCGGCCGTCAGCAGAACCGCCGCGTGGAGCTGATCATCAGCCAGCAGCGGCAGTAGGCGCGGCGCGCAGCAACGCGGAGAGCGGAGGCAACGCCTCCGCTCTCTGGCCGCTCAGGCCTGCCTATCCCACGCGCGCGAGCCGCCGCATCGCGAGTCCGCCGCAGAGCACGGTCACGCCGGCAAGAACGGCCGCCGCGATCGCGGGCGGGATGAACGTGAACTGCTCGACGCCTGCCAGGCCGAGCGCGAGCTGGTTCAGGTGGAACGCGGGCCAGAGCACCACGAAGCGCTCGAGCGAATCCGGCAGCGGGATGAACAGGCCGGACAGCCACACCATCGGCAGGAACACGAGATTGCCGTACGCGGGGGCGGAAGAGCCGGAGGCCAGCGTGCCGATGAGGAGTCCGATCGCGCAGAACGGAATCGTGCCGGCGATCAGCACCCCCCAGATGATCGCCACTTGAGAAAGCGAGATCGTGATCTTCGACGCAATGAGCGCGGCGATGACGACGAGCGTGACCGCGATCGCCGCGATGACCATCGACATCACCACTTTTGCGACGATCGTCGCTCCGGGCGGCAAAGGTAGCGCGCGCTTCAGCTTCAGCAGGTTGCCTTCGCGCTCGGTCGCCAGAATCACGCCGCTGAAGATTCCCGGCATGATCGCGGCCAGCACCGAGAAGCCCGAGAAGAGATAGTTCGCGATGCCGGCGCCGTATTCGCTGTGGTTGCCCGCGTCGCCGGCGATGACGACCCCGAAGAGGACGTAGATCGCCAGCGGAACGGCGATGAACGGGAGCGCAAAGCCTACCGTTCGCAGCGCGCCGAGCGTCTCGAACTTGGTCTCCATGCGATAGGCGCGGAGCACCCTGCGAATCGGCAGCGGCGCGCGATCGCGAGCGAAGCGCGCGCCGACTCCGGCGGGAATCGTTTCCATCGGCTGGGGGGTGTTCATGCTGCCTCCTTGGTGAGCTCGGTGAACGCCTCGGCGAGACTGGCCTGCTTGACTTCGAGATCACTGAGGCCCTCATCCGCCGCGAGCAGCCGGCGCACGACCGTCTCTGCGTCTGACGCCGTAACGTGGACGACCTCCTCCTCGCGCACGGCGTCGACGACGCCGGGCCAGCGCCGGATGTCGTCGACCGCGAGCGTCGACGCGCAACTGATGCGCTTCCTGGTGACGATGGCGCGCATCTCGTCGACACGCCCCTCGGCGATCACCTTTCCCTTCGCGAGCATGGCCACGCGATCGGCGAGCATTTCCGCCTCCTCGAGGTAGTGCGTCGTCAGCACGACCGCGCAACCTTCACCCACGAGACGGCGGACGTTGCGCCACGTGGCCTCGCGAGCTTCGATGTCGAGACCCACGGTCGGCTCGTCGAGGAACAGGAGTCGCGGGCGCCCGCAGATGGCGGCCGCGAACTGCACCTGGCGCTTCTGCCCCGCCGAGAGCTTGCCGTAGCGCTTGTCCGCGAGCGCCTCGGTGCCCGTGAGCGCAAGGACCTCTTCGACCGGGAGCGGATCGCGGTAGTAGCTCGCCGCGAGAGCGACGTGCTCGCGCGTGGTGAGCATGGGAGAGAGCGCGACCTCCTGCATCATCACGCCAACGCCGAGACGGCTGTGCACGTCGAGCGGCGAGCCGCCCATGACCGTCGCACCACCGTCATCCGGTTCGAGCGCGCCGAGCCAGAGGCCGATCGCCGTCGACTTGCCGGCGCCGTTCGGCCCGAGGACCGCAAGGAGCTCGCCGGGTCGTACCGCCACGCTCACGGCGTCGAGTGCCAGCGTCTTCCCGTAGCGCTTGGTCACATTCGCAAGCTCGGCGATCGGCTCCTCGAGGAAACGCTCCCGGAGGGGCATGCCCGACGCGGGCACGCTCGGCGCGGGTCTGCGCATGCGGCGCGGGACCTTGCGCCCGTTCAGGATCTCGCCGATGAACGTCGGTCGCACGAGATAGTGATAGCTGGTGAGCAGCAGACCCAGCGCGATGGCGACGATCAGCGGAAATTTGACCGTCCAGTGCAGCGGTGCGTCCATCAGGAGCACCTGCAGCACGAAGACGACCGGCAGGTGCGCGAGATAGAGCCAGTAGGAGGCGTCGGCGAGATAGCGGCGGACCGCGCTCTCGCCGGAGCAGAATCGTATGGCCGCGCCGATCAGGCCGAACGTCCAGGTCCAGATCGAGAGGGCGTAGCCCGCGGCATACACGAGTCGCATCGCGCCACCGCCCTCGATCGCGGCCGGAGCGGCCAGGCTCGGCACCGGACCGACGATCGCCAGGCAGGCGGCGGTCAGCGCGACGGCAAGCGCGAGATTCGTGCGCCACTGCCGCGCGAGCACGTCCAGAAGCGCCGTCTGGCGGTGCAGCAGCCAGCCGAATCCGAATGCTGTGCCGAAGGCGACCAGCGCCGGCAGCTTTGGCGCGAGCCCGGTCTCGGGCGTGGGGACGCCGAACCAGACCGGCCACGCCGCGTCGAGATAGAGCACCGCGAACGCGGGCGTCGCCAATGCCAGCGGTGCGAGACGGCTCGTCACTCCGGCACGGACGGCGGCGTCGATGCGCGCCCGCAGCGCGCCGCTCCTGTCGACGAGCGCGACGAATCCGACGCGCAGCGCCAGCGCGAGCACGTAGAGAACGCAGAGGTAATAGAGAAACCAGAGATGCGTCAGAGGGAGTCCCTGAGGCGTCGGGGCCGCGGTGTCCGCGCCTGGCGGCGGGCCGTCCGGGAACGTCCGCGAGAGCCCCCAGATCACCGTCGCAATCGTCGCCGGCGCCAGGATCACCCAGCCGGCCGTCATCGGCACGAGGATGCGCTTCGCCCGGTCCTTCACGAACGCGCGCACCCCTCGGCGGTGGAAGACCACGTGCGCGAAGAAGCCGGCGATCAGATAGAACACGCTCATGCGGAAGGTGTGGATGACGTAGAACGTGACGGCGAGTGTCGTGCTCTCCGAGCTGTCCCGCGCCGGGATCACGAGAAAGAACGACATCGTTGCGTGCAGAACGATGCCGAGGAATAGCGCGAACGCACGCGCGGCATCGAGGGCGTGAAAGCGCTCTTGTGTGCTCATCGTGGAAGTCTCCTCAAAGGAAGTCTTTCTTTCTCGAAGGGATGAAGAACGCCAGGCCGAGGGACAAGAGGATCGCCGCGATCTCGACGCCCAGGACGGTCAGGACTGCCGGGCTCCATGTCGCCGCGGCGTCCTGACCGCGTCCAGCCACACCGGTCAGCCGGCCGAAGGTCGTCAGGAACATCGTCACCGCGAGATTCGTGAGCAGGATGCCCGCGATCGCCCAGAGCTCGGACATCGTGATCGCGACGATGGCCGTCAGCACGCAGAAACTGGCCAGAAAGAACGTCATCATCAAGACGAAGGACGGGATCCCGCCGGCCGGGCGATCCGTTACCGCGGTCCAGACGACGACGCCCCCCGTCAGGACGGCCCAGGGCGCGAGGAACGCGATCAGCGCCGCCCAGACCTTCGCGATCGAGTACTGAGCCGGGGACACCGGGAGACTGAGCACGAACAACTGCGACTTGTCCTGACGCTCCTTCAGGATGCCGAGCATGGCGACGAAGATTCCGAACGCCACCATCGTCGTGATGAACAGC
The DNA here is from genome assembly GCA_964558905.1 of uncultured Thermoanaerobaculia bacterium. Lineage (GTDB taxonomy): Bacteria > Acidobacteriota > Thermoanaerobaculia > Gp7-AA8 > Gp7-AA8 > QHVT01. Next base: position 6,769 of record CAZLGP010000145.1, on the reverse strand, counting down.
AGAATGCCGATGTTCAGGCCCGTGCGGACGTTGTCTTCCGCGCTGAAGCCGGAGATGACCAGCGACACCACTCCCGCGACCAGGGCGATCGCGATCAGCCAGCGCTGCAGATAGAGATCCTTCGCGATCAGAAGTCCAATGATCGAGCGGTTCATTCGCCGCGCTCCTTTCGCTTGTGCATGACGTTGGCGACGAAGATCTCCTCGAGCGTCATGCGCTGCACGTCGCGGACACTGGCGCCGGCGTGCGCGTACGCCGCGGCCAGCTCGGGCCGATAGTCATTCGCGGTGACCACCGCCATACTGCCGCTTCGCGTGACGTCGACGACGCCGGGGAGCGCCGGCAGCTCGACGTGGGCCGGGACGTCCAGGCTCAGGCGCCGCCAGCGCTCGAGGAACGCTTCCTTGTCGTTGGAGTCGACGATCCGCCCGCGGTCGATGAACGTGATGTGATCCGAGATCTGCTCGACGTCCAGCGTGTTGTGCGAGGAGAAGAGGATCGAGCGCCCGTCGTCCTGCAGCACCTCCATCAGCTCGGCGATCACCTCGTGTCGCGCGACGGGATCGAGGCCCGACATCGGTTCGTCGAGCACGAGGAGCCGCGGCCGCCGCGCGAGCGCCAGCAGCAGCAGTGCCTTGGCGTGCTCGCCGTGCGACAGCCCCCCGATCCCCTGCTCGGGGTGCAGATGGAAGCGCTTCAGCAGACCGTTCGCGTAGTGCTCGTCCCAGCCCGGATAGATCGACCTCATGAAGCGCATGTGCCAGGCCAGCGTCGCGCCGCGGAACAGGCGCATCTCCTCGGAGACGAAGCCGACGTCCCATTTCACGCGAACCTGTCCTTGCGGCATCGGACGGCCGAGGACTTCGACCTCGCCGGCGTCCTGGCGGATCAGCGCCATCAGGATCCTCATCGTCGTCGTCTTGCCGGCGCCGTTCGGTCCGACGAAGCCCATGATCTGACCCTGCTCGAGCCGGAGTGAAACGTCATCCAACGCGAAGAACGGGTAGCGCTTGCAGACGCCGCGAAGTTCGATTGCCGCTGTGGTCATTCGTTTGTCACCGTGCCTTTACCCCTTTCTGCCGCACCACCTTGCGCAGCCGGGCCTCGAGGTCCGCCGGTGTCAGCCCGAGCTCGCGAGCGACGCCGGCCGCCTTCGCGAGGTGCTCGTCGAGCTCCTCCTCGCGCAGGTGCTGGCTCAGCTTCACGTCATCCGCCACGAACGTCCCCCTGCCCTGTCGAGTCACGACCACGCCGTCGCGCTCCAGCTCGAAGTAGGCCCGCTTGATCGTGATCACGCTGACGCGCGTCGTTATCGCCAGCGCCCGGATCGACGGAAGCTCCTGCCCCGGCTTCCAATCCCCCATCGCGATCCGGCGGCGCACCTGCTCCATGATCTGCAGGTACATCGGCCGCGGATCGGCCTGGGAGATGGTGAGGTCGCTGTGCATATCAATATGCACAGTATACACGGGTAGGGGCGGGTGGCAAGAGAACGGTCGGTCTCACCAGCGCCGCCGGCCGTGCCGGCGAGCCCGCATTTCTCACAGCCCTTCGTCGCGAGACAGCCGAGAGTGGCCTGGATGCGAGTCGCACGGCGATTTCGCGACGAAAGCATCGTTGACACTATGTTGAGCGCGGCAGAAACCGGTGTCATCCTGAGCTGGGTAGACAGCGAAGGACCTTCCAGCACGCAACGGAGAAGGTCCTTCGCCGTCTACGCGTCTTCCAATGACATCGAAGTGTCATTCCCCTCAACGAGGCCGGCAAAACAAGACGCAAAGCGTGCCCAAGGCTTGGCCAACCAGCGCCGCCGGCCGTGCCGGCTCAGGATGACACCCTCATGGAAGCAACGGCCAGTCGGTCGCCATGACCCTCACCTGTACGGATAGAGCTCATTTCATGGAGGGCTGCTCGAGCGACTCTGCGCTGCCAAAGCCTTCGATCGGAAAAAGAAGCTCATTCCCATCCGGATCGTCGATCTGGATCGAGTCGTACCCCCACCAGGTTTCCCTGGTGGGAACGGACCGCTCGACCAGCTCGCGGCGAAATTCCGCGAGCTCGTCCACGTTCAGTTCGACGAACAGGCGCGCCTTGTCTCTGCGCGTGGCATGCTCACAGAGGATGATCTCGCAGTCTCCGCGATTGACCTGGCAGACCGTTCCTGCGCCGTCGCCTTCGTGCCATTTCTTCCAGAAGCCGAGCACGTCGACGTAGAAGTGAATCGCGCGCTTCAAGTCGGCAACGAAGAGGACAGGGCGCGTGTACCAACCGGTCTGGGTCTTCGCGGTGTGCTCCGTCATTCTGGCTCCTGATCCCCCCCGCGCCTTTGCCGATCAGCCGCGGCGGTCGCAGGCAAGAGAGTAGCGCACCTGGCGCACCAGCTGCGCGTTCGCCAGTGACGACGGATCTCGCGTCTTACTGGAGCGCCGAGCGAGCCCGGTTCAGAGCGCGCTCCGCATCGGCGACCGCCTGCGCACGCTTCTTCGCCTCGTTCGAAGCGGCCCGCGCTTCCCCTAGCGCCTTCCTGGATCGAGCCTCCATCTCCCGCTGCTGCTTCTCGAGCGCCTGGGCGTGCGCGTTCGCCTTCGCGAGCGCCGCTTCCGCACGCTCCGCGTCCCGCCGGGCCGCGGTCAGCGCCTTCTCGGCGGCCTTGATTGCCTCGTTCGCCTGCGCCCGCGCCGCGGCCAGGTCTTCCTCGGTCTGCTTCTCCTTGGACGCGCGCCGGAACTGGAGCACCTTTGCCGGCTCCAGCTTCTTGCCGTCCAGCAGCGCCGACAGTCCGTCGAACCCGAGCGGCTCGAGATCGGCGGTGAGACGGCCCGCCTGCGCGCCGGCGTTCGAGCGTCCCCACGCCGCGAGCGACTCGAGGTTGGTCGTCAACCTTCGCATCGCATCCTGGGAATCCGTATGTCCCGCATCCCGGAGGATCGCCGCGGCGCGCTCCGTGAGCTCCGAGACGACCCTGCGCCGCTCTTCGAGCAAGACGCGAAGATCCGCAGCCCTTCCCGTCTGCGCCTGGCGCACTTTCTCGCCGATCGTGAGCAGCCGTTCGACCTCGTCCGGTTGCCGCCAGAACAACTGATTCACGGCCCAGGCGGTCGCCGGCGGCTTCGGCATTGCCTTCACTCGCTCGGCCTCGCCCGTCCGTCCTTCTTTCTTGAGGCGAGCTGCCAGCGAGTTCCGCGCCGCTGTGAACTCCGCGAGAGAAAGCGCGAAGAGAGCGTCGATCTCGGTCGTTTGTGTCATCGGCGAAATCATGGAACAGATCTGGATTCGCCCCTCGATCGAGCCGGAATCGGGGACAGCGAGGCCGGCCGAACGACGTCGGTCGAGGAGATTCGAGACATACGGACTGCCGGATTGAGAGATCGCTGGACGGTCATGGCTCTGGAATGCTGAGTTCTCGGCATATCTTGCGGGCCAGCGAGTTCGGAATCTCTACGTGCCGTGGAACAGCCTCGACATGTCCCGTTTGCGGGTTGCACCAGAGCTCGTGCTCCTTGCCTTGGCGCTTCAAGAAGCAGCCGTGTCGCCGCAGATGACGAAGGAGTTGTCTCTGCTTCACTGCACGACAACCGTGTCTCGGATGGCTCCCTCCGGAACACCCCGGAGGCCGTCTTCTCTGCGATCTTCCAGGATGAGCGCGATCGCTTCAGCGAGGTTCTCCCGAGCAGCTTCCGGAGTTCGTCCCTGCCCATTCGCGCCCGGAATCTCGGGCGAGTAGGCCACGAACCAGTCCTCGTCCTTCTCGATGATCGCGGTGAACTCGTTGTGCATGGCTGCGATTCTACAGCGTTGTCCGTGCCGCCTCGACATACGGTGGGTCGCCAATGACGTGATAGTAGACGTGGTATTTGATCCGCGGCATGAAGACACGCCGAACGTTGGGCAGTTTCACGGGAAGCAACGGTCCCGGCGGGAGCGGAGCGGTTGCCGTCCGCCGCCGGCCACGCGCCGATGAACTCATCGAGCGCGCTGCCGATTGCGGTTTCGGAGGTCGTCTCATCACCGATACCGGGCGCCACGACGCATCAGGAGAAGCGCAGCTTTGTTCAGCGAGACCTTCTCTCGCCGCGCAAGCTCGCGGATCCGATGCCGGCCGGAGAACGAGGCTGGACGCCCGCGTGGTATGCCGCTACGATCGCCCGCCACTACAGACCGCAGCCGGACGGAGGCGACGTGACAGCCGAGCAATCCATGCCCGACAAGACGCATCTCGTCTCCCTGCGCGGCGTGCGCAAACAGTTCGCGACCGTGACGGCGGTGGACGACATCACGCTGGACATCCCGGCAGGCGGCGTGTTCGCGCTGCTCGGCCCGAACGGCGCCGGCAAGACCACGCTGCTGCGGATGCTGCTCGGCCTGATCCTGCCCGATGCCGGCACCATCACCTGGCGCGGCGCGGCAGCCGGCGCCCTCGTCACGACGCCGGACGCAACCGGCGGTGCTTCGTCCGGCCCTGACCCGCGCACGGTGGGCTACCTGCCCGAGGACCGCGGGCTGTATCCGGATGTGGAGGTGCTGAGAACGCTTGTCTACTTTGGCACGCTGCGCGGTATAACGCGGCCGGCGGCGCGGGTGGCGGCGCTGGAGTGGCTGGAGCGGCTGGATCTGGCGGATCGCGCACGGGAACCGCTGAAGTCGCTGAGCAAGGGCAACCAGCAGAAGGTTCAGTTCATCAGCGCGGTGCTGCACCGGCCGCGGCTCACAGTGCTGGATGAACCGTTCTCGGGGCTCGACCCGCTGAACCAGGATCTGTTCCTTTCGCTGATCCGCGAGCTGGCCGGTGACGGTGCCACGGTGGTGCTGTCGGCGCATCAGCTCCAGCTCGTCGAGCGTGTGGCCGACGCCCTCGTCGTCGTCAACCGGGGGCAGGTCGTGCTGCACGGCACCGTCGAGGAGGTCCGGAGCTCGCGCCCCGATGGCGCAGACCCCACGGCGCCCGCTTCACTGCATGATGTCTACGTCGCTGCCATCACCGGTCACAACGGCGGCGCCGCCGCGGAGGTCGAGTCGTGAGACATGACATGCGTGTCGTTGCCGAAGTCGCGCGCTGGGAGTTCCTCCGCTTCGTGAAGCCGAAGCAACAGCTTGCCGGGATCCTGGTGACGATCGTCCTCTTCGGCGGCGCGATGTGGCTCGCCCGCATGGCACGCGGCGAGGATCGGGTACGCAATGTGGCAGTGATCGGCGGGGAGACGTTCGAGCTGCCGGCGGCCAGTGCTGATGCGAGCGTCCGTTTCATCCCGCACGGTGCCGCCGACGAGCCCGCGCTGCGCGAGCAGGTGCGCGAGCGCGATCTCGACGGTGTGCTGGTGGTGCACGACGTGGACAGCGCGGAGCTGTATGTGCGCAGCGGCGGCAACTGGACGGGTGACGTGCAGATGCTGCTGAGCGCGGCGCGGCAGCGGCACATGACGGAGCGTGCGGGGCTGAGCCCGGAAGTGCTCGCCACGATCCTGACTCCACCCCGCCTGGAGATCACGCACGAGCGCGGCGGCGAGTCCCGCGCCGAGCGATTTGTGCTGATCGGCGTCGTCACGCTGATGCTCCTGGCGGTCTTCACCGGCGTCGCCTACATCTTCACCAGCATCACCGGCGAGAAGCAGATTCGTGTGACGGAGCAGGTCATATCCGCCATACCGGCGCAGGCATGGATCGACGGCAAGATCATCGGCCTCATCGGCGTCAGCATCGTTGGCGTCGCCGGTCAGGCCGTCGCGTTCGGAGTGGTGCTTCTGGGCATGCGGGCATGGAGCGGCGGCGGCCCGCCGCTCCCCGCGACGCTGGGCGAGCCGTTGACGGTTCTGGTGATCGTGCTCTTCGGACTGCTCGGGCTCTGTTTCTGGTTCGCGTTCCTCGGCGTTGTCGCCGCGAGCATCGACGATCCCAACTCCTCGACCCGCAGCTCGTTCCTGATGCTGCCCATGTTCGTGACTTCTCTGGCGTTCTTCATTCTGGGCGACGGCTCGACGCGATTTGCGCAGGTACTCTCTTTGCTGCCGCCCACCGCGCCGTCCGCCATGCCGGTCCGCATGCTCACCGGTGACGCAACCGGCCTCGAGATCGGCCTCTCACTCCTGCTCCTCGCCGCCGGTACGTGGCTGCTGCGGATTGCCGCAGGCCGCGTGTTCCGCATCGGCATGCTGATGTACGGCAAGGAGCCGACGTGGGCCGAGGTGCGCCGATGGGCGTTCAGCCGCTCGCCGCCGCACTGAACGTCACGTCGTGGCGTGTGGGAGAGGAGGGGCGTTCCGCGAGGAATGCAAGAGACTCCTCAGTCCAGGGCTCCGCAGCGATCATGCGCGGATGCTCTCCGACTCATCCTCTCCCTGGCCGTCGCGCGGCGCTCGCGGCTGTCCGATGCCTGCCGCTAGGCCTTCGCCTCGCGGTAGAAATGTCAGGCGCGCTGCGCCGCCCGAAGCCGTGAACGTCGAGCCCGCCCGTGAACGTGCGTGAGGCGGAGCAACCAGCGCTGCCGGCCGTGCCGGCCTAGGCCTTCGCCTCGCGGGTGATCACCGCCGACAGCACACCGCGCCCGATCGTTTCGGCCACCTCGATTCTGAGACCGCGGTATCGCAGCGAGTCACCCTCCCGAGCGGGCCGCCCCAGCTCCGCCAGAACGAGGCCGCTCACCGTGTCGACTCGCGCGTCTTCCAGCGGGATGCCCATCCGTTTGCCGATCTCGCCGAGCCTCACCGTGCCGCGAACCAGGAAAGACCCATCCGCGCGCGCCGCGATCGGCGGCCTGCGGTGCTCTTCTTCCAGA